>WFOC01000013.1 GCA_015488295.1 Gammaproteobacteria bacterium
ACTTAATACGTTATCAACACAGCAGACGTAATTAAGTTAATTGGAGAGAATGCCTTATGAGCGCAGAGAAAAAAAATATAGCAATTGGTAAACCGCTGGTAATAATAGGTTTGTTACTATCAGTATTTATCATCCTTATGTTGGGTAGTCTGGTTTATGTGGCGGATAAGCGAGCGACTTTGCAGCGTCATGTGGAGTTGTCTGCTGAACAGCTGCTGTTATCACAGCAAATGGCAACTTTTTCTCTAAGCGCATCGTCCGGTAATGAAGAAGCGTTTGATCGCCTGCTGGCTTCACGCATCAAGTTCGACAATATCATCAATACTTATCGCACAGGTGATATTTCTACGGCAGCTATTTCACCTGATTTATTGCCTGCGCTCAGCCGGGTTGAAGCTGACTGGCGCAATTATAGAAATAATATCGGAGTTATCGTAAATGGTCGTCAGTCGATTGCCGAAGTACGGGAGCTGTATCAGGTAATTGAAAGCTTCATTCCACAGATGTTGACCTATTCAGATGAAGTGGTAGGTGTTCTGATTAAAAAGAATGCATCGCCACGCCAGATTTATCTGGCAACACGTCAGATGATGTTATCTCAGCGTATTAAGAACAACCTGAACCAGGTGCTTGCGGGTGGTGAAGCTGCTGCCGCAGCGGCAGACAGATTTGGCCGGGACGCAGCATTATTCGGTCGTGTGCTCGAAGGCTTGTTAAAAGGTTCAAAGGGTTTGCGTATCGAAAAAGTGACCGACAAGGAAGCTGTTGCCAAACTGCGTGAAGTGGCAATGCTGATTAGTGCGGTAAGTGACAATATTGCGGGTATTCTGGAGCTCTCACCAGAGCTGTTTGAAGTAAAGGATGCTGCCGGCCTGGTAGGTGGTGACTCGGAGAAAATTCTGGTATCACTTGAAGATTTCCAGGAAAAAATTATTGCCCAGGGTAAAGAGCTCGACCTGATTCAATGGGCAGGTGTAGGTTTCGGTGGCGTTGCGGTGTTGCTCATTATTATCGGCGGTATTATGTTGCTGAAAGAGGCCAGAAAACGTGAGGAAAATGCGTTAGAAAATAACCGGCGAAACCAGCGCGCGATTCTGCGACTGCTGGATGAAATGGCTAATCTTGCGGATGGTGACCTGACTGTGCATGCTACGGTGACCGAGGAAATTACCGGTGCCATCGCTGACTCGGTAAACTTCACCATCGACGCGTTACGTACCCTGGTAACAACCATTAATAATACGGCATCAGAAGTATCACTCTCTACAGAAAAAACACAACAAACGGCGAATGAACTGGCGCAGGCATCTAACAGGCAGGCGCGTGAAATTGCTTCTGCCAGTGCTGCGGTAACTGACATGGCCGAATCCATGCTGACGGTATCGCACGATGCGGATAACTCTGCCAACGTTGCGCAACAGTCGCTGGAAATTGCGCAGAAAGGTGCGCAGGTGGTAAGTAACACCATCGGCTCCATGGAGAAAATTCGTGAAAACATTCAGGAGACATCTAAACGTATTAAACGTCTGGGTGAATCTTCACAGGAAATCGGTGACATCGTGGGGCTGATTACCGAGATTGCCGACCAGACAAACATTCTGGCGTTGAATGCAGCGATTCAGGCATCGACTGCGGGTGATGCAGGTCGTGGTTTTGCGGTGGTTGCGGATGAGGTGCAACGACTGGCGGAACGTGCGGGTAACGCGACCAAGCAGATCGAGGGTCTGGTAAATACGATTCAGGCAGATACTAATGAAGCTGTTAAATCCATGGAGATGAGTACCGCCGGTGTGGTGAGTGGAGCTGCCATGGCCGAGGAATCAGGTATTGCACTGAAAGAAATTGAAACGGTATCAATTGAATTATCAAATCTGATTAAGGGTATTTCTGATTCAACCAAACAGCAATCAAAAGTTGCGATGTCGGTGTCTGAATCAATGAACGTGATTCAGGAAATTACCCTGCAAACCTCTGAAGGTACTGAAGAAACATCAAGCTCGCTTATCTCTTTGAATGAACTGTCTGCGGAACTGGGTCGCTCTGTATCCGGTTTCAAACTGCCATCGGATACAGATGATGACAATGTGGAAACTGTTATTCTAGAGAAGCAGGCGTAAGGTAATCTGGCACAGGTGATCAGATTATGAATGTTGAAAATACAGTCGAATATAATTCACTGAGCTGGGTGAAAGCGCAGCTTGATGATGTTTTGTCTGATGCACAGGCAAACCTCAACGAATATATTGAAAATAAAACTGATGAGAACCTGGAAAACTGCATTGAACATTTGCAGCTTATTTATGGCACTCTGCAGATGGTTGAAATTTATGGCGCGGCCATGCTTGCTGAGGAAATGCAGCAAACAACCGCTGCGCTACTGGCAGGTGATATAGAACGTGCAGAGGATACCTATGATGTTTTGATGCGTGCCATGCTGCAGTTGCCGGATTATCTAGAAGGTATACAGGCCGGTAAAAAAGATGCGCCTATCGCATTGATGCCGTTATTCAATGATCTTCGCACAGCGCGTAAAGAAGGATTGTTATCTGAAAGCGCTTTATTTTCTCCCGATATCGAAAGTGCTGAACTGCCATCCGATGGTTATGATGCCGAGGCTATTGAAGCCGGGAAGCTCCAGGATGAAGTAAAAAGATTACGTACACATTATCAGTTGGGCCTGCTTGATTACATTCGTAATAATAAAGAGCGCGTTGGTCTGCAACGTATCAAAGCAGTTTTAAATTCACTTGAAAAAATTTCCAGCAATGATGAAGTTCGCCGTATATGGATAGTGGCAGGTGCGCTGGTTGAAGGTTTGATGAAGCAGGGCATCAACACAAACATGAGCATAAAAATGCTGCTTGGTGCCATTGACCGCCAGTTAAAATTAATTCTTGATGATGGCGAAGAAAAATTTGCCGACAAATATTCGAAAGAACTGGTCAAGAATATTTTGTACTACGTTGGTCTCAGTAGTGTAGAAAGTAAAGCAATCACCGCTGTGAAAGAAGCTTATCACCTGTCCGATCTTATTCCTCAGGAGTTGGATGATGCCGGAGCCATGATCGGTGGTTTGAATGCTGACTTGTTTGACACAGTATCAAAAGGTATTACTGAAGATCTGACCAAGGTCAAAGATGTTCTGGAACTGTTCATGCAAAGCAGTGAGCGTGATCTCGGGCAGCTAGACGCGGTTGTAGAACAACTTGGAAGAATTGCTGATACCTACGGTATGCTGGGTATGGGTAACGTGCGTCAGTCTATTATGGATCAGCGTGATGTAATGCAGAGCATTGCCAAAGGTGATGCCGGGATTAGTGAGAAGATTATTTCCGGTGTTGCTTACGAGTTATTAAACGCTGAATCCGAACTTAAAGATTATATCGCTGAACGCTCCGGCTTCATTGATATGAATCGTGACCATGAAGACCAGACAGTGCCGGCTGCAGAATACCGCCAGGTGGTGTTTGCAGTTGTGACCGAAGGGCTGAAAAATTTCAGCGAAGCGAAAGAAGCTGTATTGTCTTATGTTTCCGGTATCGGTGATAAAGAGCAGCTGGAAATTATTTTGAACAGACTGGAAGAGGTGCGCGGCGTTTCACTGATGCTCCCTTTGGGTCGCGTAGAATCACAGATTGAAAAGCTTCAGAAATACATCCGTGTTGCCTTGCTGAATAATGATCATCATCCTGATGAAAAAGAGCAGGACACTGTTGCCGATGTTGTGACTTCCATCGAATATTTTTTTGAAGCTTTGTCCGAGGGGCGGCCAGGTGTTGAGCAGGGTTTGAATGCCGGTGATGCAGCAGCAGATTTGCTGGCTGCCATCACCAGTACCTATGATGACCCGGCGGCTGATACGGCTGTGACTGAAGCTGCGCAGGTGGCTGAAGCAGCTGGTGATGATAATGAAGAACCGTCTATTGATGAGACATCAATAGACCTTACAGACCAGGAAATAGAAATTGAAGCGGAAGCTGAAGCTGAAGCTGAAGCGGGAGCTGGTGAGTCCGCCACAGAGCTGGCACCTGTAAAACCCGAGGTGTCTCCGCAGGATGTAGAAGCATACTCAATTCTGGCTGATGATGCCGATGAAGAAATTGTTGAAATATTTATCGAGGAAGCTGTTGAGGTTCTTGGTGAATTGCATAATTACCTGCCGCAATGGAAAGCAAACAATGATGATGAGGAAGCACTCGCTGTTGTCAGACGAAGTTTCCATACATTAAAAGGTAGTGGGCGTTTATTAGGTGCAAATCTGATTGGTGAGTTTTCATGGAAATTTGAAAACATGCTGAATCGTATTATTGATAACAAAATTTCTGTGAGCGAACCATTGCTTGACGCGCTGGATGAATCGCTTGCTGTTCTGCCGCAGCTTATTGAGCAGCTGAAAGGCAATCGAGAGCCAATTGATAATATTGCGCAACTGATGTCATCTGCTGATGCGATTGCAGAAGGTCGGGATGTTGTTATTGAAACATCTGAAGCAGCTGTTAAAAAAGAATCTGATACAGAAGCAGAAGCAGAAGCAGAAGCAGAAACAGAAACAGAAACAGAAACAGAAACAGAAACAGCAGGTTTTGATATTGCTGATATTGAAGTGGCCGACAGTGATGATGTTGAAGTTAATATTGTTGCAGAATCAACATCGGAATCAGCAGAAGAGTCTGTTAATGAAGGCCTAGTTGAAGAGAATTTTGAGTATGAGATAGAGTTTGCTGAAACCGGGCTGGATAGTGCTGATTCTGAAGAGAAGGTTTCTGATCTGCAAACAGAAGAAGTTGAAGAGCCTGCTGAGGTAAGCGTAGAAGAAGAAATTGATGTTGCTGATGAAGTGTCTGAGCTCTCACTGGAAGCACTTGAGTCAGTTGAAGAGGAAGCATCTGAAGATGTTGGCGCAGCCGAGCTCGTTACGGATGAAATTGTAATCACCGAAGAATCGGGTGAGACAGAAGAAATAATATCGCTAGATGTTGAAGAAGAAATAGAAGACGCATTTGATGTTGCGTTGTCACCGCTTGAGCCGGCTGAAGCAGATGATGAAATATTAGAAACTGTGTCGGATAATGTCGCAGAAAGTGAGGAGCCAGTCGAATTAGCAGCAGATGATGCTGTTGAAGAAGAAATCATTGAGTTGTCAGATGAAGGCAGCGAAACCGATTTATACGGTGAGTTTGAAATAGAAATTGAAGAAAGCAGCGGCAGTGCCAGCGTTGCTTCTGATGAGCTTGATCTCGATCCGATGCTGCTCAGGATTTATTATGATGAAAGCCAGAGTCATATTGTAAATATCAGGAAAATGCTTGATGAGAGTGAGTCACAGAGGTTGCCATTAAAGGCGGACAAAGGGCTTATTCGTGCTTTCCATACCCTGTATGGCAGTGCCCGCACCGCTGAAGTGGAAGCGATAGCAGAATTGAGTGGTGCTGCCGAGAAATATGTAAAAGCCCGTCAGGAAAGCGGTGAAGAAGATATTCCGGAAGATGTTGTAACTGTAATCAGCGAAATAGAGCGTTCGATCAGCAACATGTTATCGATGGTTGAAAATGGCAGGCTACCGGAGCATGACAAAGGCCTGCAGGAAAAAATGAACAAAATCGTTCAGCAGGAAATTCAGGCACAGTTACAGCGTTCCTGGAAAAGTAACTCATCGCAGGACGAAGATGATAGTGCACCGCTGGTTTCAGAAGATCCGATAACAGATGAGAATGATGATGTATCAATCGATCTTTCAGAGCTGGAGTCGGATACTGATGAAGCATTAGCTATAGAGATCAGTGATGCGGCTAATGACAGCGAAGAGGTTAGCGCACCTCCTGAGCCAGTGGCTCAGGAAGATCTTGGTGAAGAAGCCGTCACCATGTCGTATGGCGATATCGATGATGAATTAATTGATATTTTTCTGGAAGAGGCTGAAGAACTGCTTGAAAGTTGTGAAGATACGTTAAACGAAATTAAGATTACGCCAAACTCTACCGAGCACATTCATCAATTGCAGCGCAACATGCATACCTTGAAAGGTGGTGCGCGTATGGCTGATCTGACACCTGTTGGCGACCTGACGCATAATCTCGAGTCACTGGTTGTGATGGTGGATGAGAAAAAAGTTGAGGCCAATAAGGCACTTTTTGATTTGTTGCAGGAATCACTGGATGTGCTGACAGGTATGCTGGGTAACGTTAAAAAACGTGAGCCGGTGAGTTCAGCTAATAATTTGAATAACCGCATCGAAATGATGATGCGTGGCGAAGTCGAAGAAAAGCGTTCTGTTGAAAGGTTTGATGTTGAGCTGAGTGAGCTGGAATCTGCTGACGATGAAGAGCTTGAAGATATTGATATTTCGAGCCTGCTGCCAAAAAGCAGTGCAGATGAAAGTGCAGTTGCCGAGGAGCAAAAGAAGGAAGAAGCGCTGCGCCGGCGTAAAACGGATAAAGAAAAAGAAAAACCGCATTGGGGTGAGCGTGCCTCAGACGTTAATTTCACCGATTCTCAGGAGCAGGTTCGCGTCCGTTCTGACCTGTTAAATAATCTTGTTAACTATGCAGGTGAAGTAAATATTTACCATGCGCGCATGGGAAAACAGATATCCGATTTTGGTTATAACCTGTCTGAGTTGACACAAACAGTCGTACGTCTAAAAGAGCAGTTAAGAAAACTTGCGATTGAAACTGAAATCCAGATTCGTTCCGGTTATGAAAAAGAGTCAGAAGCGTTTGATGAAAATTTTGATCCACTGGAAATGGACCAGTACTCAACACTGCAACAATTATCACGAAGCCTGAGTGAGACTGCAGGTGACGTTGAAAGTATCAATGAAATTCTGATGGACATCACGCGTGATTCAGAAACGCTGCTGGTGCAGGAGTCACGCGTCAGTACCGATCTGCAGGAAGGTCTGATGCGCACGCGCATGGTTCGTTTTGGTGGCTTGTCTTCACGCCTGCGTAGAATCGTTCGCCAGGTATCACGCGAACTAGGTAAAGAAGTTGAAGTTGAAATTATTGGTGATAACAGTGAAGTTGATCGTACTGTACTAGACAGAATTATTGCGCCGCTGGAGCATCTGTTACGTAATGCTGTGGCGCATGGTATCGAGCTGCCGGAAATAAGAAAGGCCGTGGGCAAGAGCGAGACCGGAAAAATCACTATCAATGTTGATCGTCAGGGCACCGACATTGTGATTAATGTCAGAGATGATGGTGCCGGCATTGATGTTGACAAGATTCGTGAAAAAGCGATAAAGCTTGGCTTCATGGCACCGGAAACTGAATTGTCCGATCATGATGCGCTACAGTTTATTCTTCAGTCCGGCTTGAGTACGGCAGATGAAGTCAGTCAGGTTGCTGGTCGTGGCGTTGGTATGGACGTTGTTGACAGTGAAATCAAGCAGCTTGGCGGTGTGCTGGAAATAGATACCGAGCGTGGTAAGGGTACGGAATTCCATATTCGCCTGCCGTTGACGCTGGCGATTAATCAGGCGTTGCTGGTTAGCACCACGGATGATGTTTTTGCTATTCCATTGGCAAGCATCGAAGGTGTGGTACGAATCACCGGCCTTGAACTACAACGCTTTTATGACAGCGAAAACAGTTTTTATGAATTCAATGGCATTGAATATGAACTGAAACATCTGGGCGGTTTATTAACCGGCAACCAGGGTGATTATTCAAAACAACTGCAGCTGTTCCCGGTATTGCTGGTACATGTTGGTGATCAGCATTTTGCCCTGCATGTTGATGACCTGATCGGCCGGCGTGAGATAGTGGTAAAACCTGTCGGCATGCAGATTGGTGGTGTGCGAGGTATTGCTGGTGCAACTATTCTGGCTGACGGCCGTGTTGTGCTGATTCTTGAAATGTCTGCACTTGTGGTTGCCGATAGCCTGTTTAAAGAACATGTTCCTGTGGTTGAGGAGGAGACCGCACAGGCCGACGTTGCCAAAACAACGGTCATGGTGGTGGATGACTCAATCACAATTCGCAAGGTTACTGAGCGTATGTTGACGCGTTATGGCATTGAAGTAGTGCTGGCAAAAGATGGTGTTGATGCAACTAACCAGTTACAGGATTTCATGCCTGACCTGATGCTTCTGGATATTGAAATGCCACGCATGGATGGCTTTGAAGTTGCCAGTTTTGTGCGCAATGATGAACGTCTGAAAGAACTGCCGATTATTATGATTACCTCAAGAACCGGCAGTAAGCACAAGGAGAAAGCCATGGAGATCGGTGTTAATCAGTATCTCGGTAAACCTTTCCAGGAAGATGATCTGGTAAGTAATATTAATGAAATTTTACAGACCGCTTTCTAAAGCGTGCTGAGAAATAAAGTCAGAGACCAAGCCATGACTGAAGATAAAGACTTAATCAAATGTGTCATTCTCACTTTACGTAAATCAAATGTGATTGTGCCCAATGCGCTGGTTGCAGAAATTATTTCAGTCAAGGATATAGAAGCGACAGATACCGGGCCGGCATGGTTTCTTGGCAACATGAAATGGCGTGGAGTGGATGTTCCCCTGCTTTCATTTGAGGCTTCTGGTGGTGAGGAAATATCTCGCGTTAACCTGAATACGCAGGCTGTGGTGTTGTATGCTGTTGGTGCTGCCGGTGAGGTAAATGAAAACCCTTATCTGGGGCTGGTGATGTCCGGTGTGCCGCATGTTAGCCATTTTAGTCGTGATCAGGTTAAAACAGATGTCGATGAGCTGGAAATGGAGTCGCATCCGATGGTTGCGCAAAAAGTTCGAATCAATGGTGCAAGTGTCAGTATTCTTGATGTGGATGCCATGGTAGCGATGGTTGAAGAACTAGCCGCCTAGTTTGGAAAGCCTGATGACCGTTCTGGTTGAGGCTGTGAAATTTTAGATAGTTTCTGTTTCAGGCGTGATTTTCTGCGCCTGCATTTTATTTTTATATTATTTGTTGTGATGCTCTGTTGTCCTGTTACGCAGGTGAGTGTGTCGATGAAAGTGCTGAATGTTTCTGATGAACTTATTGGAACAATTCTGGATATTAAAGCATAATTTATTATTATGTGCCTGTTTTATCAAATTTGTTAGATTCGGTTTTAAATTTCAACAAATCTTTCCTTTAAAGCGGGTGTGTTGCACCTGTTATTCAATAAGATACCCCCGGTAAAAATCAGTTACTAAAGCTTTTATCGTTGCTACCGATACTAAAATAGACGTGTCCTGCTCTGTTTTAGTTGTTCACTATTTTAAAACATGTTGCCGGGTTTTTTCTGCAAGATAAAAGAGAGAAAAAAATGAAAGTAAATTTGCCTGTTACAGATAAAGAAGTAATTCTTGATGAAGGGGATATCATTGTTTCCAGTACGAATTTAAAAGGGACGCTCACCTACTGTAATGATACTTTTGTAAAGATAAGCGGTTTTCGTGAAAAAGAACTGATAGGAAAAAATCATAATGTTGTTCGGCACCCGGACATGCCATCGGCGGCATTTAAAGACCTGTGGCAGACAGTGCAGGCAGAGGATAACTGGAGTGGCATAGTAAAAAATCGATGCAAGAATGGTGACTATTACTGGGTTAAGGCGAATGTTAACCCGGATTACAAAAACGGTGTTTTATCCGGCTACACATCTGTTCGAAGCAAAGCCAGCAAGAAAGAAATAGAAGAGGCTGAAAAGTTATATAAAAAACTTAATGCTGGTGAAGTTGATCTGAAAAAACCTTTCTGGAAAAAACACAATATCTTCTGCAATCTTAGCCTGATGGTTAAGTTCTCGATTGTTCTGGTGTTGTTTTTACTGCCGATAGCGGCTTTTGTAAATATGTACACTGTGGACCGTTTACAGGAAATAGAATTTTATGAGCGTCAGGTAGAAGGTCTGAAGTATATTTCACCTTTAAAAGAACTGAATGTGAAAATGGGTGAGCATCGTGGCATGGTGAATTCTTATATGAATGGTAACAAGTCACTGCTTCCGGAAATTATGGAAAGGCGTGAGCAGGTATCGTTGATCATGTCCGGGATAGACAGTCTTATTCAGTCACGCAATGATGATATGCAGTTAGGAAAGCAATGGGAAAAGTTAAAGAGTGGCTGGAAAAAATTGATTGCCAAGAAAAATGCTAGAAATTCTGAGCGTATGTTTAATGCGTATTCTGAATTGATATCCCAGGGGCACCGTATATTGAAGACGGTTGGTGAAAGATCAAATATGGTTTTTGACCCTCAGCTGGAACGTTATTATATGGCGGCCATGCTAATCGACAAGTTGCCGCGGATGATTGATGATATCGGGAAGTTGCGAGGCAGTGCGAGTGGTGTAATGGCCAGCGGTGTGTTGACGGAGAATAATAAACTTAAAATTATTAGTGAAATAAATCTGTCTCAGGAAAGAGTTAAAGCCATTGATGAATCGCTTAAATATATTTATGAAGTCTCGCCTGAGTTAAAGGAAGTGTTTGGCAAGCCTGGAAAGGCTGCGGTTAAATCATCTGTAAGATTTTTTAATGTGGTTATGTCAACGGTTTTGAATGACTCAGTCGTCAAGAAAAAGTCGGAAGCCATATCAAACGAAGTGTTTGAAAAAGGCTCGTCAGTAATACAGAAGTTGACAGCATTATTCTCTGCTATTGAGTTGGAGCTGGCACGGGAACAACAGAGTCATCTGAATGAGTTGAATAATGCGATTATCAAGACCGTTGGTGTGGCATCATTCTTTCTCGTGATTGGTCTGTTGCTTATGTTCCGTCTGGTTACCAGTATGTTGCGTTCGATAAGGCATCTGAAAAAGCTTTTCACTAAAATATCAAGCGGTGGCTTCACCAGCGATGTTCATATCACTTCAAATGATGAGATAGGAGAAACGCTGGCATCTGTTAAAGCCATGCAGAACCAGATTGGTTTCAATATGGCTGTGGCAAAGGATCAGGCAATAAAGAATGGCAGGGTATCTTCAGCGCTGGAAAGAGCATCTACCAGTGTTATTGTGACGAATTTTGATGCTGATATTATCTATATGAATAAATCTGCGCGTGACATGTTTGGCGGACTTGAGGAAAAGCTGCAAACTGTTATTCCTGATTTTTCCTGCGATGGTTTGATGGGCGGCCCGATAGACTTTTTACCCGATGTGCCGGAGTTGACGGTTGATGCAGTGCTTGCTCTGAAAACCGAGGTGCATCGTTCGATTAATATCGCTGGTTCAATTATTGAATTTACCATGACACCGATTTTTGATGAACAGGATCGATACAGCGGCTGTGTTGTTGAATGGTTTGACAAGACTGATGAAACACAGATCGAAAATGAAGTAGCTAATGTAGTGAAATCAGCAGCGGAAGGTGACTTCGGCAGGCTGATTAAAATTGAATCAGATGATCCGTTTTACAAACGTCTGGCAGAGGGTATCAATCAGATTGTGACGAATACCGGCAACAGCATTGATGATGTTGAAAGAGTATTGCGTTCACTGGCGGATGGCGACCTGACGCAGAACATTACTGTGAAGTACAGTGGTGTGTTTGAACGGCTGGGTAATAATGTAAACAGCACGGTTGAAAAGCTGAAAGATGTTATTGGTACCATGCAGGAAAATGGTCAGCAGGTAGCGGTGACTTCTGATGAAGTGAATATGGCGGCGCAGAAGATTGGTCAGGGTTCCTCTGAACAGGCAGCATCGCTGGAGCAGATTTCATCAGCCATGGAAGAGATGGCGGCGAATATCAACCAGAGCGCAAACAATGCTGCGAAGACTGAAGACATTGCGCAAAAAGTTTCCGTCGATGCTGAGACCAGCGGAAAAATTGTTGCTACCGCTGCTGAATCAATGCAGGAAATTGCAGACAAGATTTCCATCATTGAAGAAATCTCTCGGCAGACAAATATGCTGGCATTAAATGCAGCGATAGAAGCAGCGCGTGCAGGCGAACATGGCAAAGGTTTTGCTGTGGTCGCAGCCGAGGTTCGAAAGCTTGCTGAGCGTAGTCAGAAAGCAGCATCTGAAATTAGTGAACTTACCGGTGATGTTGTTACCCTGTCTGAGCTGGCAGGTGAACGACTAGATGAGCTGGTGCCCAGCATCAAGCAAACGGCTGAACTGGTACAGGAGATAAGTGTTTCGGCGCGTGAACAGGATACGGGAGCCAATGAAATAAATAACGCATTGCAGCAGCTGGATTCAGTGGTTCAACAGTCAGCCGGCTCTGCGGAAGAGCTGGTAACGTCGGCAAAAATACTGGCAGAAAAATCCAGTTCCCAGAAACAGACGATTGATTATTTTGTGCTGCCGGGTCTGAGTGATTCGGCTGATGGCTCCGTTGCCGATACCGATGCGAACGTACACCACCTGAACAGGCTTTCTGCGTAACCCGAAACAGAGAGTCGTTTTGTTACTCTCTGTTTCGGGTTTTTTAGCTGACAATATTTACACGTCTTTTGGAATGGTGATGGTCAGCACGCCATTATCAATATCCGTTTTCATGCCGGCCTGTTTAACAGGCTCTGGCAGGGTGATGCTACGCTGGAATGCGCCGGAGCGGCGTTCCTGAAAAATAATATTTCCCTGGCTGTCTTTATCCAGCTTTTCAAATTTCTGTTCACCTTTCACCGTCAGTATCTGCCCGTCCAGGTTGACAGAAACGTTGTCCTTGCCGCTGCCGGGCAGGTTGATGATTACTGTATATTTTTCGTCATCTTCCCGGACATCCATCTCCGGTGTGGTGAAACTTTCTCTGAAAAGGTGCTGAAAATCAGGGCTGCTGTTAAACCGGCTGAAGGCATTATTAAACATCCTGTCCATGTCACGCTGCATGCGCTGTATCTCCTCGTAAGGATTCCATGTCTGTGCATCAAAAGGCTGCGCGGTAAAGAAATCATCATTGAAAAGTGAATGTGGCCACTGCTGCATTTGAGTCTGTGGCTGGTTGTCGGGTTGCGCCTGCTGTGGCTGTTGAGCCACGGTTTTAGTTTGTGCCGCCGCTGGCAGGGTTGCTGCATGAAGCGCAGTAATCACTTGAAATGATGCGGGTGTATCGGTTGTATTGTGAATCGCTGGCTGTGCTGTTGCCGGTTGATTATGCGTGGCAGCCATTTGTTGTTTCATATCAAACATGTACCATGCCTGCACGCCGACGATGGCAAGCAGTAACAACAGCAAACCGGTTAACAGGCTTTGCCTGGATGGTTTTTTATCTGTGTCTGTCATTTTCATATACTCCCGAGCCAGGGTTTTGACCCGTGTATCGATGTATATCTGGCTCTTGTTGTTTGTGTTCTGCTAACAAACTGATTGCAGAAATTTAAATTTCAAGCGCCGTGAAAATTTTTTATCCAGAAAAAATAAAACTTATATGCAGGCTTTGTTAATGCGATGGTGGGGGCGGTTATTTTTTATCGCCGGGTTTTGATAACCAGAACCACCAGATGATGGCGAGAATTAAAACCAGGCCCAGTATGTTTACGAGCATCATTATTTTTCTCCTGATTGACCGGTTTTAATGTAACGCAGGCGGTTGGCATTGGTCACAACCGTCACTGATGACATGGCCATCGCGGCACCGGCAATCATCGGGTTGAGCAACAGGCCCGTTACCGGGTACAGCACACCGGCAGCGACTGGAATGCCCAGTGAATTGTAGATGAAAGCGCCAAACAAATTCTGCTTGATGTTGCGTACCGTGGCGCGGGAAATAATAATGGCATCGGCCACGCCGTGCAGCGAGCCGCGCATCAGGGTGATGTCGGCGCTTTCGATAGCGACATCGGTGCCGGTGCCGATAGCAAAACCGACATCTGCGCCGGCCAGTGCCGGTGCATCATTAATGCCGTCGCCGACCATGCCGACGATGCTGCCGCTTTGTTGCAGTTGCTTGATCTTGTCAGCTTTTTCTTCCGGCATGACTTCGGCCAGAACCTCGTCGATGCCGACTTCTCTGGCCACGGCCTGTGCGGTGATTTTATTGTCGCCAGTAAGCAGCACAACTTTCAGGCCGGTGCGGTGCAGACGAGCGATGGCTGTTTTGGAGTCGGCCTTGATCGGGTCGGCCACCGTGATGATGCCAGCGGCCCGGCCATCGACAGCCAGATAAATCGGGGTTTTGGCTTCAGCAGAACGTGCCGTCACTTCGTCCTGCAAGGCGGTGACATCAACCTGCTGTTGCTGCATTAATTTGAGGTTGCCCAGCAGCACTTGCTGGTTCTGAATGCGGGCCATCACACCCTGACCGGCGACAGCCTGAAAGTCCTCGGCTTTGTCGATGTCCAGCTGGCGCTCGCCGGCGGCTTCAACAATGGCCTCGGCCAGCGGATGTTCTGAAGAGGCTTCGATGCTGGCCGCTAGTTGCAGGCACTGTTCATCCGAGCTGTGTGGCAGGGCATAGATGTCGGTCACCGCTGGCCGGCCTTCGGTGACGGTGCCGGTTTTATCGAGCACGATGGTGGTCAGCTTTCCGGCCTGTTGCAGTGCATCGCCGTTGCGAATCAGAATGCCGGACTCAGCGGCCTTGCCGACACCGACCATGATGGAAATCGGCGTGGCCAGTCCCAGCGCGCAGGGGCAGGCGATGATTAACACTGTCATGGTGGCGACCAGCGCGTAGGTGAAGCTGGGGACGGGGCCAAGGTTGAACCAGACCAGAAAAGTAATGACCGCGATGATCAGCACCACCGGTACGAATACGGCAGCGACCTTGTCGACCAGCCGGCCAATGGCGGGTTTGCTGGCCTGTGCTTTGCGCACCATGTCGATGATGCGTGCCAGCGCGGTGTCTTTGCCGATGCGTGTTGAGACAAATAAAAATGAGCCGGTTTTGTTGATGGTGCCAGCGGCGACTTCATCGCCGGATTTTTTTTCTACCGGCATGGGCTCGCCGGTGAGCATGGATTCATCCAGCGTCGAGTTGCCTTCGATAATTTTGCCGTCGACCGGGATTTTTTCACCGGGGCGTACGCGGATGGTTTCCTGCAAACCGACCTCTTCGATGGGTACGTCCATCTCTTCGCCGTTTCGTAATACGCGTGCAGTTTTAGGTTGCAGACCGATCAGGCGCTTGATCGCCTCTGAGGTTTTTCCGCGTGCCTTGCTCTCCAGCGCCGAGCCGAGGTTGATCAATGCGATGATGATGGCGGTGGCTTCAAAATAAACATGGCGGGCGTTTTCCGGCAGCCAGTCGGTTAGCAATAAAACAAATACGGAGAAAATCCATGCGGTGCCGGTGCCCAGTGCGATCAGCGTGTCCATGTTGGCGTTGTGGATGCGAAACGCTTTCCACGCGCCCAGATAAAAATGTTTGCCAGAATAAATCATCACCGCCAGTGTCAGCAGGCCGATGATCGACCAGAAAGTTTTGTCAGTAACGGATTCAATGCCGGGTAGTACGCCCAGCAGACCGGCGATAAACAGGGGGAAGCCGACGAGTGCTGCAGCCAGTGATTTTTTTATCAGCTGTTTATAATGAATCAGATCCTGCTGTTCTTTTTCGGCGATCTGTTCGGCATCACCCGCGGTGAGTTCGGCTGCGTCATAGCCTGCATCCCTGACGGCTTTCACCAATGCGTCGGCGGTGACATCGCCGGTAACATTTGCTGTGTGTTCGGCAAAATTGACCGCTGCGCTTTTAACGCCTTCAACACTGTTTAACGCGTTTTCCACACCTGCCACGCAGCCGGCGCAGGACATCCCGGAAATGGACAGTCGATAAGTGTGCTCAGGCATGCTGGTTTTCTCCAATGCGTGTTTGCTGGTGAGTATTTGACGGTTGCGTTATTTTAAACCGGATTGTTGATAACTCGCTTGTGTGATTTTGAATTATTTTTGCCGGGGAAGTTCCTGAAGGAGTCTCTGCTTCATTCAGAATTAATCGTGGGCTCTTTAAAAATCACCCCATAACATTTGCAGGGCGCTGATCACGGCCGGGCCAGCAGTTTCGGTACGCAGGATGCGCGGGCCGAAACGGATATCCGTGAAATTATTTTGTTTCAGGAAGGCTGTCTCCTCATCATTTAAGCCGCCTTCCGGGCCGATGAATAATTCGATGGTCTGTTGATTGTTTTCCACTTCTTTTAAAGAAAGACTGGCCTGCGGGTGCAAAGTGAATTTTTGTGCCTGCGGATTTAATAACGGCAGGATGCCGGTCAGCGAATTAATTTCACTGACTTCAGGAATAATGCTGCGACCGGATTGTTCGCAGGCGCTGATAGCGACCTTGCGCCAGTGTTGCAGTTTTTTGATTTTTTTGTCCCTGGCCAGGCGGCTGTTGGAACGCTGGCAGATTACCGGGATGATTTTTGTCACGCCCAGTTCCACTGATTTCTGAATAGTGGCTTCCATTCTGTCCTGCCGGGATAGCCCCTGTATCAACGTGACAGACAGGTTCGATTCGTTGTTGATCTGGGTTTTTGATTCGACAGCAACCAGTGTTTTTTTTGCGTTGCTGTCCAGTGTTTTGCACTGGTAGTCGAAGCCGTCGCCGTTAAACAGGGTGATGGGCGTGTCTGGCTTTGTGCGCAGAACACGGATCAGATGGCTGGATGCATTGCTGTCCAGTTGCGTGGTTTCACCGCAATGCAGTTGTGCCGGATGATATAAGCGTGTGATGCGCACAGTGAGGTTTTAAACTCAGAGAGAAAGGTTTTTCCAGATGGCGGTAGTTGCGTTAGCCTGGTTCAATGTGTAGAAGTGCAGACCGGGTACGCCCTGTTCCAGCAGCTGGTTGCAAAGATTGCTGACCACGTCCAGGCCAAAGGCTTGCAGGCTGTCGGCATCATCGGCGTAGGCTTCCAGTTGTTTTCTTATCCAGCGTGGAATTTCTGCGCCGCAGACATCAGAGAATCTTGTCAGGCTGGCAAAGTTTGTGATCGGCATAACGCCGGGCACCACTGGAATCGTGATATTGTTTTTCTGGCAGTTATCGATAAAGTGCAGGTAGGCATCAATATTATAAAAATACTGTGTAATGGCGCTGTCAGCGCCGGCAGCTACCTTGTTTTTAAAATGTTCGAAGTCACTTTGTGGTGAGAGTGATTCCGGATGATATTCGGGGTAGGCGGCGACTTCGAGGGTGAAGTGCTCGCCTGTGGTTTCGCGGATGAATGATACCAGTTCGTTGGCGTATGACAGTTCTCTGGTCAACTCGCCGGTTTTTGGTATGTCGCCGCGAAGCGTCACCAGACGCGTAACGCCCAGTGATTTATAGGTTTCCAGCAGTTCGCTTAATTGCTGCTTGCTGGAACCGATGCATGAGATATGCGGTGCGACCTCGATGTTTTTTTCAGTCAGCAGCTTGACGATTTCCAGCGTGCTGTCACGTGTGGTGCCGCCGGCTCCGAAGGTGACAGAGTAGTAGGCCGGTTGAAAAGTTTCACTCAGGGTCTGCTGTGTTGTTAATAATTTTTCGACACCCGCTTCCGTGCGCGGTGGGAAAAACTCACAACTAAGCACCGCTTTTTTGTTGCTAGTCATCATATAAACTCAATAGATATTCTGGCAGATATTAGCCGTCAATGGTTAATATCTGTAGTGCTCGGCTTTGAACGGGCCTTCAACAGGTACGTTGATGTAGTCTGCCTGTTCCTGTGAAAGTTCTGTCAGGTTAGCGCCGACCTTCTTCAGGTGCAGACGCGCAACTTTCTCGTCGAGTATCTTCGGCAGAATGTAAACCTTGTTCTCGTAGTTTTCGCTGTTCTTGTAGAACTCGATCTGTGCCATTACCTGATTGGTGAAAGAAGCAGACATCACGAAACTCGGATGACCGGTGGCGCAACCCAGGTTCACCAGGCGACCTTTGGCTAGAATGATGATGCGTTTGCCGTCAGGGAAGATGACGTGGTCAACCTGTGGTTTGATCTCGACCCACTCGTATTTTTCCAGTGAAGCGATATTGATTTCAGAATCGAAGTGACCGATGTTACAGACGATGGCTTCGTTTTTCATGGCAGCCATGTGGTCGTGATCGATGACGTTGACGTTGCCGGTGGTGGTAACAAAGATGTCACCCAGAGCAGCAGCTTCGTTCATCTCGACCACGCGATAACCTTCCATTGCAGCCTGCAATGCACAGATAGGGTCGATTTCGGTAACCCACACGGTTGCGCCCATGCCTTTGAATGCCTGTGCGCAGCCTTTACCGACATCGCCGTAACCCAGCACAACGCAGATTTTGCCGGCGATCATCACGTCGGTAGCGCGTTTGATGCTGTCGATCAGTGATTCGCGGCAGCCGTACAGGTTGTCGAATTTTGATTTTGTCGCAGAGTCGTTGACGTTCATCGCAGGGAATAATAATTCGCCTTTTTCCTGCATTTCGTACAGACGATGCACGCCGGTGGTGGTTTCTTCGGTCACACCTTTCACGCTGTTGGCGATGTCTGTCCACATGCTTGAACCATCAGAAATCGTGCGGCGTAAGACATCAAGGATGGCTTTGTATTCCTCGTTGTCGTCGTCTTTAGTCGCGGGGATTGCACCGGCTTTTTCGAACTCCACACCTTTATGAACCAGCAGGGTAGCGTCGCCGCCGTCATCCAGAATCATGTTTGGCAGCTTGCCATCAGGCCATGTTAAGGCTTGCTCGGTACACCACCAGTATTCTTCGATGGTCTCGCCTTTCCATGCAAAAACCGGGATGCCCTGGTCAGCGATGGCAGCTGCAGCGTGGTCCTGTGTGGAGAAAATGTTGCATGAAACCCAGCGCACTTCCGCGCCCAGTGCCACCAGTGTTTCGATCAGCACAGCGGTCTGGATAGTCATGTGGATACTGCCCATGATGCGGCAGCCGGCCAGAGGTTGTTCCGCGCCATATTCTTCACGCAGAGCCATCAGGCCAGGCATTTCGGTTTCGGCAATACGGATTTCTTTGTGACCCCATTCGGCCAGGGAAATATCGGCGACTTTGTAGTCAGAGAAATTTTTTGTGTCTACGACGGCATTCATGCTCATCTCCTAATCGGTAAAAATTAAAGAAATGAGCGCCGTTGTTTCAAAGGGAATAATGGGGTCAGATACAAGTTTGTCTCTGACCCCATTATTCTCTGCTTCTGAGCCTGACTGACACAAGAGTGTCGCTGCAGCGCTCCTCAGAAAAAGTAAACGAATTATAGGCCACCTCTGCCCATTAAACAAATTTTATGGAACAAAATTCTGGCAGAGGTGAACGATGGTTTTTTGTAAAACCTACAGGCCGGCAGCCTCTTTCAGTGCTTCTGCCTTGTCGGTTTTTTCCCAGGTGAACTCGGGCTCTTCGCGCCCGAAGTGGCCATAGGCTGCAGTCTTTTTGTAGATCGGGCGCAACAGGTCGAGCATCTCAACAATGCCACGTGGCTTCAGGTTGAAGTGTTCGCCGATCAGGTCAACGATCTTGGCATCAGCAATTTTGCCGGTGCCGAATGTCTGGATGGAGATCGATGTTGGATCGGCCACGCCGATAGCGTAAGACACCTGTACTTCGCACTTGTCGGCCAGGCCGGCAGCGACGATATTCTTCGCAACATAACGACCAGCGTATGCAGCAGAACGGTCAACCTTTGACGGGTCTTTTCCGGAGAATGCGCCGCCACCGTGACGCGCCATGCCGCCGTAAGTATCAACGATGATCTTGCGACCGGTCAGGCCACAGTCACCAACCGGGCCGCCGATGACGAAGGTGCCGGTTGGATTGATGTGGAACTGTGTGTCCTTGTCGATCCATTCTCTGGGCAGTTCTGGCAATAAAATCTCGTCCATAATGGCTTCACGTAGATCTTTGTATTTGATATCCGGTGAATGCTGGGTGGATAAAACCACGGCATCGATGCCCACAGGTTTGTCGTTTTCGTAACGGAAAGTTACCTGGCTTTTTGCATCCGGACGCAACCATGGCAGCGTGCCGTTCTTGCGCAGTTCGGCCTGGCGTTTTACCAGACGGTGCGCGTAGGTGATCGGTGCCGGCATCAGCACATCGGTTTCGTTGCTGGCATAACCGAACATCAGGCCCTGGTCGCCCGCACCCTGTTCGTGGTCGGATGATTCGTCAACCCCGGCAGCGATGTCGGCAGACTGTTTGTCGATGGAAGTGATGACGGCGCAGGAGCCGTAATCAAAACCCATGTCGGAGCTGTTGTAGCCGATTTCTTTAACGGTCTCTCTCACAACTTCCTGCATGTCGACCCAGGCTTCGGTAGTGATCTCACCGGAGATGACGACCATGCCGGTGTTGATCATGGTCTCGCAGGCAACGCGTGCCTTGCTGTCCTGTTCGAAAATGGCATCGAGAATGGAATCGGAAATCTGGTCGGCAACTTTGTCCGGGTGACCTTCTGACACAGATTCAGAAGTAAATAAATAATCGCTCATGCTAAAAACCTTTGTTTGTTAGGAGCCAGAGACAGTCTGTTTCTGATTCCTGCTTGTATGTTTATCTTTTTTTAGCGGGCATAAAAAAACCCGCGTCAGCTGCTGCTAATACGGGTTTTCGAAAACTCTGTTGTCGAAACTCGCTTTAGCGGTATTTATATAGCGCTCGCAATCTGAGACAAATTAGCGCTGTTGAGGTGACGTTACCAATTAAACGGGGGTGGTGTCAAATGATTTTATTGGCATGGGTCCTGGTTTGATGGTGGTTATTACTCGTTCCCACGCGGGAGCGTGGGAACGAATTATGTTTTTCTTTTACTGCAAACTGATAACTGCCAACTTCTCCTTATGGCAGTAAGCTGTCGTTACAGAGAAGGTTTGAGGGTTAGCCCAAACCACTTTGCAGAAGATTTTTATATTCTTCCATTTCATCTTCGGTAAGTTTTTTTCCGGCTTCCAGCTTGCTTGTTAAAAACTCGTAACGATCTTCGATGCTCAGACGTTCGATAATGTCTTTGTAAACATCGAGTATGTTATCTGTATTTTCAGTTTCTGGTGTCTGCAACATGGAAAGGGTGTGAAGAGCGTTTTCATGTTCGCTGCCACGAAAACGTTCGAGCAGTGCGGCGCTGGAAATTTCGCTGTTTGACTCGATGGTTTTTTGCAGTGTGTACAATAAGGATAGCCCCTTTTTGAATGCCTGTTTAAAATTGTCGGGCACTTTATGTTGTGTCGCCAGTGCAGGGTTTTGTATTAGCAGAGCGATGGCTATACGTGTTTTGTTGATTAAAATTTGTTGGCCACGAACCGGTTTTATTTTTTTAGGTGGCGGAATGTTTTTTTCTTCGCTGGAAGAAATTTTTGATTCCAGATGCTGCTGACTCAAACCGACGATGTTTGAAAGTTCTTCGATCAATAAATCCTTGAACAAACTGTTATGCATTTTTTGAATGAGTTTATTGGCCTTGCTGGCCAGTTGTGCCTGGCCTTCCTTGCTGCTGATGTCGCATTCCTGTTTCAAGTGCTCGAATAAAAATTCAGAAAGTGCAGTGGCATTTTTGATGCGTTGCTCGAAAGCCTCCTTGCCTTCCTTGCGCACCATGGTGTCGGGGTCTTCTTTTTCGGGCAGAAATAAAAACTTTGCGATCATGCCATCACGAATTACGCTGAGGGTGTTTTCCAGTGCGCGCCACGCAGCTTTTTTGCCGGCGTTATCGCCGTCGTAACAAAAGATTATTTCGTGTGTGGTGCGAAATGTTTTTTGAATCTGCTCGGTGGTGGTGGCGGTTCCCAGTGAGGCAACAGCGTAATTGATGCCGCTTTGCGCCAGTGCGACCACGTCCATGTAACCTTCGACCACGATGATGCGCTCGATTTTTCGCAGTGCCATTTTTGTTTCGTATAAACCGTAAAGCTCGAAACCCTTGTGAAATACGGCGTTTTCCGGTGAGTTTAAATATTTCGGTTCGCCCTGATCGAGGATGCGGCCACCAAAACCGATGATACGTCCGCGTTGATCGGTGATAGGGAAAATAATGCGGTCGCGAAAACGGTCGTAGGTTTTGTTGTTTTCTTTGGTAACGATAAGGCCGGTCTTGCTTAACGCCAGCATGTGATCTTTGGATTTCCCCAGGCGGCTGATTAAAAAATCCCAGCCGTCAGGTGCGTAACCGATTTTGAACTGTTTGGCGATCTCGCCGCTGAGTCCGCGTTGTTTGAGATAGTCGATGGCACGTTGCGATGTTTTTAACTCCTCCTGAAATAATTCAGCCGCCTGCTTTAAAATATCATACAGCGGCTGTTTGTCTTCCCGGTTTTTGTTGCCCTGTCCGTTGTCTTCGTGTGGTACGTCGAGGTGTGCATCGGCAGCCAGTGATTCGATGGCATCGACATAACTCAGGTGTTCGTAGTCCATGAGAAAACCGATGACGTTGCCTTTGGCGTGGCAGCCGAAACAATAAAAAAACTGCTTGCTTTCGCTGACGGTAAAGGACGGGGTTTTTTCATTATGGAACGGGCAGCAGGCGGTGAACTCTTTGCCTTTTCTTTTCAGCGGTACGCGCGCGTTGATGACTTCGACGATGTCGCTGCGTGAGATCAGATCATCAATAAAGTTTTGTGGGATAAGGCCAGCCATGATTTTTGCTACAGCTCAAAATCAGGTAGGGTGGGCAATGTTTTTTGCCCACGCGTGGGCACAAACGACGTGCCCACCCTACGTACTTTTATGTATGCCATTGTTTATGGGTGCAGATTGACGAAAGACAACTGTCGTGGATTGAAAATCCTTTCATATTCGACGATGGCGTAACGGTCGGTCATGCCGGCGATGTAATCTGAGATGCCGCGAGCGATGCCCAGTTCACCGTGTTTTTCTTTTAGCGTGTAGCAATGCTGCAGGGCTTCGGTCGGTAAAATCTGCTTGTCATCCATGAAGGCGTTGAATAATGCGTCGATGACGTAAGCGGCTTTTTTGCTCATGCGGTGTACGCGGTAGTGCTGGTATAGATTTTTGCGCAGGAACTGTTTCAGCTCCAGTTTTTTCTCGCTCATTTCATCGCTGAAGGCCATGATTTTTTTGCCGTGATTGCGCACGTCATCGATGGATTTCAGATTGGCATTGTGAATGTTCTGTCGTGAGGTGTCGATCAGGTCGACCACCATGACGTTGATCATGCGGCGGATGATTTCGTGGATGAGTTTTTTGTCATCCAGTCCCGGGTAACGTTTGTTGACGATGTCGTACTGGCTGCGGAACAGTTCGATGTTGAGCAGGTCGTCGATGCTGATTAAACCGTAGCGGATGCCGTCGTCGATGTCGTGGTTGTTGTATGCAGTTTCGTCGGAAAAATCGGTTAGCTGTGCTTCCAGGCTGGGTTGTGTTTTGTCCAGAAAACGTGAGCCGACATCACCCAGTTTTTCAGCGTTGTTGATGGCACAGTGTTTCAGAATGCCTTCGCGGGTTTCGAAAGTGAGGTTGAGGCCGTCGAAGTCGGCGTATTTCTGTTCCAGCTTGTCGACCACGCGCAGTGACTGGATATTGTGTTCGAAGCCGCCAAAGTCTTTCATGCAGTTGTTGAGTGCGGTCTGGCCGGCGTGGCCGAACGGGGTGTGGCCGAGGTCGTGTGCCAGTGCGATGGCTTCGGTCAGGTCTTCATGCAGTTTCAGTTCGCGGGCGATGCTGCGTGCGATCTGGGCGACTTCCAGCGAGTGTGTCAGGCGGGTGCGGAACAGGTCGCCTTCGTGGTTGACGAATACCTGGGTTTTGTATTCCAGGCGGCGAAATGCGGCGGAGTGGATGATGCGGTCACGGTCGCGCTGGTATTCGTTGCGGTAGGTCGGGTGTGTTTCATCAAAGCGCCGGCCGATTGAGCGGGTATCGTTGCAGGCGTAGGCGACCAGCTGGCCACTGTAACTATTGCCTGTTTCTGCTTTATCCATATCAGCTTTGTCCATGTTTGATTTATCCCGTGCATTCATAATCAGGCGGCGAGTGAGTGATTGATGGCGCGGTTCAGGTCGTCCAGCGTGTAATCATCGGTGACCACCGATTTGCCGATGCCTTTCATCAGCACCAGGCGCAGCACGCCGTCCAGCACTTTCTTGTCGACTGACATCAGTTCCATAAATTGTTCGGCATTCATTGAAGTCGGCGCGCTGCAGGGCAATTTTGCCTGTTCGATAAGATTGAACGTGCGCTGGGTCTGTTCGTCATCCATCCAGCCCATCTGGTTGGACATGGAGGCGGCTATGCACATGCCTGCGCCGACCGCTTCGCCGTGCAGCCATTCGCCGTAGCCCATGGCGTTTTCGATAGCGTGGCCAAAAGTGTGGCCGAGATTGAGCAGCGCGCGTTTGCCGCTTTCGCGTTCATCGGCGGCGACGATATCGGCCTTGCTCTGGCAGGAGACTTCGATGGCGTGGTTCAGTGCTTTTTTGTCGCGGGCGAGAAGGGCGGGCATGTTGTCTTCCAGCCAGCTGAAAAATTCGGCATTGCTGATCAGGCCGTATTTGATGGCTTCGGCAAGACCGGCGCTGAGTTCGCGGTCGGGCAGGGTGTCCAGAGTATCGGTGTCGGCGATGACTGCGCGGGGCTGGTAAAACGCGCCGATCATGTTTTTGCCCAGCGCATGGTTGACTCCGGTTTTGCCGCCGACGGAGGAATCGACCTGTGACAGCAGCGTGGTCGGAATTTGAATAAGGTGCACGCCGCGCTGATAGCTGGCAGCAGCGAAGCCGGCCATGTCACCAAC
>WFOC01000014.1 GCA_015488295.1 Gammaproteobacteria bacterium
ACTGAAACAGATGATAAAACACATGTGAGTTGATATAAAAAAAATCCAGCTCACCCTTCTCGATAGTCTCTTTCATTTTGCTGAAACCTCTGGGCACAACAACCTCGACAGAGCGCCCGAGCCGCGCACTCATGTAATCCGCAAACGGCTGCCAGCCAGCAAAAACACGTGAGGGCTGGGCAATTGACAGCACGCCAAAATGAATGGTTGCAGAACTATCTGCCCGGCTTTGCAGGGAACTCAGGCACAATAACAGGAGAAGAAACAAACGGGGGGATTGTCGAATATGCAGTGAATTAACACAGCAAACGAAATATTTCATACTTTCAAAGCTTTTATAACTGTTTTTATTAACAATACATTTTATAAAAAGATAAGACAACTACTGATTTATGACCACAATTACCCACTTAAATTATGTTTTTTTCAACACATAAACAAAACAGGCGAATAATCCTGAAAAAACCAAAACATTTTCCATCAGCAAAAACACCTCGAAATACAGCAGAAAATAACCGTACCACAGGCCAGTCACCTCTGGCTCTCTTCGGCACCATGCGATGGCGCATATTCTACACTTTCTAAACTAACCCAAAAGTTTTCTATATAGGTACATTCTTATGTTCTAACAGTCTTTTTTACTGAAATTAATAAGTCTCGGAAATCATTAAAAAAACCCAACTTATCCACAGTTTTTCCGAAACCTCTCCACCGTGATATGCACAATATATTGTGCTTGACTTAACACCAGACCACACCCTATAGTATCCGCACTCCATTTACGGGGTGCAAACCATAAAAACCCTGCCTTCAAGAACAGGGTACAAAAAAACTGTAAATCATTCGCAGGACGGGCAATGCATACAAATACACCAAACCAGAACACAAACACTCCTGAAACCATTCAAACCCAGCCAGAAATAACAGCAACAGACACCGCCAGCATCGCAGCAACCGCCCCGGGGCAGTTCCGCGTTATTCGCCGTAACGGCAAAGTTACCGCTTTTGATGATGAAAAAATTTCCATCGCCATGACCAAGGCCTTTCTCGCGGTCGAAGGCGGCAATGCAGCAGCCAGTAACCGCATTCACGAGATTGTTAAAAATCTGACGGAACAGGTCACTTACGCCCTGACCCGCCGCATTCCCGATGGCGGCACCTTCCATATCGAAGACATTCAGGATCAGGTCGAACTCGCGCTGATGCGTGGCGGCCACCAGAAAATCTCACGCGCTTATGTGATCTATCGTAATGAACACGCCAAGGCTCGCGCCCAGGAAATGGAGCAGCAGGCCGAGTCTGCCAGCCCGACCAGCAGCATCAACGTGACTCTGGAAGACGGCAGCACGCAGCCGCTGGACACCGCTCGCCTGCACGCCATCGTCTCTGAAGCCTGTGAAGGCCTGAAAGATGTCGATGCCAGCGCCATCCTGAGCGACACCGAACGCAACCTGTTCGACGGCGTTCCCGAAAAAGACGTGGCACGCATGCTGGTAATGAGCGCACGCACACTGATCGAAAAACAGCCCGATTACGGTTACGCGGCATCACGTTTGTTGCTCGACGACATGCGCACCGAAGCACTCAGCTTTGTTTTCAACCGCACCTGCAACGCCACCCAGTCCGAGATGCAGACACAATACCCTGCTTACTTCGACGCTTACATCAAACGCGCCATCGACCTCGAACTGCTGGACCCACGCCTGGCCGAATACGACCTCGACTTTTTGGGCAAACAGCTGGACGCATCACGCGACCACCAGTTCACCTACCTCGGTTTGCAGACATTATACGACCGCTACTTCATCCATTCTGAAGACACCCGCTTCGAACTGCCGCAGGCCTTTTTCATGCGCGTTGCCATGGGTCTGGCGATCAACGAAATCGACCGCGAAAAGAGCACAGTTGAATTTTACCGTCTGCTGTCTTCGTTCGACTTCATGAGTTCGACACCCACCCTGTTCAACTCCGGTACCCTGCGACCACAGCTTTCCAGCTGTTACTTAACCACCGTACCCGACGATCTGGACGGCATTTTCAGTTCGATCAAAGACGATGCCATGCTATCGAAATACGCTGGCGGTCTGGGCAACGACTGGACCCGCGTCCGCGGCATGGGCGCGCACATCAAGGGCACCAACGGCAAATCACAGGGCGTGGTTCCATTTTTGAAAGTCGCCAACGACACCGCGGTTGCAGTCAACCAGGGCGGCAAGCGCAAGGGCGCAATGTGTGCTTATCTTGAAAGCTGGCACATCGACATCGAAGAATTTTTAGACCTGCGCAAGAACACCGGTGATGATCGCCGCCGCACCCACGACATGAACACCGCTAACTGGATTCCCGACCTGTTCATGAAACGCGTGGCTGAAGACGGTGACTGGACGCTGTTCAGCCCCAACGAAACCCCGGAACTGCACGAACTGTGCGGCAAGGCATTCGAAGAAGCCTATGTTGCTTACGAGCAGAAAGCCGCCAATGGCGAAATGCGCGTGCATAAAACCCTCAAGGCTTCGGCCCTGTGGCGCAAGATGATCAGCATGCTGTTCGAAACCGGCCACCCCTGGGTGACCTTTAAAGATCCATGCAACCTGCGCTACAGCAACCAGCACGTTGGCGTGGTACACAGCTCAAACCTGTGCACCGAAATCATGCTGCACACCAATGACGAAGAAATCGCGGTATGTAACCTGGGTTCAGTCAACCTGCCAGCACACATCAATGAGAATGGCCTCGACACCGAGAAGCTGGAACGCACCATCGACACCGCCATGCGCATGCTGGACAACGTCATCGACTACAACTTCTACAGCGTGCCTGAAGCACGTGACTCCAACCTGCGTCACCGCCCGGTCGGTCTGGGTGTGATGGGTTTCCAGGATGCACTGTATAAACAGCGCATGCCTTACGCCTCTGAAGGTGCCGTCGAATTCGCCGACCGCACCATGGAAGCCATCAGCTACTACGCCATCAAGGCATCGACCAATCTATCGGAAGAACGTGGCCGTTACTCCACCTTCGAAGGCTCACTCTGGAGCAAGGGCATTTTGCCAATCGACTCACTGGATTACCTGGCCGAAGGCCGTGGCAGCTATCTGGAAGTCGACCGCAGCCATACGTTTGACTGGGACTCACTGCGTGCCCGCGTACAGAAAGTCGGCATGCGCAACTCCAACACCATGGCGATTGCACCAACTGCAACCATCTCCAACATCTGTGGTGTCAGCCAGTCCATCGAGCCGACTTACCAGAACCTGTTTGTTAAATCCAACCTGTCCGGTGAGTTCACCGTGGTCAACCCCTATTTAATCAGCGATCTGCGCGACCGCGGCATCTGGGATGAAGTCATGGCCAATGACCTGAAATACTACGATGGCAGTGTGCAGCAAATCGACCGCGTGCCGGACGATCTGAAAGAGCAGTACAAAACCGCCTTCGAACTGGATGCGCGCTGGCTGGTGGAAGCTGCTTCACGTCGCCAGAAATGGATCGACCAGGGGCAATCACTGAACCTGTACATGTCCGAGCCAAACGGCCAGAAACTGGACGCACTGTACAAACTGGCCTGGGTACGTGGTCTGAAAACCACTTACTACCTGCGCTCCATGGGGGCCACCCACGTTGAGAAATCAACCATGGATGCCAGCCGTGGCACTGGCCTGAATGCGGTTTCATCAGGCTCGGAAGCGCCCGGCTCTACTGCACCCAAGGCCTGCTCAATCCTTGACCCGGATTGCGATGCCTGCCAGTAGTTTTACCGGCCAGAAAAAAACCAGAAAAATAAAATAAAAACAGATATCGCCAGCAGCTATCAGGCGAAAAAGAATCGAGGTAGAAAAATGTTTAACAACTGGGATGACCCTTTTGCAAAATTTACTGACAACAAAAACAATAACACTGCCAATAACACCGCACGAGCAACCGAGCAGACAAATGCCGTTGTCGAACAGCAGGTCGTTGAACAGCAGGCCGCAGAACAGCGACTAAAGCAGCAACTAGAGCAGCCGCTAAACCAGCACGCCTTTGAATCACCTGAACCGGTCGCAGCCGTTGCCCCGACCGTGGCACCCACCATCGCACCGCAGGCTGAAACAATCGCGCCAGTGGCCAGAGCTCCGCACGCCGGTGACGGCATCGTCAGCAACGAACAGCTGATGGCTACCGCAGGTGCAGCACCATCGGTCAGCCCTGTCATCAAAGACCCCGCACCCGCCGAAGAAATTCTCACCGGCACCGGCCTGGAAGAAATCGAAATGGGTGCCTCACGCATTCAGGTTGATGATAAAAAAATCATCAACTGCCGCGCTGACTTAAACCAGCTGGTGCCTTTCAAATATGACTGGGCATGGCAGAAATATCTCGACGGCTGCGCCAACCACTGGATGCCGCAGGAAATCAACATGACCGCCGACCTCGCGCTGTGGCGTGACCCGAACGGTCTCACCGAAGACGAGCGCACCGTTATCAAACGCAACCTCGGCTTTTTCTCCAGCGCCGATTCACTGGTCGCCAACAACCTGGTGCTGGCGGTTTACCGTCATATCACCAACCCGGAATGCCGCCAGTATTTATTGCGCCAGTCGTTTGAAGAAGCCGTGCATACCCACGCCTACCAGTACTGCGTAGAATCACTGGGACTGGACGAAGGTGAAATTTTCAACATGTATCGTGAACTGCCAGCGGTTGCCCGCAAGGCCGAATGGGCCCTGCCGTTCACTCAACACCTGGCTGATCCGAACTTCCAGACCGGCACTCCGGAAAACGACCAGAAACTGTTGCGTGAGCTGATCGCATTCTACGTCGTGTTCGAAGGCATCTTCTTCTACGTTGGCTTTACCCAGATTCTTTCCATGGGTCGACGCAACAAGATGACCGGTGTCGCTGAACAGTTCCAGTACATCCTGCGTGATGAATCCATGCACATGAATTTCGGCATCGACGTGATCAACCAGATCAAGATCGAAAACCCGCACCTGTGGACCGCTGAATTCCAGCAGGAAATGGTCGAACTGATCCGCGAAGCAGTCGAGATCGAAACCCAGTATGCACGTGACACCATGCCACGCGGCATCCTCGGCCTGAACGCACCGATGTTCGAAGAATACCTGCAGTTCATCGCCAACCGTCGCTGTGCACAGATCGGTCTGCCAGAGCAATACCAGAATGTCAGCAACCCGTTCCCGTGGATGTCTGAAGTGCTGGACCTGAAAAAAGAGAAAAACTTTTTTGAAACCCGCGTTACTGAATATCAGACAGGCGGTGCCCTGAGCTGGGATTAATCTTTTATACTAGGGACACGCTCAACAAACATATAGATGGAATTGGATATAAAAATAAGCCTGGGAGGCTGGAGTGAACTTAAAGGCGATGATTTATATCATCGCCTTTTTTATTGGTTCAATAAAATGCAAACCAAACACAGCTCTCCCCGCAAAAAAGGCATATATCAAAAAACACCTTCGCATAAAAACAAATGGCAATAAAAGCAAAACAAAAAAGCCCCTGCTTGATATACATCAATGACGCTTACTGTTTTCTGAAATAAGTTTTAGCTGATTGTAAAAACTCTCTACATACGCACAGTTAACACTACAATTGGCTATGCATTCAGAATTTTTACGGTTAGACTCAAAGAAAGTCTAGATAAAATTACTCTGTAAACACTAAAGATATTACTACGACAAATTGACCCGGATCGATAGAGCAGCAAGCAAAGCATCGCCAGAAGCTCTACAGAAAGCATTCACCTTGCCGATAGAAACATAACATTAAAAATAGCCGGAATATTTATTCCAGAGTATCGTCTTATAGACAAAACAACGAATCAAAACAGGGATTTGATTCCTGCACAATTACGGAAGCAGTGAAAGACCCTGATAAAAAGTCTGCCTTAAAAACCAGACCCGCATCAGATACGTACCACCTATTGCGGAGCATTGAATGAGCGTTTGTACCAACTGTAAAGAAAAAGAGCATTGCCAGGGACTGCCCGGCATCTGCCTGAAACTTCCTTACGTCCTTACCGGAGCGATTGCTGTACTGGTTATCGTTTTAATTATTAACAGCACCCTCTAACAGCAACGGTTAAAAAAACCAGAACCAGCACTAAAAGCAGCTATAATTATCCGCAATGAAAATCATCGAAGTCATTGCAGATGCTGGTCACCACGACACTATCGTCGGCATTGCCCGGCAACAGCAGGTCGAAGATATCTGGCTCACCCAGAATAAAGAAGACGGCAGAATCGTTGCCCGTCTTTTAGTCAGCCCTGAGAAACGCCAGAAAGTTTTAGATGCGCTGCAAACCATTTTTCATAATGCAGATAATTATCACGTTTTCATTATTCCGCTCGACACCGCCCTGCCCAAACCCATCGAAGCCGAAACATCGGCTGACGAATCACTCAGCAACGAACAGCTGGAAGAAAAAGAAGCACAGGAAAAAGAAAGAAAAAAAGCCGCATTGATAAGCACCCGCGAAGAGATTCTCGCGCAGGTGGAAAAAGACGCGCAACTCAATGACAACTTTATTCTGCTGGTCATGCTATCCGCCATCGTCGCCGCCATCGGCCTGCTGGAAAACAACCTGGCCGTCATCGTCGGTGCCATGGTGATCGCACCACTGCTGGGGCCAAACATTGCTTTTTCATTAGGCGCATCACTGGGCGAAAAAAAGCTGGTCATCGATTCCCTGAAAACTTTATTCACCGGCATTGGCATCGCCATATTATTTTCTGTCGGCATCGGCCTGCTCTGGCCGGGCAGCTTCGACAGCAGTGAATTACTGGCACGCACCGATGTCGCCTACTCCGGCACCGCCATCGCACTCGCCTCCGGTGCGGCCGCCTCGCTATCGCTGGTCAGCGGCACTTCCAGTGTACTGGTCGGAGTCATGGTCGCGGTGGCATTAATGCCGCCTGCCGTCACCATCGGCCTGATGTTGAGCATCGGTGAGTATAACCACGCACTCGGCGCGACATTGTTACTGGCAGTCAATATCGTCTGTATCAACCTGTCGGCCAAACTGGTATTTTTATTTCGCGGCATCAAACCCAGAACCTGGCTGGAAGCACACAGGGCAAAGCAGTCGCGTTTACTCTACATCGGTATCTGGGTTGTTTTACTGGTGCTGCTGTTCGTTATCATTTATTTGCGGCACCGAGCGCAGTGAATGGTGAATAATTTTAAAACAATTAGCGTACATATCTAGTGCTTTCAATTTCTCACATTGATCATCTGGTACTTACTGTAAAAGATATTTCAGAAACCATCGATTTTTATACTCGTGTATTAAATATGCAGGCTATCCAGTTTGGTGACAAGCGCACGGCTTTAAAATTCGGCCAGCAAAAGATCAACCTGCATGAAGCCGGCAATGAATTTGAACCGAAGGCAAAAAATGCCACGCCGGGTTCGGCTGATTTATGTTTGATTACAGACACAGATTTAACACAGGCGATAAAGCATGTGCAAAACTGTAAAGTCGAAATCATCGAAGGCCCGGTGGAACGAACCGGCGCGAATGGGAGATTACTGTCGTTTTATATCCGCGACCCCGACCAGAACCTGATCGAAGTCGCCAGGCAGATATAAACGTTCATCAAGCCGGCATGGTTTTTAGTCCGCCGGTAGCGACGCAACAGCTACGTTGTCGCTAACTAGGGTGCTGTTACCTCGATCAGGTAATTCACCCGCAACCGGCCCTGCATCGTGGTGCGTGCCACGGAATCATCCCACAACATTGGCCGGGTGGTGTAATCAATAAAGTTCGGGTTATTGGCTGTGGTTGCTGGCACCGAAAGTGTTGCAGGCTCATGCTCATTAACCAGCTTTACCGGGTTTAATGACCAGATACCCGAAGCATCTCGGCACAGGTTGGCATCATCTACATTCGCAAAATTCGCCTCCCCGGCATAAGGGTTCGCGACGTTATTGTAATAACCGCCATTCCGTGCCGCATTTTCATTGTACTCATAAGCAAGAAAACGTATCCGGTAACAACCGGCCTGCGCGGGCACTCTGCGGCTAAAAGTTGCACCACCGGTATTCGCATCAATTGCATAAACACCGGTACCAGTGGCATCTGTATAAGTATCTACAAAAGCATCAATGCCGCTACAGTCTACATCTATCGCATTCGGACGACGCACATATGTTGTCGGCACCGAGGCCAGCGTGGCAAAAGTCTGGTCATCACTAAAGTCGGCCGGCGCTCTACCTCGATCACGGTAAGTGCCACAGATATAACGCAACTTATTCGAAGCCAGGCCCGGGCGAGGTGTGATCACGCTGTCACCAAATTTCATCTTCCAGTCCAGAGTAAAACCGCCATCACCCGCGCCCAGCGGATGCGAGAGAACATTGCCGGCATCATTGGCATCCACTGCATCGGTGACATAACCCAGGGCACTTGAAGGATTACCATAAGCGGAAAGCCAGCAATTACCACTCACGCTTCCTGCCGGTATAAATGGTGGAAAACTGTTATCTTTCTCACAGTACCCCAGATAAAACCGCCAGGGGTTATTCACAGTTATATTGGCACCAGACTTGTCGTATGAAAATACCGCTTTTCTAGTAAAATCACTCGCATTATAAACCGAACCAAAAGGTACATACCTTATCGTACCATCTACTGTCTGTATGCGTGCCGTGCCTTCTGATACAAACAACTCATTATACTGCGCAGAATATTTAATAAGTTTTGTTGGGTCACTGGTCAAGGTAGCAAAATCGGCTCGCGTCTGCACATTGCTCAATGCAGTACCATTGCTGCCATCACCCGGCAACACGTGGATGGTGACGGTCTCAACCGCTGCACTGGCAAACTCGAATTGTTGTGAGCGATTATACAAACCATTGATGCGCGTATAAGCGATGTATTTGTAATCTTCACCCGCCTGTATCAGTCGGCTATCGGTAAAGTTTTGTGTGCCTGCACCGGGAATCGATGGACTGATCTGTGCCAGCTCCCAGTTACATGAGGTACCACAGGTCAGCGTCTGCCCGATCACCGCCGGTGCATAATCTATCGGCGCAACGGTCGGCTCAGGATGCACGCCGTCAGTAGCTACATGCCGGTAAATGTGGACTTCATAACTATTAATGCCATTGCCGGCATTACCTGCACCATTCTCTGTCACATCAAGCACGTCATAAGAGACAGCAACACTTGTCGGAAAACTTGTTGTACTGGCAAGCGTTGCTGCCATGGAATTAATATCAAGCTGGTCAAAAACCCCGGGGGCAAAACCGCCGGCAGCGTCGAGGTCATCAATATCATCCGCCAGACCATCACCATCGCTGTCCCTTGATTGCGGGTCACGTTTCAGGTTGCTGTCCACCGCCTGTGTATTGGCTTCCTCAAAGTCACTCAAGCCGTCACCATCGGTATCACTCAGCAATGGATTAGAAGTAACTGTGCGCTTGACCACCGCACCCGAACGTTCCAGATAACTGATTTCCCAGCCATTGACTTCGGCGCTGTCATTGAGCAGATCACCATCACTGTCAGGATTATCGATACGGGTACCGTAAACCAGCTCACTACGGTTGCTGATACCATCCTGGTCATCATCAACCAGATAGACCAGATGCAAAATATCACCGCCGCGTACCATCACCTGATTCAGGTCATAACTGGAAACGATATTGCTGACATTGGAATTGATCGACTGCACCCGGCTCTGATCCGATGGCGTGGTGTAGATGCTGGTAATGATTTTATCGTTACCACTTTGCGCACCATGCAGTATCACCCAGCGTCCGGCCGGTTCATTATTGCTGACACCGGCAAGTTCGGTTAAGAAGCCGTCCGTGGCATCGGTGCTGACAGAAAGCCTTAATACTTTCTGCAATACATCGGCGATTGATATGCCCGCCTGCTGTGAATCAGCATTGGTTGCCACCATCAGGCGCAACGTATCCTGTGCATTGAGACCGGCAAAATCAACAATCACCATGGCATCCTGTGAGCGCATAGCGGTGTTGTTAAAGGTGTAGGACACGCCGTTTTCATCCAGCATATCAAAGATAGCCGGACTGATAATCAGACCCTGCGCATCAGCCAGCAAAGATTTTGTGGTATCAATACTGAGCTCCGCTGTAGCAAAATTCAGCTGCCCGGAAAACTCATCCGGTGCCAGCGTGAACGGCTGGAAACCCAGGGCATTTTCAAATTTCAGATTACCAACGGGAACAATAGGATCAGGGCGTGATAAATCGATATAGGTGGCAGAAAGAAAAAGATTGGTCAGCCGGTAACTGATGTTGCCACCATTTCTTATCTGTACCGTCACCGCCAGGCCACCACCCGAGTTAGCAATCGAATTGGATTCTTCGAATGCTCTGCCCTGATCCACTGCAGTGGAGTTTTCCTGTGACTGCTCTTCTGTCCATGACTGCGAACTTTCCTGACCAAAAGTAAAAGTATTGGAATAACTCAGTGTCACGCCAACCTTCTGTGACGCGCCAACATTAAACAGACCCGCTTCCACTTCAGTCTCTGCATTGATCGCAATACCGGCAGTATAAGACTGTTCGAAACTTGTAGACTGTCCCAGTGTCCGGCTGGACGATACCGACTGCGAAGAAGACTGCGAACGGTTGGTCGAAATCGATGTAGAGCTGCCCGAGGTCGTGGTGTAATTCAGGAAAATATCCGGCGCGCTGGTCAGCTGGATATCAATTTGCGGAATATCCGCAATCAAAGGATTAAAACGCAGGTTGTTCACACTGGCATCAAAACCAAACGTAATCACTTCTCTAAAATCATCAAAACCGTCAGCATCCGTATCGGCCAGTGTTGGTGATGTGCCGTATTTGTTTATTTCATCCAGATCGCTCAAACCATCACCATCGGTATCTTTATTGGCCTGCGCTACATCAACCACCTGAATAGTGACAACGCCGATTGCAGTATTACCATCGTCATCTGTTACACTGAACTGAAAGCTGTCATCGCCAATAAAACCGGCATTGGGTGTATAAGTCACCGTCGGGTTAATCCCTGAGAGCTGTCCGATCAACACACCATTCAACGGCTGCGTGGTTATTTTAAAACGATACGATGAACCGCTGTCACCTTCGAGCTTAACGCTCAACTCGGTGTTCGCCGTTATAGCAAAGCTCTGGCTGTTAGCGGTGGCGGTTGTGGCTGAAACAGTAACAACCGGTTCGTCTACCGACGCAACACTGGCAGCATTGTCACTACAGCCACTCAGACCCGCAGCAAATAAAAACAAACAGGCAACAACCGACAGATTTTTCATCACTTCATCCAATAATTTTTCATTGCTGAAAGTATTATTGAGAAAGCACAAACTTGATATTAACTTTAGTTAGCAATTAGTATTAACTTTAGTTAGTATTGCGCTGAGATCTTAACCAATATCTTGCTTAAACCGTTTTATCCCCGAGGCATCCCGTTTTGCGTTTATTACTTGCCGATGACCACGGCCTTTTCCGCGATAGCATGGCAGTCTGGCTGAAACAACTCGACGAAAACCTGATTATTGATTTTGCCGACAGCCTGAACAGTGTCAAAAATAATCTGCAGCAGAATAATTACGATCTGGTGATGATGGATTTGGGCATGCCCGGCATGCAGGGCGCGGTCAGCATTAAACAGATCTGTTCACAACTGGGCAACACGCCTGTATTAGTGGTTTCTGCCGATGAGAATCCGCTGGCCATTCGCAGCTGTATCGATGCCGGTGCTTCCGGTTATGTCACAAAATCTTCTCCCGGTGACACTATACTGCTGGCTGCAAGACAGGTATTATCCGGTGCCCACTATCTGCCTATCAATATAGACAGTGCCGACACCATCGATATATCAGACAAACAAAAACAGATTCTTGCTCACCTGGCAGAAGGCCTGAGCAATAAAGAGATTGCGGAAAAAATGTGTCTATCTGAAGGCACTATCAAGCAGTACGTCACAACACTGCTTCGCCGGCTAAACGTTGACAACCGCATGCAAGCCGGACTGAAAGCGCGAGACATATTAGGTATCGGCAATTCCTGAACGGGTGATTGTATAAATCGCTTCCTGCAACGCCTTTGGTTGAACCGGTTTATGCAATATCACGCAGCCGCGATTCAGCACTTTCTGTTCTATCACTTTATCTGTATCACCACTGATTATAATTGCCGGTAATTCTGCATCAAAATATTTTCGCATGGCATCAACCACACCCAGGCCGGTCTGGTTTTCACGCAAACGATAATCACACAGCAACACATCAGGTTTCGGGTACTTTAGTTTTGCCAGTTCCTGCTGCAATGATTGCAGGTCATCAGCAACCAGTAACTCGCACCCCCATTGCAAAAGCAGAACACGCATCGCGTTTCTGATTTCCGCTTCATCATCAACAAGAATAATAAACAGACCGGAAATATCTTTTTCCTGCAGATTCGAGATACTCGTCGCCGGTGATGACTCTCCCTCGGCAAGTGGCAGACATAATTTAAAACAGCTGCCTTCATCTTCTACACTTTCCAGTTGCAGATCATGCTGTAACAGGCTGCTCATACGTTTCACGATAGCAAGCCCCAGACCCAGTCCCTTATCTCGATCTCTTTCAGGATTATTTAATTGATAGAATTCTGAAAAAACATGCTGTTGCTGCGCCTGCGGAATACCTTTGCCGTCATCACACACAGAGACAAGAACCTGATCTTTGATTTTTTCAGCCTTGAGAAAAATATTTTTTGCAGCGCTGTGAGTGCATGCATTATTGACGAGATTGCGTAATATACGACCCAGCATTACCGGGTCACTATCCACCCAGAAAACCGGTGCCTGAACCTGAAGCTTTATATTCTGCTGACTGGCTGGCACCTTATATTCATCACATATCGATTGCATCAATGCCGTGACATTAAACACCTTTTTATCAACAACCACATCACCAGAATCAAGACTGGAAATATCCATTAAAGCGGTCAACAGGCCACTTAAGGCGGCACTGGACTGCTGTCCTTTACTCAACAGTTCAGTTTGCTCATCACTGGTCAGCAGGTTTTTTAGCGCACCGAGATAAAGGTCCATGGCATGTAATGGCTGGCGCAGGTCGTGACTGGTCGCAGCAAGAAAACGTGATTTATCGGCGTTGGCTTTTTCGGCAAGATTTTTCTGCTGACGCAGGCCCTCCAGTAAGTGAAGGTTTTCAAAACGCAGTCGGATAGATTCTGAAACATTGCGGTTGATGATAAAAGAAAACCCCATGTTGACCGCAATAAAAACGATGGTCAGGTAACCGATCAAGGTAAAAACGCCTTCCGGCTGATAAATAAGAACAGCCGCCAGCGGTAACAAAGCCGGCAAACCAAAACCAAAAAATGCCGGTAAAAAAGTAGACAGCGCAAGCTGGCTGCCAGAAGACATACCAGTCAGCACCAACACGACGAGCAAGACACTCATCACATCATCCGGGGTCATAAATAAAACCGCAATCATGCCCCAGAGCACACCAGAGATTGTCGCCGACACCACAAACACCAGACCCCATTTAACCAGCGCCTGGCCCTGCGGTTGCACGCGACGAAACAAAACAACCAGCACCGCCCTGGAAAAGGTCAGCAATAAATTAGCCGCTAACCAGAGAAGCAGTATTTGATGATCCGCCCGTCCCCAGAAAAACACCACAACAATCGCCATAACACCAAGGATGCCAAGAAACAAAAAGGGTGATTGCTGATACAACGCGCGTATCTGCTCGTGATGAATCGGCGTATCAAATCGCCTGATAATTTTTTTCAGCATCATTTTTTAAGCACTATTTCAATCGCTTTCGCCGCCGCAACAAAACCAAAAGTACTGGTCACCATCACCGACGAGCCATAACCAAAACTGCAGTCCAGCGACAAACCTGCCACGCCCGGTTTCCGGTAACCGACTTTGCCATCTTTATCGGGATAACGCTGCTGCTCGGTAGAATAAACACAGGGCACACCAAAACTGCGTTTCGGGTTGCGCGCAAAATTATGCACCTGGCGCAGAGCAAGGCGCACCGATGCTGCCAACGGATCATTCCAGGTGCGTGATAAATCTTTTACTTCTATCTGCGTGGGATCGAGCAAACCGCCTGCGCCGCCGGTGGTAATAATCGGCAGTTTGTTGCGTTTGCAGAAATAAATCATCAAGGCTTTATATTTGATACGATCAATCGCATCGATAACACAATCGTAAGGTTTTTGATCATCGGGCAACAACAGCTCAAAAATATTTTCATCATCGAGGTATTGTTCAATAATCTGTAGCTGACAATCAGGATTAATATCCAGCACCCGCTGTTTCATCACCTCGGCTTTCATCTGACCGATGGTCGATTCCAGCGTATGGCATTGCCGGTTCATATTGCTGCGTGAAATATCATCACCATCGATCAACGTTAAACGCTGCATACCGGAACGCGCCAGCGCCTCGACCACCCAGGAACCGACACCACCGATGCCGACCACACAGATATGCGCCTGCTGGATTTTCTCTAATTGCGGCTCGCCGTAAAGGCGAGCAAGCGAACCGAAACGTTCTTCATTCATAAAACATAGTCTTCAGTTGGCAGTTATCAGTTGGCAGTCAAAGCTAAAAGCTGTTTTGCTTTTTACTGATAACTGCCAACTGCAAACTTTCTTTTAAGGTAAAATGCGATTTTTCAAAAACAGCAATCTTCTCATGAATGCATCAACAAAAAACACCCCTCACCGCATCGGCTTTGTCAGTCTCGGTTGCCCCAAGGCCACGGTCGACTCGGAACACATTCTCACCCAGCTGCGCGCCGAGGGTTATGTCATTGCACCGTCTTATGAAGATGCCGACCTGGTGGTGGTAAACACCTGCGGTTTTATCGATGCCGCCGTAGAGGAATCCCTGGATGCCATCGGCGAAGCATTACATGAAAACGGCAAAGTCATTGTTACCGGCTGTCTCGGTGCCAAAGGCGACATCGTTAAACAGGCTCACCCGAACGTGCTGGCGGTAACCGGCCCACACGCCACCGATGAAGTCATGCAGGCAATACACACACAACTGCCCGCCGAACACGATCCCTTTCTCGACCTGGTGCCGCCACAGGGTATTCGCCTGACACCAAAACATTATGCCTACTTAAAAATTTCCGAAGGCTGCAACCACCGCTGCACCTTCTGCATCATTCCTTCATTGCGTGGCGACCTGGTCAGCCGCCCGGTAAACGATGTTTTACTGGAGGCCGAACGCCTGGCCGCTTCCGGGGTAAAAGAATTGCTGGTGGTGTCACAGGACACCAGCGCCTACGGTGTTGACATAAAATACCGCACCGAGTTTTATAACGGCCAGCCGGTAAAAACCCGCATGAAAGAATTATGCGAAGCGCTAAGCCAGTTCGGCATCTGGGTGCGACTGCATTATGTCTACCCCTACCCGCACGTCAACGATATTATTCCGCTGATGGCCGAAGGCAAAATCCTGCCCTATCTGGACATCCCGTTTCAGCACGCCAGCCCCAAAATACTCAAAGCCATGAAACGCCCGGCCTCTTCCGAGAACACCATGCAGCGTATAAATCAGTGGCGTGAGATCTGTCCTGACATCACCATTCGCAGTACGTTCATCGCCGGCTTTCCCGGTGAGACCGAAGAAGATTTTCAGCAACTGCTGGATTTTCTCGACGAAGCCCAGCTCGACCGCGTCGGCTGTTTTGCCTACTCCGATGTTGACGGTGCCAAAGCCAACGAACTCGACGGCGCTGTGCCCGAAGAAATCAAACAGGAACGCGTTGCTCGCTTCATGGAAAAACAGGCCATCATCAGCGCCGAAAAGCTGAAAAGCAACATCGGTAAAACCCGCGATGTTATCATCGACGACACCAGCAGCAGCGAAGAATTCATCATCGGTCGAACCAGCTCGGATGCCCCCGACATCGACGGCCTGGTCTATATAGAAAGGCCTGACAGCCATGACACACAGGTGGGCGATATAACACAGGTGACAATTGATGATACTGACGAGTATGATATGTGGGGCGCGCTTTGCGCGCCAATGAAAAATGAATAATGAAAAGTGAAAAATTTGAGGGATATAAAAACTTATTTACAATAAAATTTATAGCCTCTTTAAATTGCCATAACTTGTTATTCAAATATACAACAAAACAACGAACTCACAAGTAAACACCAATACCGTAAAACCAGAAAGACATTAAAATCATGACATTTCCTATTTTTCATTTTTCATTTTTCATTTTTCATTACATCGCATGATGTCAGATCCCATAACCCTGACCTCCGCTTTCCTGCTCGGCTTTTTCAGCACGCTGCACTGTGTTGGCATGTGTGGTGGTATTATCGGTGCTTTAAGTCTCAGCCTGCCGATTGAAATTCGCAACAACAAGGCGCGTCTGCTCACTTTTGTGCTGTCATACAATGTCGGGCGTATCATCAGTTACTGTATTGCCGGTCTGGTTGCCGGTGCGGTAGGCACCAGCGTCCTGCAGTCGGCTGGCTTTGATCAGGGACATACGGTTTTAAAATATATCGGTGTTTCCATGATGGTCGCCATTGGTTTGTATCTCACCGGCTGGTTGCCACAGCTTGCCAGTGTCGAAAAAATCGGCATTCCGGTATGGAAGCGCCTGGAACCACTGGGACGAAAACTGGTGCCGGTGGCTTCACTTCCTCGCGCTCTGGCTTACGGCCTGGTCTGGGGCTGGCTGCCCTGCGGTCTGGTTTACTTTGTGCTGATCTGGGCACTCACCGCTGGTGATGCTGTCAGCGGCGCACTCACCATGCTGGCTTTTGGTCTGGGCACGTTGCCGACACTGATCGCTGCCGGCTTTATGACTTCGTGGATTACCCGCTTTGCACATTCAGCACGCGCCCGACAGGTGATTGGACTGCTCATCATCACCATGGCGATAGGCAGCTTATTTATCCCAATGGCGCACCACCATCATTAGCACTTCTGAGCAGACTATTTATTCAGCATGTTTGATTTTGCTAACAAAAACGCTTTCACCTCCATCATCGGCCACTCGCCTGCGCTGGAATCGGTCATCCGTACCGCACAGGTCGCAGCGGCGGCTGACGTTCATATTCTGATTGAAGGTGAAACCGGTACCGGCAAGGAGCTGATGGCACAGGCGCTACAGCAAAGCAGCAAGCGCGCCGACAAACCTTTCGTTATTATCAACTGCGCAGCCATGCCGGCTGACCTGGTTGAATCACTGATGTTCGGTCATGAAAAAGGCGCGTTCACCGGTGCCGATTCACGCAAGGACGGTTACGTGCAGAAGGCCGCCGGCGGCACACTGTTTCTCGATGAAATCGGTGAGCTGCCGCTGGCACAGCAGGCAAAACTATTACGCTTTGTCGAAAACGGTGAATGTCAAAGAGTTGGTTCACACGTTTTTGAACAAGTCGATGTCAGAATCCTGGCGGCCACCAACCAGAACCTTCTGGCGCTGGTAAACGAGGGCAGGTTTCGTCAGGACCTTTTCTATCGCCTCAGCGTAGTCACCCTGCGACTGCCCAACCTGCGTGAAAGACGACGCGACATTCCTGAACTGGCAAAACACTTTTTGCAGCAGGCCGCTGAAAAAAACCAGAGCCCAGGCTGCACTTTCAGCAGTGATGCAATTACACTGTTAAAAAAATATGCCTGGCCGGGCAACATTCGCGAACTTAAAAATGTTTGCCAGCATGTCTCAGCATTATCACCCGGCGAAGTTATTCATAAAGAAAATCTGCCTTTGGATATTCGTGAAACCAGATCAGCCAGCACATCCGGTTACACCTTGCCCGAACACGGCATCGACATGGAGTCACTGGAAATCGATCTGATAAAACAGGCATTGCGTTATTCCGGCGGCAACAAATCCAAAGCAGCAAGATTACTTGGCCTGAGCCGTGATGCTTTTTTGTATCGACTGAAAAAGCATGACCTGTAAGCGGTTAAAACACCGCAAAACAAAAACCGGCAGCACACAACCCACCAGAAAAAAATTATTTGTTCACACGGCAGGGAACTTGAGCCGTGATCCTTCCTCAATAGGAAGGATAAAAAAATACTGGTTAAAGATATGAAAAGCGTGGTTTACACATGAGATAAACTGAAAATTAACACTGCTATCAGTGTGCTACAACGGTATCCAGCGAAACACAAAGAAACATAAGTATATCAACATATTAGAATTGCGCAGTGCGCTAATCAGGCATTCATTTGATATATGTCATACCACCGAAACGGCATCTTTCATAGCATAATGACCTAACCAACCCTTCCACTAAGTTTAGAAACCCATAAAATTATGGACAATAAAGTCATTTTTGATAAAGAGTTAATCCGCCGCTACGATACATTCGGGCCGCGCTACACATCGTACCCGACGGCTGTGCAGTTCACCACGGATTATGGCATGAACGATTATCTCAGCTGGGCAAAACAAAGCAACGAAGACCCCATTCCGGCACCACTGTCACTGTATTTACACATCCCGTTCTGCGATACCATCTGTTACTACTGTGGTTGCAGTAAGGTTATCACCAAAGATAAATCAAAAGCAGCGCCTTACATCGCGCTGCTAAAAAAGGAAATAAAATTACAGGGCGCACTGTTTGCAAAAGACCGTGAAGTCTCACAGATACACTGGGGTGGCGGCACCCCGACTTTTTTAAGTGACGAAGAAATCCACGAGATCATCGAATGCATTCGTGAAAACTTTAGTCTGCCGGCAAACGACGAGGTAGAATTCGGCATCGAAGTTGACCCGCGAACAGTCGATCAGCAACGCATAAAAAATCTGGCCGATATGGGCTTCAACCGTATCAGCTTTGGCGTGCAGGATTTCGACCATAAAGTACAGGAATCCGTCAACCGCATACAGTCGACTGAAGAAATTCAGCAACACATCATCAGTGCCCGCGCAGAAAATTTTCAATCGATCAACATCGACCTGATGTATGGCCTGCCGAATCAAAGCGTGCAAAGTTTCAGTAAAACGCTGGACACTACCATCGAATTAAATCCTGATCGCATCGCCATTTATAATTATGCACACCTGCCGGAAATGTTTAAGCCGCAGCGTCGCATTGAAGAAGACGAACTGCCTTCGCCCGAAGAAAAGCTGAACATTCTGCAACTGTGTATCGATAAATTACACGATGCCGGTTACGTCTATATTGGTATGGATCACTTTGCCAAAGAATCTGATGACCTGGTCAAAGCACAAAAACAGGGTAGCCTGCACCGTAATTTCCAGGGTTATTCAACCAATGCTGACTGCGACATGATCGCCATGGGCATCACCGCGATCAGCCGTGTTGGCGACAACTACAGCCAGAATGTGCGCACCATCGATGAATACGAAGAACGTTTAAACAGGGACGAGATCCCTGTTTTTCGTGGCATCGAGCTGGAAGCCGATGATGTTTTACGTCGCGAAGTTATCAACCAGCTGATGTGCAACAACCAACTGGACATCAAAAAAATCGAAAAAGAATGGCATATCGACTTTTATTATTATTTCAAGTCGTCGATGGAAAACCTGCAACAGATGGCCGACGATGGTCTACTCACCATCGACAAGGATAAAATCACCATCACTACCTCCGGTCGTCTGCTGGCGCGTTCCATCTGCATGCAGTTTGATCGTTACCTGCAGGAAAAAAACAACAACCGCTTTTCCCGCGTTATATAGTTTTTTATCTGTTAATAAACCATGTTTGAACAAGCACCTGAACTTATCGATCCAAAAATTGATGCGGTTTACAGCAACCGTCTCAGCTCACCACAGCAGCTTAACGAAACACTGTTATCTGCTTTTTTAAAATGGCAGGATGACGACAGCGTACGCAAGACACACCTGTTCAATGGCCGCTACGAAAACATCTATCTCGATGATAGCCACATTCCCGAGCTGGCCGCGCTGATAGAAACCGCAACAAAATCAGCCGAAGCCATTCTGCAAACACAGGGGCTGCGCGCGGGCTACTGGTTCAACTACATGCCACCCGGTGCCACCACCACCCTGCATACACACGATGATGACGATGAACTGCTGTCCGGTGTTTATTATGTGTACGCGCCGAAAAATTCCGGCAAGCTGATTATTCATAATAAAGCGACTCAAGAAAAAACCGAGATCACCGCCGAGGCCGGCAAATTCGTCTTCTTCAAACCGGATGCACCGCATGAGGTCGGCAAAAATCTCAGCAAGGAACACCGCCTGTCCATTGGCATGAACTTCGGCATACCCGCTTCCGAATAAATTGCCTCACTGTGAGTGGATGAGAGATTAAAGAAAAAAACAAAAACCTGATCCGCGAAAAACGCAAATAAAACATCTAAAGTTTTTGTCATCCTGAGCGAAGTCGAAGGATCTTGATGCCACCTGCCCATTCAGGCTGTTAAGATCCTTCGACTTCGCTCAGGATGACAATATAATATAATTAGAAGTTGTTTTTATTTGCGTTCATTTGCGGAAAAAATCGTTTTTCTTAAAGTCTGCTCATGGCCATAAGCGCTCTTTGAATTAAATGAGGTTTTCAATAATACTGACAATGTCTGTTTTGTATATCTTCTGGAAACAGTCTTTATTACCAATTACTAATGCACTTTGCCTGAAATAGCCGTAAAATCGCCCTACTTACAAACCACCGGTTCAAATCGCCTGTATCGCGATTAACACTTTTGCAACCGGCAGGCACGTTTCCAACAGGCATATTTATGATTCAGTACAAAGCTAATTACAGTCGCAGTGTTTTATTCCAGTTTCTTTTGCTGTCCATTCTGGTTGGATTTTTATTGCTGATTAACCATGAATTTCTGATTAATTTTTACTTTAAAAACCAGGTGACCAACACCGGTTACATCGTCAACGGCAGCATCCTCGGTCTGTTTCTGCTTGGCATCTTTCGCATCATCGCCCTGCTGCTGCGTTACAGCCGCGAAGAAAATGCCCTGTCGCGTTTTATCCATAATGTCGAAAGCGAAGAAGCCTTGCCCACCGAAAACATCAACAAAAAAACCCTGATCTACCACCGTTATGCATCAGTACTGGAAATAAGCAAACATAATGTTGCGGTCAATCACAGCGCCCTGGCCTCTACTCTGGTCGCCACTGAAAGCACCCGCCTGGGGCTGCCACGTTTTATCAGCAACATCCTGATTCTCACTGGCGTGTTCGGCACCATCATCTCCTTATCCATTGCCCTGCTCGGCGCATCCGACATCATCGACAGCGCCGACGGCATCAGCGGCATGAGCATTGTTATTCACGGCATGTCGACTGCCCTGTCGACCACCGCCACCGCCATCGTGTGTTATCTGTTCTTCGGTTATTTCTACATGAAGCTGACCGACGTGCAGACCGAATTACTCAGCGGCATCGAACAGGCCACCACGCTATACATCATGCCACGCTTTACTTACCAGACCGACAGCATGCTGCACGAAGTCGGCAGTCTGGTAAAAGCCCTGCGTGAGGCGGCCAATGTCATGGCCAGCACCCAGGCGGCATTTACCGAAGCCGGGCGTAATCTCAGCACACTAACCGGCGACAATGCACAAAGCCTGCTGCGCCTGAGTGCGGACATCGAAGAAATCAAGTCACTATTGCGCGACGGCTTCCGCCTGTCGTCTCACTAATCGCCACTGCGAGTACATAACGTGAACGATCAATTTGTCGACCTGCGCAGCGGCCACATGAACAGCGAAAGCTTCTGGCCATCATTTACCGACATCATGATGGTAGTGGTAATGATCTTCCTGCTCACCTCGATGTTATTGATGGTAAAAAACTGGGAGCTACTCGACCAGTTACGCAACAGCATGGCAGCTGAAATGCAGGCAGAAAAAATCATTCACGATACCTCGCAGGAAAACGCTACCCTGGAAGAACAGCTGGCACAGGCACAAAATGAAATCTCAATGTTACGCATGCAACTATTGCAGGCCAGTGAACAGGCCAGCCAGATGAGTATCGAACTGGAAGACAGAGAACAGCAGATTGTCATCGTCTTATCCGAAAATGAGCAACTGAAAAACACTGTCGATGAAAATGAAAACAGGATCATGCGTTTAACCTCAAAGCTTTCTTCGCTGGAAGACAACCTGTCACAACTGTCCATCGACATTGAGCAGAAACAGCAGGCGCTGGAAGATGAGCGCCAGAAAATTATCGTTATCACCCAGGAGCGCGACACACAGTCACGTAAGCTTTCCCGCCTGGAAGAAAGTTTCGGTTCGCTGAAAGTAAAATACGACAAGCTGATCAAACCTGCACGTACGGCAAAAGGCAAGTATGTCGTCAGCGTCAACTACGAACGCATCCGTGGTAAAGAACGCATCCGTTTCAAGGATTCAGGCGATACAAATTACACCGTTGTATCTGAAAAACAGCTGCACAACAAACTTGCCAAACTCAAAAAGAAACACCCGAAAAAACTTTATATAAAAATCGTTATTCCAAAAGAGAGTGGACTGACCTACAACGAAGCCTGGTCGTTCATGAAAAACCTGCTGGACAAGTATGATTATTATTATCAGGAGTAAGCCCGCCTGACCCGGCGATTATCATCAGCA
>WFOC01000015.1 GCA_015488295.1 Gammaproteobacteria bacterium
CATAATCAAATAGCTGTTGCAGGTCATCGTATCGCTGTGCGTAAAAATAATACTCGAAACTGCCAAAGCGGATGTGGCTTGGTGCTACCCGCATCACCATCGCGCCGGGTTCGATTTGTTCGCGATAGATTTCTTCGTGACTGCCAGACAGAAACAGCGCCTGCGTGGTCGGAACATTCAAGCCGTGCATGGCAGCGCTGCACAGATATTCGCGTATCGATGAGCGCAACACGGCTCGACCATCACTGCCGCGTGAGTACAACGTGGGGCCGGCACCTTTCAGTTGCAGATCCCACGGCTGGCCATTTTTATCTTTCAGCTGTGCCAGCAATATGGCGCGACCGTCACCCAGACGAGGCACAAAATGCCCGAACTGATGGCCGGCGTAACACATGGCAAGAGGCTTAAAACCGGTGAAGTTTTTTCTGGTGGTGCAGATGTCGAGAAAATCATCACGCTGCGCTTCACTGGCATCCAGCCCCAGCAGTTCGGCAACCGATTCATTAAAATGAATAAGGAAATCATCCTTTAGCGCTTTTGGCTGATGCTCGGAAAAAAAGATTTCCGGCAGTTCCGCAAAGCTGTTGCTGAAATTTAGCTGTTCAAGTGTGCTCATAAAAATCCATGCAGATTATTTGTCGTGTTTAACCGTATTCGCACAGGTAGGCACAATCAGAGGCTATTGATACATCAAAAGCACTGTTGGCGGCAACTTCAAACGACTGGCCGGCCTGGTAGCTGCGAACCTCTGTATCACCGTTGAGTTTGATCTGCATTTCACCGCTGACCACGGTCATTTTTTCTTTTTCGGCGGTATTGAAAACATAATCACCCGCCGCCATAACACCGACAGTGGCGGGTTTTTCAGTGCCCTGAAAAGCGATAGATTTTACTTTTCCATCAAAATATTCATTGGTTTTAAACATGTTAGACCTCAAAATTGTTATCAATAAAAACTGGCCGATATTATATGTGGATAAGCATAAAGCATGTGCCCAAATACATATGCACATATAACATATTGATATTGCAATAATTGTTTATATATTATAGAATCCTGATATTCGAAAAGGTACAAGATTTATATGACGACACAACAATATGACTGCTCTTTTGTTCAGGAAATACTGGGGGCAGGCGGACAGCTGATTGATGTTCGCTCACCGATGGAGTTCAATCAGGGATCGCTTGATGGCGCGATTAATATGCCGATTGAACGTTTTCAATACATGATGGATGCTATTGACAGTTCCAGGCCTGTGTTACTGTATTGCCGCACAGGCGCACGCTCCGGCGCGGTAAAAAATTATCTGGACCAGCTGGGGTTCGACCAGGTACACAACATCGGCGGCATTCGCCAGTTTATTGACTGCTAACACGGTTAGCTGAAGCAAAGAAAGAGAGCAAAATGCACTACGAAATTTCTGCACAAAACATCAAATGCGGCGGCTGCGCCAGCACCATCATCGAAAACCTGAACAAGCTGGACGCTGTCAGCGACTGCCAGGTCGATGTCGAAACCGGCGTGGTCAGTGTTAGTGCGGATGAATCCAGTCGCGAGGAAGTAACACAATTACTGGAAAAACTGGGTTACCCGGAAAACAGTTAAAGTTCCTTTCGCGGCCGACATCTGCCGAAATGAAGCTCGACAAACCGCCAGCGACAACGGTAACATGCGCCGCCAATGAAAACGCGCGACTTCCATTACGATCTTCCCCCGCATCTCATCGCTCAGAAGCCCAGTGAGATTCGATCACAAAGCCGCTTACTGCATTATTCGCGCGCAGAGAAAAGCATCAGCCACCACCAGTTCAGTGACATTGTTGAGCTGATCAATCCCGGCGATTTGCTGGTGTTCAATAATACCCGCGTCATTCCTGCACGCATGTACGGCCACAAGGAAACCGGCGGCAAGGTCGAAATATTAATCGAACGGCTTACCTCCGAAACACATTGCCTGGCACATGTTAAAGCCAGTAAAACGCCGAAACCCGGCAGCAAAATCACCCTGAGCAATGCCGAACAGACCGATACCTCCCGGTTTTCTGTCACTGTCGAGGGCCGTGACGGCGAGCTGTTTGTACTTTGCGCTGACAATAGCCACAGCATGGCTGAAATCATGGAAAGCACCGGTCACATGCCGCTGCCG
>WFOC01000016.1 GCA_015488295.1 Gammaproteobacteria bacterium
GTCTTGTTACGGGCATGTTTCGATGTTATGAATATTAATGCAGTTCTTAAGTGTCAGTGATGTTTTTTTATAAAAACAGTTTACATTTTAATTGTAAAGAGGTATTAATAGTAAGCAGGTATTTAGCGAGGTGCGCATTGGCAAATAGAAATCCAGATTGAATTAACTTAACCAGTTTATTAATCAATGTCCGAGGTGTGTACATGTCGAGAAAGCATGGTCGAGCGAAAAGGCAGAAAAATAAATTACAACAACTGGACTACATGTCGGAAGATAACGTAGTCATCGATTTCCACTCCCCTTCACATAACGATTCATACCACCCCCTCCACTCCAGAAAACCCGGCTCCGCAAACAAAAAGCCAAAACCCATACAGGCAAAAAACAGGTCGCAGGATATGTTTATGTCTGCGATAAAAACACATACATTGATTTTTGGCCTTGGTCCGGCAGGCACCGGAAAAAGCTACTGTACAGCAGCGATGGCTGCGCAGGCTCTGGTTGCTGGCAGTATTGATCGAATAATTTTTACCCGCCCGGCGGTTGAAGCAGGTAACAGCATGGGCTTTTTACCCGGCAAGCTGGATGAAAAATTTGATCCGTATTTCAGCGCCTTTAAATCCTGTTTGATCAGCAATGCCGGCAAAGGTGTAATCGAATGTGCTTTGAAGAACGGCAACATTACGGTAGAACCATTGGCGTACATGCGCGGCAAAACATTCAATCGGGCTTTTGTGGTGCTTGATGAAGCGCAAAACTGCACGCCGGATGAGATTAAGATGTTCATGACCCGCATCGGTAAAGATTCTACCGTGGTGATCAGCGGTGATTTAAGCCAGTCGGATATTCGCTGTTACTCTGGTCTGCATGATGCTATACGTCGCACGCATAATGTGAAAGGTGTTTATGTGCATGAGTTTGAATACAGGGACATTGTGCGCAGTGATATCGTGAAAGATATTCTTATGTGTTATGACGATGTCGAGCAGAAGATGGTGAAGTATCGTTCTGAGTGCTGAGCTAAAAATATAGTTATGTAAGGTCGTTTTTGAACACCCTGGTTTTTGGTTCAGAGGCCGCGGTTCAGGGGCTCGGAGTTATTTTTATTTGCTGTCCGGTATTTGGTATTGTGATGCGAAACTAAAATAACTCCGACTCCGGAGTTACGATCCTGGGGTTAATGGGCCCCGGGTTTATTCGCTCTGCCCTACATGCTTATGCGATAAGTTGCGTGGCAGGCGACACAGTTTTTCATCAGCGTTGATAGTTGTTCCAGAGTATGGTCACGATCACCCAGGTCGTCAGCGTCCATTGCCAGCTGGTCAAATTTTGCATGGGTGTCACCGCCCAGTTTTTTGAATGTTAGCGGCAGTTTGCCGACCAGTGTGCCGGGCATGCTGCCGGTTGCTGCTTTGCCTGATTTTCTGGCATATTCGGCAACAAGTTCCATGTTGTTTTCAGCGAGGCCCTGGTTAATCTGTTGCACGCTGACCAGAAAAGCGCGCATTTCAGCCAACACCAGATTTCTTTCATTATCGTTCAATAAAATTTCTGTACGGCCATCGCTGCTTTCTTTTGTGCTTCCTTCGAAGATGAACTTGTAAGCCCCTGCAACAATGATTGATACAAGTATAACGATGATGGTTAAATATTTTGAGTTCATGGAGGCTAATCTCTTTTAAGTAACAGGTTTGAGGTTTTAAAGAATTTTTTCAAGCTGTTCGACGTTATCAAGCCAGTTGAGTTCACTGGCTTCGTGCTTTTTATCCAGTTCGGATTTTTCTAAAAGTAACTGCTGAAGTTCTGCTTTATTGTTTTCTGTGTAGATCCCACTGTCGGATAATCGCTCGTTTATCACAGTGAGTTTTTTGGATATTTTTGCCATATCGTCTTCGAGCTGTTTTATTTTTTTTCTTAATGGCAGTGTCTGTTTTCTTTTTTCAGCTTCGATCTGTTTGCGTTCTTTGTTGGAAATGCCGGCAGTGTTGTTTTCTATTTTTGTCTGGTTGAGCTGCGCATTGTTATGTTCGCTCAACCATTTCGGGTATTCATCCAGACTGAGTGGAAACTCGTTGACGCTGAGCTGGTTGACCAGCAATAACTGGTCGCAGGTTGAATTGAGCAGGTGCCGGTCGTGTGAGACGATGACCATGGCACCGGAAAAATCCTGCAGGGCTTCGGCCAGCGCTTCGCGCATTTCCAGATCGAGGTGGTTGGTCGGTTCATCAAGCAGCAGCAGGTTTGGCCGCTGGTAGATGAGCATGGCCAGCACCAGTCGGGATTTTTCACCGCCGGAAAAATTTTCTATCTTCGATAACGCCATGTCATTGGAAAAACCGAAACGGCCAAGATAGTTGCGAATGTCTGCTTCACGCGCCTGTCTGTCCATCTGTTGCAGGTGTTCTACCGGTGTGTGTTCATTGTGCAGTTGCTCCAGCTGGTGCTGTGCGAAATAACCGATTTTGGTTTCTTTGGCAAGCTGGTATTCACCGCTCTGGATTTCAAGCTGGTTGGCCAGCACTTTAATGAAGGTGGATTTGCCGGCACCGTTGGGGCCGAGCAGGCCGATGCGGTCGCCGGGCAATAATTGAAAGTCGATGTTTTTTAAAATTTTTGTATCGCCATAACCGGCATCGATGCCCTCCATGCTTAGTAGACTGTTGGGGATTTTTTCCGGCTCGAACAGTGAAAAATGGAACGGTGAATCGACATGTGCGGGCGCGATGGTCTGCATGCGTTCCAGTGCTTTCAGCCGGCTCTGTGCCTGTTTGGCCTTGGTTGCCTTGGCGCGAAAACGTTCGATGTAGGATTCGATGTGTTTGATGTTGCGCTGCTGCTTGATGTATTCCGACTGCTGGTTGGCCAGGCGTTCGGCGCGGATGCGTTCAAAGGCCGAGTAGTTGCCGGTGTAGAGCGTGATGGCCTGATGTTCCAGATGTGCGATGTGAGTGCAGATATTGTTCAGAAAATCACGGTCGTGCGAGATCAGCAGCAGCGTGCCGCGATAGGCTTTCAGCCAGGATTCCAGCCAGATGATGGTGTCCAGATCGAGGTGGTTGGTGGGCTCATCCAGCAACAGCAAGTCGGAGCGGCACATCAGTGCCCTGGCAAGATTGAGTCGCATCTGCCAGCCGCCGGAGAATTCATTGATAGCGCGTGTCTGGTCGTCGTTGGAAAAGCCCAGGCCGGCGAGTAACTGGCTGGCGCGTGAATTGGCGGTATAGCCATCGATGTTGTCCAGCTGGGTGTGCAGTGTGGCAATGCGCACGCCATCGTCCTGTGTTTCCGCCTCGGCAATGGCCTGCTGAATTTGTCGCAGTTCAGCGTCGCCGTCGAGTACAAATTCGATAGCCTGTTGTGAGCTGTCGACCAGCTCCTGCGCAACATGGGCGGTGACCCAGTGTTCAGGGTAGATGCAGTCGCCGCTGTCAGCGTGCAGCTGGTTCAGGATAAGTGAGAACAGGCTGGACTTGCCAGTGCCATTGGCACCGGTAAGTCCGACTTTTTGTCCTGGATGAATCTGAAAACTGGTGTTTTCAAAGAGCAGCTTTGTGCCGCGTCGAATGCCGAGATTTATTGCCTGTAACATGGGCGGGCATTGTAACCCGATGTTGCAGAGCTGTGTTTCCCGGCGCTTAAAAAAATCAGAATTTTTTAAAACTTCAGGTAAGCGCCAGCGAACACACCGTCGAAACTCAAATCAGCGTCTGTGCTTGAAATGTCACTAAAGGTGTATTGTTGTTTACGATAACCGGCCTCAAGGCCAACAAAGAAGCTGGTGGTATAGGCCACTTTTGCGGTGAAGTCAGAGATCGTGCTGCCATCGTAGGCGATATAACTTAACTCACCGCTGATGATCAGATCAGGAATGGGGGATGCGCCAACCAGTGCGTAGAGCATGGGGATGGTTTCGCTAATGGAATCAGAGGTTGTCACGGATGTACTGGTGATTGGTTCTGTGCCTGTAATGGTGTAATCAACTTTCAGGCTGCGCACGTTCAGGCCAATATCAAGGCTGACCACATTATCCAGTATTTCGTAGTAAGCGATTAAGTCAACGGTTTCTATAGAAAAATCATTGGTTACGTTGCCGGTATAAGTGGTGCCGTCAAAGACGAAGGCAGTATTGCCGCTACCTGACTGTTCAATATTGGTCGCCATTATTCTTACATTAGGAATAATCGGCACCGGGTGTTCAAGGGTGGCGTAAAAGTAGCCCTGGGTTTCATCGCTCCAGAACAGATCGTCTTTGATGTTAACGGCTGTCGGGTCGCCTTTTTTCTGGAAACTACCAGTGGGAGATGTGTTCCATATACCTGCACCGGCAGAAATCGATAATGTGTCGGCATGCGCGGTAAAAGGAATTGATAGCGCCGCGAGGCAAAAGAGTTGTTTAATCTTCATAATAGTCTTCTATGCTGTGTTAATTATTCAAGACAGGAGTATAGACATAATATGGTCGCTATGATCTGAAACAGTGGTTAATTATTGTAAATGCTTGTAAAAAAACTGGACTTGTTGGATATGGGGAAAGTACAGAAGAATAATGTTTTTGTTTATAGAGGAGTCAGGGTTTTCTTCAGAAGAAAACCGAAAACCAGATCAGTGCGGTGATAAAAAAGGCCAGCATTACTGCCGCTGATCCCATATCTTTGGCTCGCCCGGATAGCGGGTGTGTTTCATCACCAAAGCGGTCTACCACGGCTTCTATTGCAGAGTTCAGTATTTCAACAAGCAGGATAAATAACAGGCTGGCGATCAGGATTGCCTTGTCGGCGTAACTTGGGCCGTAGATCAGGGCGAGGGGTGTTAGCACGATAATCAGCCAGAGTTCCTGACGAAAAGCGGCTTCATTAAGGTAGGCAGCTTTTAATCCCAGCCATGAATATCCTGCTGCATTAATAATGCGGGTGAGTCCTGTTGCGCCTGTTTTTGCCATGCTTGAGTCGTTCCGGCTGAATAAAAAATGATTACTTATACTTGTTTGGCGACAAGTATAGATAAGTTGTTGAAATTATGACAGCTTTTCATTTTAATCATGTTTTTCAGGTAAGTTTATGTTTTTTATGAGTTTCTTTTGCTGTGTTTTTGCTGACTTTTCCACATTCTCTCATATACTCAATCAGGTAGTCCCCCCGAAATGCGCACAATTCAATCTGTCAGCTTTAACAGGACATTCCCTCGTTCAGAAAACGGCTAGCCATTATGTTGAATCCATCAATCAGTACAGTTGCAATAACAAGTTTTGCACAGCTTAAATTTACCAGAATACGTTTTTTTATCCCGCTTTTTTTTGTGCTGGCATTACTGGCATTTTCTGCCGGTGCTGCTGAGGTAAGCAAGGAGCAGATCAAAGGGCTGGACGAGCAGGTGCAGGATATCAAAAAGGATGTTCTGGAACTGACTTCGGAACTGTCGCGACTGGAAGAAAAATTATTATTTCCTTCCAATACGCAGGTGTCGCTGTTTGTTTCTATAAACGGGGATAAAGATTTTGTGCTTGATTCCATGCAGATAAAAATAGACAACAAAGTTGTTGCGCAACACCTGTATACCTATAAAGAAATCGAAGCGTTGCGTGCCGGTGGTGTGCAGCGGATATATACCGGCAATATCAAAACCGGTGATCATCAGCTGGTGGCCAGTTTTATCGGTCGTACAAAATCCGGTAATGAATATCAACGCAGTGAAAAATTTAATGTGACCAAAGCGGTCGGGCCAAAATTTGTCGAGATTCAAATTAGCGGCAGCAGCGCATCTGATCAAACCATCTCCTTCAAAGACTGGTAAGCATGTTGCTTCGCTTCATCCTTCTTTTTTCTGTGTTTTTATGCAGCTTGCCGGCTTATGCGACAAGCCGGTTAAAAGGCATTGAATTACATGACCTGTATTTTGGTGAGGTGCTTTACTACGCCTATCAGGATATGCACTTCGATGCACTGGCGCGACTCGACACGGAGTTGTCACAATATTACGAACTTGATGAACCCGGACTTGACCCGTTTAACAATCATCTGACGCAGGCGGAGTTTTCAGTCGGTGACCTGGAACTGCAATACCGCATGAACCAGCGTGCCGGCCGGGCAATACAGGCGGTGCTGGGTGAAGGCATCGATCTGGCGATTCGCAACCAGGCTGCATTAGCACTGGCGCGCGTGTTCTACAAAAAAAATGACCCGGCAAGCACGCTGTATGCACTGGACCTTATTCGCAAGGAACCTGATAAAACCCGTTACCAGGAAAAATATTCGCTTGACGTGTTGCGTGGCAAAGAGCCGGAAACCTTTCAAACCGAAGTCGCCTACCTGCGCGCACTGGCCAGTATCGATACCGGGCAGTTTGCAAAAGCTGTTGAAATTCTTCAGACATTAAAAAATGAAAAAATTCTTAAAGGTTATGTTTTATATAACCTGGGCATTGCGCTGATCCAGAGTGGCCAGCAGGAAGCGGGCGTAAACGTTCTCGACCAGCTAGGAAAAATGGAATTCAGTGAAGAAGACCTGCGCGCGCTGAAAGATAAAACCAATTTAAGGCTGGCATATTATTTTCTGGATAAAAGCGATGCAGGAAAAGCCAAAAACTATTTTGAGCGGGTGCGTCTGGATGGTCCTTATTCAAACCGTGCTTTACTTGGTGCAGGGTGGGTAGCCGTTGCTGAAGGTCACTTTGATCGTGCGCTGGTGCCGTGGTCGATTTTGCACAAGCGTGATGAAATAGATTATTCGGTGCAGGAAGTTTTGATGGCTGTGCCTTATGCCTACAGTAAATTAGATGCGCACGGCAATGCGGCCAACCTGTACAACCACGCCATGGATGTTTTTGCACGGCAGATTGCCAGTCTGGATGAATCAATAACAAGTATTCGTAAAGGAAAGTTTCTGCTTGCCCTGCTCGATGAAAAAGCCGGCAAAGATGAAAACTGGGTGGTTAATTTAAGAGAGCTGCCGGATGCGCCCGAGACACGTTACGTACTTGAACTGATGGCTTCAAACGACTTTCAGGAGTCTTATAAAAATTATAAAGATCTTGCCGAGTTGCGCCATCACATTGAAAAATGGCTGAATGATCTGCGTGTTTATGAAGAGATGATCGAGATCCGTCGCGCTTATCAGGAACCATTGTTGCCGGTGGTGGAAAAGGAATTTATCAAACTGGATGCAAGAATAAAGCTTCGCCTGGAGCAGCGTGATAATCTGGCGACAAAAATAAAAAACATGCTGATTGCGCCGCGCCCGGAATATCTGGCGACCTCAACCGAGCGTGTAGCACTGGATGTCATCGCCGCACTGGAAGAGATTATTGCAACCAGTCCTGCACTGGTTGATCAGCAGGTGCAGATGCGGGTGAAACGCCTGCGTGGTGTTTTGTTGTGGCGCATACGCAGTGAATATGACCAGCGACTGACCGATGCTTATAACAACCTGGTCGCACTGGATAAAGTTATCCAGAAATTGAAAGTGACTTATAACTCTTTTATCCGCACCCGGCAGGCGGCAACACAAAGTTATGAAGGTTACACCATTCCCATTCGCCAGTTACGAACGCGCATCTTCAGCGCGCAACGAAAGCTGAAAGGTGTCATGGCAAAACAGGGCAGAATGCTTGAGACCATGGCAATCAACGAACTCGACCGCCGTCGCAAACGCCTGGAAGAGTATCAGATAAAGGCGCGTTTCGCGCTGGCAGAAAGTTACGACCGCGCAACCAGGGCACAACTTGATGAGGAGATAGAGAAACAGTTAAAAGCGCAGGGCAAAATACCGGCCGAAGCAAAGCCGCCAGTATCAGAAAAGGCGGTACCAGAAGCACCGATAGAACAAAAAGAAGCAACACCGCCAGTGGAACAGGAAAAGTCGTCAGGCGATGAAATTTCAAAAGGTTCGCGTTCATCTTTCAAACAGAAGTTATTGGGTCAATAGGCAGAAATCATGCGACTGAATAACTTATCTATTCCTGCCCTGTTAGCAACTTATTTATTGCTGGTTTCCTGTGCCACCACGAACAACGAAGGCACGTTGGCAAGTCTGGGTGATATCAAGTTTGAGTTAAAACAGGAAAAGATCGATGGCAGCCTGGAAAAAGCCATGGTGAGTTACGAGAAGTTTTTGAAAGAAACACCTGAGACCGAAATGACACCGGAGGCGTTGCGCCGTCTTGCTGATTTAAAAATTCAGAAAGAATACGAAAATGAATATGATGCACCGGCTGTTATGCCATCAGGTGCTCAGGATCAGTCGCAGATGAAATCGCCACCTGTGACTGCTGACCTGCCCGAAGTAAAAGCCGCTGTGCCTGTCGCTGATAGTGCATCACAGGCAACAGATATCGAAACGCCTGATACCCACTTTGTACCACTGGCTACCGAAAAAGATAAAAAAAGCATCGCCACAAAAGGCAGTCCGATTGCAGATGTCAGTGAAAGCGAAAAAGTGTTCAGTGAGCGTGCGGGTAAAAAAATTGAACTGGGCAAGCCGCGCAAAAAGAAAATTGTTGCGTCAGGTAAAAAGCTGGGTGAGAGTGAAGATTTACAGGCAGCCGGAGCCATGGAGGCGATAGAGTTATATAAAGGTCTGCTGAAAAAATACCCGTTGTTCGAGCGTAATGACCAGGTGTTGTACCAGTTGTCACGCGCCTATGAAGAGACCGGTCAGATTGATATCGCTATGAAAACGCTGGAGCAGTTGATCACGCAATATCCGCAGTCAAGGCATATCGATGAAGCGCAGTTTCGTCGTGCAGAATATTTCTTCAGTCGAAAAAAATATCTTGATTCAGAAGAGTCTTATCAGGCGGTTATCGATGCTGGTGAAGGTTCCGAATTTTATGAGCTGGCATTGTATAAACAGGGCTGGTCATTCTTTAAACAGGATATGTATGAAGATGCCTTGCGTGATTATATCAAGATGCTCGATTATAAAATCGATAATGGCTATGACCTTGATAATATCGAAAACAAAATTGAAGGTAAACGCATTGAAGACACCTATCGGGTCATTAGCCTGAGTTTTTCTTATCTTGGTGGTGCTGATGCTATTGTTGATTTTTTTGAGAAACATGGTCATCGTTTTTATGAGGCGAGTATCTACAGTCATCTGGGTGAATATTATTTATCAAAACGTCGTTATGCAGACGCGGCAAAATCTTATGAAACGTATATCGATAAAAATCCAGTCTCTAAAGAATCTCCGTACTTTAATATTCGTGTTATCGAGATTTTCAATAAAGGTGGTTTCCCGCGTCTGGTTGTTGATGCCAAGAAAGCGTTTTCGAAAACCTATAGCCTGCAATCAAACTACTGGACGTTTTTTGATATCAATGAAAATCCAACAGTGCTGGCCTTTTTGAAATCCAATCTGATCGATCTGGCAAATCATTATCACGCGTTGTATCAGGACAGGCGTTTGCATAAACAGAAGGAAGAAAATTATCAGGAGGCCATTTTCTGGTACCGCGAATACCTGGCATCTTTCCCGGAAGAAAAACAGGCGCCAAAACTTAATAACCAGCTGGCGGGCCTGTTTCTGGAGCATAAGGATTATCTGGCTGCAGCGACTGAATATGAACGCACTGCGTATAATTATCTGGCGCATGAAGATGCGGCCAGCGCCGGTTATGCGGCAGTTTATGCTTATCGTGAATATATGAAAGTGGCTAGCCAGTCGCAGAGAAATATCATCAAGCGCGAGATTATTCGCAGCTCGCTCAAGTTTGCTGAATATTTTCCGGCGCATAAACATGCGGCTGTGGTGCTGGTAGCGGCGGTTGATGATTTGTATGCGCTGGAAGATTACGAGCGGGCGATTAAATATGGTCGTCGTGTTATCAAGGTCTATCCGCAAGCGGATAAAAAACTGATACGTTCGTCATGGATGGTGGTAGCACACGCCTCGTTTGATATAACAAATTATAAAGATGCTGAAGAAGCTTATACGCAGACGCTGGCGCTGACGGATAAAAAAGATAAAAGTTATAACTCGCTGACCGAAAACCTTGCCGCCTCGGTTTATAAGCAGGGTGAGCAGGCAAGAAAACTGGGTGATCACAAAGTGGCGGCAGAACATTTCCTCCGCGTGGCGAAAGTAGCGCCAGACTCAAAGATTCGCCCCACGGCTGAATATGATGCTGCTGCATCTCTGATATTGCTGAAACAATGGGGTGCTGTCGCTACCGTGCTTGAAGGTTTCCGAAAACTCTACCCGGATAACAAACTAAATAACGACATCACTAAAAAACTGGCGGTGGTTTATAAAGAAGATAAAAAATATCTGAAGTCGGCTATCGAGTTTGAGCGTATCGAAAAAGAAAATCCACAGGATGAAGCCTTGCGTCGTGAAGCGCTCAGCCAGGCGGCAGAACTGTATATGAAGGTGGACAGGAAAAACAGGGCGCTGCTGGTTTATACCAGAATGGTTGATTATTTCCCTGTGCCTGTTGAAGACACAATTGAAACGCGTCAGAAGATGGCTGATATTTATAAACAGCAGGGTCAGAATAAACAGTATGTTTATCAGCTGAAACAAATTGTTGCTGGTGATGCAATAGCGGGTAGCAGTCGTACTGATCGTACCAGATTCCTTGCAGCAAAAGCGGCACTGGTGCTGGCCGAACCAGAGCTGGCGGCATTCAAAAAAGTGGCGCTGGTCAAGCCGTTTAAAAAGAATCTGAAGAAAAAGAAAAAACGTATGCGCAGTGCAATAAACACATACAGCAAACTGGTTGATTATCAGGTTGGTGAGGTGACGGCTGCGGCAACTTATTATATTGCTGAAATTTATTATGAATTCAGTATTGCGCTGCTGGAGTCGGAGAGGCCGAAGAATTTGAATGACGAAGAGCTGGAGCAGTATGAGCTGGTTATTGAGGAGCAGGCTTATCCGTTCGAAGAGAAAGCGATCAGTGTGCATGAAAAAAATATGGAGTTGCTTGATGTCGGTATCTACAATTTGTGGATCGATAAAAGTATCGAAAAGCTGTCTGTTTTATTACCTGCACGATATGCCAAGACAGAGCAGGGTAGTGTGATCATCACTTTTATTCAGCCGCAGCCAGTGCTGAAAGAAAAAGCCGGTAATAAAAATGAAAATGAAAAAAACAGCAAAGAAATAAGCGATAAAGAGCCGGTTGCAAAGCAGGCCGTGGTTGGTGGTTAAGATGGATTACGGAATTAGAACAGAAAGCATCATGATAAAAACTTCAAAAAGAATCCTGGTTTTCTTTCTGGCCTTGTTCCTGTTTGCCTGCGCCGGTGGCGAGATAAAAAAAGAACCGGATGAAATCGCGATAAAAAAACCGATGGATCGGGTAAATGTTGATTCTGATGTCGAGCTTGATTTCAAAAGCGCGGTGTTATTAATGCAGCAGGAAAAATATGCGCAGGCGATTTCGCTATTAAATGCTGTCATCGAACGTGAGAAACGTTTGCCCGCGCCCTACGTCAATATTGCTATTGCACATAACAGATTGGGTGATAGCAAAGCCGCAGAAAAAAATCTGATCAGTGCGCTGAAACTGGATATCGGTCATCCGGTTGCCAATAATGAGCTGGGTCTGCTGTATCGCAAAAAAGGAAAATTCAAAGCTGCGCGCACCGCCTATGAAAACGCGATAAAAGAACACCCCGATTATCTGCCGGCAATAAAAAATCTTGGCGTATTGTGTGATCTGTACATGCATGATTTTGAGTGTGCGCTGCAACAGTTTGAAAATTATCTTAAATTAAAACCGGATGATAAAACCGTTGCAATCTGGGTTGCCGATGTCAGGCAGCGCTTCGGAAAATAGTTTGACGATATATCGACAGTGAATTGCGCGAGGTGATGAAATTATGACAATAAAAGCTATACTCAGTATCGTTATGATTGGGCTGTTATCAGCATCATTAGCTGTTGCTGAAGAGAAAAAAGTTGATACCGAAGTAAAAGAACTATCGGGTATTTCCATTATTGGTAACAAAGAAGCGCCGAAGTCCCTGTATATCGTGCCCTGGCAGAATTCTGAAGTTGGTGTGGTGACAAGTTTGAATTCAGGTTTGCTGGATGACAGCATGCGTCCTGTGGATAAAGAAGTGTTTTTGCGTGAACTTGATTTTTATAAGTTGAGTCACGGCAAAAATGGACAGTAATAAAAGATTTAAATACTAGTTTTAAAAAATATGAGGAGTACATGATGGAGACCATCGAGAATATTGTGCAGTTTTTTCAGACCGGTGGTACGTTTATGTACCCGATATTGATTGTGTTTGCTTTCGGTGCGGCGATCTGTATCGAGCGTTACATCAAGTTATCAAGCATCGGCAAGGCCAATAAAAAAGTATGGGACCAGGTACACCCGTTGCTTAATGAGGGGGACTTTGAAGCGGCGCGTCTTTCTATTGCGGATGACAAGTCAGCAATTGCCAGTTTGTTAAACATGGGGCTGGAACGTCAGGGTTCGGTGCGTCGTCGTGATGACATCGAGATTGCCATGGAAGAAAGCATGATGGAGATTATTCCGGCACTGGAAAAACGCACACCTTATATTGCGCTGTTTGCAAACATCTGCACCCTGCTAGGTCTGCTCGGTACTATTATGGGTTTGATCGAAGCGTTTACCGCAGTGGCTAATGCCGACCCTGCTGAAAAAGCCGACCTGTTATCTGCCAGTATTTCGGTGGCGATGAATACTACTGCGTTTGGTTTGATGGCGGCAATTCCGCTACTGATTTTCCATGCCATGCTTACTTCAAGAACCGGTGAAATTATTGACAGCCTGGAGATGGCTTCAGTCAAAACCCTGAACCTGATCGCAGATTTTGCGAAACGCCAGGCGGCACTGGCTGCCAAGAACGGCTAGTAAAAATGGCCAGAAGAAGCCACCATTACAGACGGCCAAAAAAGGAGCCGCCTGAACTTAACATCACTACCTTCCTCAATCTGATGGTGGTGCTGGTGCCATTCTTGTTGATCACGGCAGTGTTTTCACGTATCACTATTCTTGAACTGAGCCTGCCGACCGGTGCCGGTGGTGCAGATAATAAAAAGCCACAGCTCAGTATCGAAGTTATTGTGCGAGAGAAAGGGCTGGAAATTGGCAATGGCAAACAGGTGCTTGCACGCTTCCCTCTGCTTAAAGAAAGCGATGTTGAGCTCCCGGTCGATGATGAAGGTCATGTTGATACCAGCAAGTTGTATGATCTGGAATTGCTGTCAGAATTTCTGATAAAGATTAAAGGTAAATACCCGGACAAAACCGATGCTGTTGTGTTGATGGAGCCGAACATTGAGTACCGTGTTTTGATCAGGGTGATGGACGCGGTGCGCTCGACATTTGTTCGTCAACAGGGTGGTGAAGGCGAAGGTGATGTGTTGCAGCAGGTCGTATTGTTTCCCGATATTTCGATAGGTGATGCACCATGAAAGAAAATCGGCGAATGAAACGCATGTCGCGTAGCAGCAAAGGTGTTACCAGTGCAGGCTTGAATCTTGTTTCTTTGATGGATGTTTTTACCATTCTGGTATTTTTCCTGCTGGTTAACTCATCGTCCAGCGATGTCATGGAACCACCAAAAAATATTCAGTTGCCCGATTCTATCGTTGAAACCAAACCGCGCGAAACTGTTATTGTCATGATCACGCCGGAACAGATTCTGGTGCAGGGTGAACCGGTGATCAGCACGCAGGAAGTGATCAACAGTAAAGTCGCGATCATCGAAGCGGTGAAGCAACGCCTGATATTGCAACGTAAAAAGATTATCGGTATCAGCACCAAAGCTGTTTCGCAGAGCAATGAAGTGACGGTGCTGGCGCAACGTACAGTGCCTTTTCATCTGATGAAAAAAGTTATGGCGAGTTGTACCAGTGCCGGTTACGGAAAAATTTCACTGGCTGTGATTCAAAAAGCAAAAAATAAAGGCTGATTGATTCCGTGGCAGATGATATACAAAAAGCGCAGGAAGATATTAATCGTAAGATTAATGACGCTTATAATCGTCTGGAAGAACTGGCGTGTGAAGAAGCTGAAATTTCTGAAGAGTTTGAGAAGCTCAACAAACAGCGGCATCGTTATCATGTGCTGGGTGAGATCAGTGATCAGCTGGAAAAACTGGAAAAGCTTGGTGGTGCTGATCTGTTCTGGGGTGATGATTATGATCGCAGCAGTGCGCAGGCCGAACAGAAACGTATTCGTGACCTGCTTATCAACTATGATTCGCGAATAGCAGAACTGCAGAAGAAGCAGGCTGAGCGTGTTGAATCGGTTGAAAGCCTGACGGCTAAAATCAATGTTTTAAATGATGACAGTGTAAATCTGCAGGCGCGCGAAGAAGCGCAGGCTGAAGAATTTATCATCGAACGGGAAATGCGTGAACTGCCGTATCGTCCGATGAATATGCCGTGGAATCATAACGACCCGGATCAGAAACAGTTCAGGAAAATATTACTGATCGTTTTGTTTTTCTCTATCCTGCTGGGTATTCTGATTCCGATGTGGCATATCCCGGTACCGGATCGTGTTGAAGTAGTCGAAATTCCTGAGCGCCTGGCGCAGCTGATGGTGCCAAAAGCACCGCCACCGCCGCCACCAAAAGTGCAGGAGAAAATTGAAGAAAAGCAGCCGGATAAAGAAAAGCCGAAGAAGAAGGAAATGAAACCCGAGCCTGAAAAAGCCAGGAAAGCGCGCAAGAAAGCAGAGCGTTCCGGCCTGATGGCATTCAAAGATGATTTCGCTGATCTCATCGACAACACACCAATCGCTAAACTGGGTTCGAAGGCCAGGATCAGCGGTAGCGGCAGCAAGGCGAAGAAAACCACGCGCTCTCTGGTTACCTCCAATGTTGGTACTTCCAGCGGCGGCATCAATACCGCGGCGCTCAGTCGGAATACTGGTGGCAGCGGTGAAAGCATGGGCGGCGTTGAATTCTCGCGGGTAGAAAGCTCTATCGGTGGTGACTTCTTCGGTGAAGAGCGGCCGTTAAGTGATGGCCCTGGTCCCTCGCGTACAGATGAAGAAATACAGATTGTGTTTGATCGTTACAAATCAGCACTTTATCGGATCTATAACCGTGAGTTGCGCAAGAATCCAACATTGCAGGGCAAGATGGTTCTGCGCCTGACAATTCTGCCTGACGGCAAAGTCTCTGCCTGTACGGTCGATTCCAGTGATATGGATTCACCTACACTGGATAAGAAAATTGCTGCTCGGGTGAAAAAGTTTAACTTTGGTGCTAAAGAAGGCGTGCCAACGATTACTATTCTTTATCCTATTGATTTCCTGCCGGCAACATAATTAAGCCGTTGTTTTGACCTGTTATTTTTGCTGATGACAGGCAGCGCTCCTGAAAACATGTGTCGAAAAAATGACAATTTCGGTGCGAAATTCTTCCTGAATACTATACTTGTTTCATGTTTTTAAGTGCTTGCCTGCACATGGTGTTAATGACCATGTTATAAGCGTAACTGTTTGTTAATGCTTGAAAATTCAAATGAGACAAAAAATTTTCTTTTATTGTTAAAAAGAATTTTTTAGTGTTAACAAGCGTCGATGATGAAAAACTGACAGGTCGTAGATGGCTGCTCGTGAATATTGTATTTGTGGGCAGCCTTTTCCTGTGTTCATCTGGTAATGCGCTGGCTGATTTGCAAATCACTAAAACGGTTGATCCCGTTTCGCCATCGCCGGCGGCTGAAAATGCAGTCGTTCGTTATAACCTGAGCGTCACCAACACCGGCCCTGGTAATCTGACAAATGTCATCATCGATGATGTGCCGGTGAATCTGAACAACCTGCAATTTACGGTTACCAGCGCCAGCCCGCCGCCCAATAGTTCTGGCCCCGGAACAAATCAGTACAGCTTCAATAACCTGGCAGCGGGTGAAACCGTTACGCTTGATCTGGATGCCACGGTCAATGCGGCGGATGCCTGTCCGATAATAAATAATACGGCCAGTGTCAGTGAAGACAGTGTGACCTTTACCGACAGTGCAGCCGCCGCCAGCATTGAATATGATTTTGGTTTTACCAGCGGCCAGTTTTCCAATGTTATTTCACATGCCGCGACCAGCTATTGTGAATTTTGTGGTGATGGCACCATCAGTGTTACCGTGCAGAATCCGACGGGTGCATCATTAACAAATGTTTCATTGCTGGAAAATCTACAGGCATCCGGTCTTGTATATATCGCAGGAACAACAACGGTTAATGCCATACCTGCCGCCGACCCCGGTATAGCAGGAACCAGCAATGAACTACTGACATGGAATTTACCCGACCTTGGTGCTTCAGCAAGTCACGTTATTACCTTTGATGTGCGTAGCACAAATGCAGAAGCACTGATAACTGCGAATAGAAATATTATTGCCACGGTTGATTTTGATATGTCCTGCCTGGCAGTGACACAGTCGATAAACACCGGCCAGTTTGAAGTCCCCATCCGCCAGCCGTTGCCGAATGTACTGAAAGATGGCCGTAACTATGATGCCGGTCAGGGTGGTTATTCTGATCCTGTTTACGGCAACCTGAATGATGATGTTATCTGGCGAGTGAACGTGCGTAACACCGGCCTGGCAAACATGCAGGCGCTGATTATGAACGACTCGATTGATGGCAACTTCAGCATCAATTATATCTGCCCAACTGAAGCTGATGCGGTTGCTATTGCCGCTGCTAATGGAGTAGGTGGTGCACCGTGTATCGCGATGACTCCGTCATTGAATGTTGCCAACCCGTTTGGCAATGCGGCTGATCCGGATGACATCACTGCCGGCACGAATAATGCCTTTATTTATTACGTCGGCCGTATCCTGTCGGCACATAGCAATAATACAAATACATCTGATATTTCCTGGGGCTGTGCGGTTGATTCTCCGGCTGGTGGTTTGATTACCGTGCCGGCATCGACTGGCGGTTTTTCTCCTGCGGTGGGAATTGCTGAAACCGGTGTTCTCAGTACCACTGTTGTGCCGGCTAACTTGCAGGTCACGCAAACGGTCACCGGTAGCAATCCCGGTCAGCCGTTGGGTACGAAAGGTCTGGTCACGGTGACTATCAATAACCAGACCGGTGGTACCATAAAAAACCTTGTACTGCGAGATGTGGTGCCGGCCGGGTATGTTGTTGATGGTACTTTTGGTTCAGATGCAGCGCCGGCAGACTGTGATTGTACCGTGACCTATACCGCTGCTTATGGTGGAACCTATGATGGGTTTATCGATACAGTGTTACGAAATGATCCTGAAAGAACTGATGGTAATCCACTCACAGATACCAGCCCGCGTTTTGTATTTACCAGTAGCACAACCGGTGCAGATGCGAACCAGGTTGATTTGTTGCGTAATGGTGATGTTGTCACTCTTACATTTGGTATCGTCATGGTGGAACCGGCACGTTTTGATGTGGCGGCTGATCTTGATGTAGCACCGGAAAACACAGCGGATGGTACCGATCCGGTAAGTTCTGTGGCGTTAATTAATGATGTGTTTGTTGATTTTGATGCGTCCGATGTTGCGGGTGTGCAGGGGCAAACTCGTAATGACACGCTTGGTTTTAATTCAAACCCGGAAGATCTGGATGTTGATATTTCCGATGCGTTATTTATCCTGACCAATGATCCCGGCACATCTTTAGACCTGAATGTAATTGTCACCAATAATGGAGGCCACGATGCTGACGATTATGTTGTTTATGTTACTTTAGGTCAGGCGATGACTGCACAGCTACCGTACCCTAACGGTTGTGTTGCAACAACGAACCCACCACCGCATCCACACTGGAATCAGCCGGCACCCATTCCAGGCAGTGCCGCTGTTTTTGCCTGTTACCGGGGTGTGATTGCACCTGGAGCCGGGGCGGCTGAAACTATAACTTTTTCAGTTATCAAGGATGCTTCTGCGGCAGATGATGATTTAACTTTCCGTGCAGATGTGGTCGGTGAGGTGACGCTATTTGATGCCACCACATTAACCTTCCCGGCACCGCCGTCATTATTAAATACAACACCTGGTCAGCAGCTGGCCAACAACTATACACTGGATGCTGTACGTTCCCGGGTGCTGGGTTTTAATCTGGTGAAAAGCGCCTGGTACTGTGCAGAAGATGGTTCGACAGAGCCTGCGCCACCGGCAGATATATTATCACCGGCCGCTGCCCCGCCAAACCTGCCGACACTGACAGGTAATCTTAATTCACAAATAGGTGAAGATTGTGCCTACCGTATTGAAGCCGGTGGCTGGTTTGGTTTTGATACCCCCGGCTTTGCCTTGATCGCCGTGCAGAATATAGCGGTAACGGATGACTTGCCTAACCTGCAACCTGATCTTTTGAACCGTGGCCAGGGATTTATTCCGTTTAGTGGTAGCAGTTCATATAGCTATTCAAGTACATCGGGCATTAATCTGGTCGGGACAAACGGTGGTGCAGGTACAGCAGCACTGGATGCGACTGATATCACCTGGAATTTTAATGCGGCAGGAGACGGCATTACAACAAAAGACAAGTTCTTCCGTGTTGACCTTAAAACACGATTACTTAATGATGCAGTTGATCTGGATTATGCGCTTCCGCTGGCAGGTACAAATTTACACGGAAACCTCAGTACCAATACTGCCAGAACTTCTTTTGAAGCGGTGTTTGATACTGAAACGATCAATGTAATTGATGGTGTTGATGGTAGCGGCAACACCATCCCGGGTTATCCCGATCCTTCTGTACGCACGGTAAATTTAACCGAGGTTGAACCAAACCTTATTGTTACCAAGCAGGTCTGTAACGAAGACCTTAATACGGTCGGTCCGGGCTGTGGTGCTTTTGCTGACAGCATTAATAATGGTGATACCAATGACTCCTACATTTATCGTATAACGCTGGAGAATGAAACTTCTGTGCCGGTGCGTTCACCGGCATTCAATGTGATTTCGACAGATACGCTGGATGCATCTGACCTGATGCTGGTGGTCGATTTCTCCAACGACCTGCTGGATAACGACGGTGACACTCTGGTCGATGAAGCAGATGAAGCAACCTTGTTTGCCAGCATCCCGGATAACATTATCGGTAACGGCACGCCCGCCGTTATTACCGTAAATGAACTTTATAACGCGCAGCTGGCACAGGTTGACCCTGGTACCACCATCACTTTCTATTATCGCGTGAACCCGGACATTACCATTGCGCCGCTGCAAACCCTGACCAACACCGTGGTCATGACATACGATAGTCTTGACGGTGATTTTGGTAATCAGAATACACCGCAGCTTGATAACACAGCAACCGCGCCGAATGATATTGGTCGCGCACGTATCTATACCAGCATTGCACAGACCGCTGATGTGCAGATGATTCCGTTGTTGACGCAACCTAAAATTGTTACCGACCTGTCGAACACCGCGCTTAATCTGAATGATATGCAGCATAGCGTATCTGTTGGTGAAGAAGTGGAATACACGCTGCTCGCTGAATTGCCGGTTGCCAATCTGGTGAATTTCAAAATTCGTGATGAGCTGCCGCCGGGCATTCGTTGCATCGAAGGTCAGGTGATCGATCTTGATGCACCGCCATATGATGCCGCTGGATTTGTACCGGGTGGTACGTTTACTTCCAGCTGTAACCTTCCCGGTGGTGATAATTTTATTGAGTGGAATTTTGGCACACAGGCAGTGACTCAGTCGAACCCCGGTAACCGGTTTAATTTTGTCGTTAACTTCATAACGCGGGTAGAGAACATCGCGGGCAATGTTGAAGGCACGGTTATCACCAATGGTGGCGGCACGGTTGATCCGGTAACCTGTGCCGGTGGTGTGGCGGTGTGTTACGTGAATGAAGCGGGCACAGCTATTGCGCTGGATTTTTCCTCGGAAGATATTATTGTGCGTGAACCCGACATCGCGCTGACTAAATCATTCGCGCCGGTAGTCAACAGTGATGCGGCCGATATTCTCACTGTCACAGTTACTGCGACCAATAACGGCACTGCTGCAGCCTATAATTTACAGGTTCTGGATAACCTGGTTGGCAGTGACCTGACTTACATTCCCGGCAGTGTCGGTGGTGCCAATCCGCCAGACAATGTTGATATTTCAATTGCCAATCGTCCGGTCTTCAGTTGGGACCGGGTGACCAACCCGGATTATGAAATCACCCCGTCCGCAGTAAAAACGTTCACCTTTCAGGTGCGGGTAGATACCACCGCGCAGCCGCTGGAAATTCTTGATAACACCATTCAGGCGAAATGGGATTCGCTGCCGGGGCAGAATGTTGCGTTGAACAGTTCGGGTTTGATCGGGCTGGATGGTTCTGCCATGGGTTTGCGTAACGGCGCTGTGCCCAACGCGGGTAATGCGCTGAACGATTATGAAACCACCGCCAGCGCATCGACTTCAGTCTTGCCGTTGACCATGAGCAAAACCGATCTGAATCCGGTGACAATACCAACCATCGGTGCGCACCGGAATTTTGAAGTAGTGATCAATCTGCCGGAAGGCACCACAGAAAATCTGATCATTAATGATGACCTGATCTTTGGTGGTGTTAGTTATGCCCTGTCGCGTAATGCCAGTTTTGATGTCTCCTACCAGTTTATCGACATCATCAGTATCAATGGTCAGCCGCCAGCAGAAGCCGTGTTCAGAGGTGCCACCGCCGGGCCGCCAACGCTGCCGGTCGATGGTGATACCGGCAGTATCACCTGGGACATCGGCACAGTCATCACCGATGAAGAAGATGATCAGGTGATCAATAATAAAAACCCACGCATCATCATCAACTATTACGCAAGACCGAATAATGATGCTGCCACCAATGATGGTGTGACCCTGCAAAACTCTGCCACGGTCACTTATAACAACGGTGAAGACGCTACGCTGGAAGCGTTAAATGATAATACCGCTGCGCAGACGGTGGTGGAGCCGTTGCTGACGATCAGCAAGGCAGTCAGTAATATTAGCAACGCCGGTGTGGCACCGGTGGCGGGTGATGTACTCGAATATGTCATCACTATAAATAATACAGGCAATGCTACCGCGTTCGACAGCAATATTGCCGATACACTGGATGCAAATTTATTATTCGATGCCGGCTTCACGCCAACAGTGTTAATTAACGGTGCGGTGGTGCCGGGTTTTGTTGCACTGCCAACGGGTGCGCCAGCGGGGCCTCTGATCTGGGGACGTGGCAACGCCGATAACTCGCTGGATATTCCGGTCGCCGGTACATTGGTACTGACCTATCGCGCCGTGGTGCAAAACAGTATTCAGCCCAATGTAGTAATCAGCAATAGCGCACTGGTTGACTGGACTTCGCTGGATGATTCAGATCTTAGCAATGCTTTTGAGCGCACCGGCGCGGGTTGTCCGGCCATTACCGCACCGAATGATTATTGTTCGGCACCGGCGGTGGCGAGCATCACGGCGAACGACAGCAACAGCATCGTCAAGACCGTTATTCTCGATACATATAATGAGTCACCGTTAAGTACCGCGAATGACAGCATCGTGCGCATCGGTGACATTGTCACTTACCAGCTGGACATTAATATTCAGCAGGGCACCACCAGCAATGTGAATATTCTGGACGCAGTGCCGGCCGGCCTGGCTTTTGTTGATATCGTCAGCATCAATGGCGACACTACTGCGGATTATGATCCACCGGCATCGGGTGTGGGTTCCAACTTCAATTACGCCACCATCCCGGCAGCGAATGTGCCTGCCGCCGGTAGCACCGGTCCGGCGTTTAACTGGAGCCTCGGCAACATCACCAACGATGCCGCTGGTGACCCGACCACCGATACCTTTGTTATTGTTTATCGCGCGCGTGTTACCGAAAACGTCCTGCCGCATGTTGCCAGTATGACGTTGACCAACAC
>WFOC01000017.1 GCA_015488295.1 Gammaproteobacteria bacterium
CAAACCGGCTTTGTTCTTGTGTGACCGCGATGAACTGCGAGAGCAGGCATACAACAAACTCAAAGCAGCCTTTGGTGATAATGTTCGTATCGTTAAAACAATAAACGGCGAAAATGCGGCAAAAAATGCGCGGATTCATATCGCCACTTATCAAACACTGGGACTCGACGATGATGCAGGCGACGACCAGCTTGCCAGCTTTTTAACCGAACATTATGCCGAAGATGCTTTCAGCGTCATAATCATCGATGAATGTCATCGCTCTGCCTGGGGGCGCTGGTCCGAAGTTTTAAAGCGCAACCCGAATGCAATACAGATAGGTTTAACCGCAACCCCCCGACAGCTGCATGAGTCTGATAAAGCCACCTCGGAAGACAATGAAATAACCGCCAATAATCTGAAATACTTTGGCGAACCGGTGTATCAGTACACCCTTATCCAGGCACAGGAGGATGGTTATCTTGCTGCCTGCGAAATTGTTAAACGCAAAGCCAGTATCGACAGCCGGGTGTTTAGTAAAGAAGAAATTCTTGCCGCTAAACCTGTCGATATAAAAACCGGTATGCCACTGACAGAACAGAACCTTACAAAAGAAGAATATACCGGCAAAGATTTCGATGATTCCGTTTTTATCGAACTGCGAACCCCGGCAATGTGCGAAGACCTGTTTAAACAGCTATGTCAACATGGCGGCCCGGAACAGAAAGTCATTGTTTTCTGTAATCGTGAAATCCATGCCGACCGTGTTGCCATGCAGCTCAATAATTTATATATCAACTGGTGTAAACGACACGGCCATGAAGCCAAAGACCTGTATGCTTTTAAATGTATGGGTGGTGCCAATAATGGTTCAGATTTAATCGAACCCATGCGTGGCTCTGGCGAACGCGCTTTTATTGCCTGTACCGTCGATTTGTTAGAAGCCGGGGTCGATATAGAACGTTTGAATGCAGTTGTTTTCTTCCGTTACTTACAATCGCCCATCAAGTTCTATCAGATGGTCGGGCGTGGTACTCGCATTCACGAAGAAACCGAAAAATACAAATTCTGGTTGTATGACTATACCGATGTTACCCAGCTATTTGGCACCGACTTTATCACCAAACCGCCACGTCCTGGCAGTGGCTCAAAAAATGGCGGAGATGGCGGTGGTGACGATGAAGGCGGCGGAGAAAACGAAGGTCCGGCGGTTGCTGAAATCGCAGGCCAACGTGTTTCTATCACCCCGCAGGGCCGTTTTATCCTGACACAACGCGATGGCCGTGATGTTCCGATTCCGGTTGATGAATACCGCCGTGAAATGATACAGCGCGTGATCAGCGAAGCCCATAATCTGGATGAGTTTCGTGAACTGTGGATAGAAAAACAAAAACGCCAGCAGCTTATTGATCATTTACTGGGCAGTAATTTCAGCCCGGAACTCATTCGTGATATTGATGAAATGACTGATTTTGATTTGTATGATTTCTTTGGCTTTCACGGCTATCATGCGCGTGCATTAAAACGCCCTGAACGTGGTGAATTGTATATCTCAGATAACCAGAGCTGGTTTGATGATATAGAAGCCAATGCAGCAACTGTACTGAAAGGCTTGGGGCATCAGTTTTCATTGGGCGGAACGGAGGCACTGGAAACGCCTGCGCTGTGGGAAGTGCCGGAGATTAAAAGTGCAGGTGGTCTCGATGTGCTGCGATTGCTTGGTGAGCCTGTGCAGGTGATTCATGAGGCGAAAGAAAGGTTGTTTGGGGTATGAGCAAAAGTTCTTTGGCTCCACTTTCTTCAGTTGCCCAAGTTATTTCAGGATTTGCTTTTAAGAGCACATGGTTTGAACCTGGATTAGACAAAATAGTACGCATAAGCGACTTGGTTAATGGGCAAGTGTCATTAACCAGGTCAGTTACATTTAACGTAGAAAAACATCCTGTGTCTTCTAAGTATAAAGTCCAGAATGGTGACATCCTTGTTGCTTTATCAGGCGCAACTGTTGGAAAAATAGGTGTGGTTTCTGCTGATACGGCGGGAGCCTACTTGAATCAGCGATTAGCAATTGTTCGAGGTTATCAGAAAGAAAATACTGAATATTTAAGCCATATACTCCGTAGTCAATATATGCATCAGTTACTTCCTTCAGCAGAAGGTGCCGCTCAACCAAATCTTAGTCCAAAGTTACTAGAGAGTTTGCAAATACCAATTCCTTCTGTCAAAAAACAACGCCAAATCGCAGTACACTTGAAAGTACAACTGACCGAAGTAGAAAATGCTCGTCAGGCCGCAGAGCTACAATTAGCTGAAACAACAAAATTAGCAAACGCCATCATTTCCAACAGTATTCAAAAAGAAAACACTGAAAAATATTTTTTAGCAGATGTTTTACAGGAAGTTAAGCAGGGCATAGGAGAAGACTGGAAAAATTATCCTGTTCTTGGTGCGACACGTAATGGACTGGCACCGGCAAAAGAACCGCCAGGAAAATACCCGCAACGTTATAAGCCTGTTTTTCCCGGTACGGTATTTTACAACCCAATGCGTATAATGATTGGTTCAATTGCCTTTGTCGATGAAGAAAATACGCCGGGTATTACCAGCCCGGATTATGTCGCTTTAAAAGGAAAAGAAGGACTGCTTGATTCGCGCTGGTTTTATTACTGGTTGCGTTCGCCTTTAGGTGAAGCCTGTATAAATTCATTGGCGCGTGGTGCTGTCCGTGAACGTATGTTATTTAATCGACTGGCAAAAGGCACTATCGAACTACCAAAATATTCGATTCAGCAGGCAAGTTCTCAGGCATTAAAAGAAATTGTTCCTATGCGAAAATCAATTGAGAATAAAATTCGTGATATAAAATTACTCCCTGCTAAATTACTGGCGCGGGAATTTGAGATGAAATAATAATGGTCCATTCTAATAACAATAAAAAAAGTACAAAAAAGAAAGCCAGAAAACCCAAATCGATTGCATCAACCCAATCCCTTTCATCCTTTGTTAAATCCATTTGCGACATTATGCGCCGTTCCAACTGTGCCAGTGCTTTGCAGTATGTGCCGGAACTGACCTGGATTTTATTTCTGCGTATTCTCGATGCACAGGAACAAAGAGACCGTGAACAGGCAGAAGCCATCGGCAGCAGTTTTACCCCGGCACTGGTCAGTCCGTATCGCTGGCAGGACTGGGCCGCGCCCCCACCAATAAACCAGTCGGATAATGAAGACCAGCCGCAAACACAGGATGGCAAACCGTTTGGCTGGAAACGCCAGGAACTGTTTGCCAAAGGTGACGGCAAGCTGTTCGATTTTATCAATGCAGAACTGCTGCCGTATTTGCATGGTCTGGATATTATTAAACAAAGCGGTTTACCCAACCCGGCGGCATCACCCAAGCAACGCATTATCGGCCGCATTATGACAGCGGTTGAACGTGTGCGGGTCGATAGCGAAACCAATCTACGTGATATTCTGGATAAGGTTGATGAGATTAATATTGACCATGTTGACGACACGCACTTTTTTACCCTGTCGCAGGTGTATGAAGACCTGTTACTTAAAATGGGTGAAAAAAATTCTGACGGCGGCCAGTTTTTTACCCCGCGTGAAATTATCCGCGCTATGGTACATACGGTTAAGCCCGCATTAGGTGAAACGGTTTATGACCCGTGTTGCGGTACGGGTGGTTTTCTTGCTATCGCTTACGAGCATATCGCTCGCAACTTGGGTAATACACCGGCAAGCACCGATATCGATACTTTAAAACACGATACCTTTTTTGGTCGGGAAAAAGAAAACCTGGTTTTCCCCATCGCTTTAGCTAACCTGGTACTGCACGGCATTGATCAGCCGAATTTGTGGCATGGCAATACGCTTACCAAGCGGCCGACTTATAGTGCGCTATTCGAACACGCCCCGGCAACATTTGATGTCATTCTTACCAATCCGCCTTTTGGTGGCAAGGAAGGTAAAGACGCGCAAAAAAACTACGCCTTCGAAACGGGTTCGACACAGGTACTTTTTTTGCAGGATATTCTGTCAGAACTGTCTCACGATGGACGCTGCGCCATTGTGCTGGATGAAGGTCTGTTGTTTCGTACCAATGAAACGGCCTTTGTTGAAAGCAAACGAAAACTGGTCGATGAATGTAACCTATGGGCCATTATCAGTCTGCCGGGTGGTGTGTTTTCAACTGCCGGTGCAGGTGTAAAAACAAATCTGCTGTTTTTTAATAAAGGCAAAAAAACTAAAAAAATCTGGTATTACGACCTGGCAAATATCAAGGTAGGTAAAAAGACCCCTTTAACGCTGGCGCATTTTGGCTTTGATGCCAATGGCAAAGTCCTTTCAGATAAAGACCTGCCTGTAAATTTAACCGCCACCTGGTTAGAGGAAGAAGCTAATAAAGGTAAGCCGTTTCCAAGTTATGCCAGAATGCTGAAACATGCTGGCACAAAGAAAGGTGAAAGCAGTTACTCCTGGACAGTGGACTTTGCTGCGCGACGAAAAAAAGCGCGTGAAGAAATGCAACCATTGCTGGATGAAGCAGCGCAAATTAAGGCGGTCGTAGTTGACCTTAAAGAAAAATTTAAACGACTGAAAAAAGACAAGGTAAAATGTCAGGATCAAGTTTCTGTTAGCGCAGAAATAAAAGAGAAGGAAAATGCTGCCCGTGAGCTGGAAAATAAAGCATCTGATATTGATGCTGCTGTATTTGATTTAAAAGCGGTTAATCCTAATGTGGTGGTTAAAGTTGACACACGTACACCTGGTCAAATTATTGAAAATATAAAAGTGCAATCAGATATTATTAACGAGGCATTATCAAGTTTAGAGTCATTATTAAAATAATGGAACTTACAGAAACAGAAAAAAAGATTATCATCATCGCCGGCCCCAACGGCGCGGGAAAAACAACCTTCGCGGTTGAATTTCTTCCCCATGAGGCAGCTTGCCCTAACTTCGTGAATGCTGACCTGATTGCGGCGGGTCTTGCACCGTTTGCTGCAGAAGATGTGGCATTCAGAGCAGGACGCTTGATGATTTCAGAAATACGTCACCATGTACACGCAGGCGAGAGTTTCGCCTTTGAAACGACTCTGAGTGGTCGCCATTATGCACAGCATATTCCAGAATGGCAGGCCGCCGGTTATAAGGTGAAACTATTTTTCCTGCAACTAGCCACGCCAGAGCTGGCAATTGCCCGGGTTCGACAACGTGTAAAGGAAGGCGGGCATAATATACCCGAATCAGTCATTCGGCGGCGTTTTTCGGCCGGCCTTTATAATTTTGAAAATCTCTATAAGCCGCTGGTAGATGAGTGGATGTTGTATAATAATTCGACCAGTGAGCCTATACTTGTCAGTGAAGGAGTGAATTCATGAACACAAAGAGCAGTCATCCAACCACAAGACAACGAGACCCCGACTTTGTTAAAGCCGAGACGGCGATTAAACGCGCTTCTCTTAAAGCGCGTGAAAGAGCCAGAAAATTTGGCATGGGAGTGGTTGTCATCAAAAAAGGCCAGATAGTAGAGGAATGTTCTGATGGAACGCTGCGACCAGCATCGTAATATGTGTGTTGCACAGAATTTAATATTATCTGGATGTTCTCAAAGTTGAAAACTGTTAAATCCACACCATTTTCGGATTTTATTCGTAATGCTTCTTCTGCTAAAAAGAAGCGTGTGTATTCTGAAGTGATGAAAAAAGCGTCAGAAAGACAGCTTCGTGTCATTCGACGGGCGAATACTGCAAAGTAATGTTTTAACTATACCGCTGCATGGCGGGAATTATGAAGTGCATCCCTGTGTTTCACCCTACGGGCTGCGCAAAAAACGCGCACTCAATTTTGCTCCCGACAACTGCTCCTGCGCTGTTCTAATTACGGGCATCCTGCCCTAACGGGCAAAATTAGTGAACCCGGTGCGGCGATTCTCATTCACCCAAATCCACAAACAAAAAAACCACCGCAAGGGTGGTTTCGTTGTTTGGTGGAGATGGGCGGAATTATTCGGCACATCGTGTGCCTCACCCCTTCGGGGCCGTGCATAAGACGCACGTTCAAAATTGCTCACAGCAATTTTAGTGAGCCGGTGAGCGGTTTAAATTCAACATCAGATTAACCAATAAAAAAGGCCAACCGAAAAACGGCTGACCTTTGTTATTGGTGGAGATGGGCGGAATCGAACCGCCGTCCGCAAGCACTCCGCCATCGGCTCTACATGCTTATTTCGTCTATTGATTTAACTCTGTATTACCCGACGAGCAGGGAAAACACAGAGCGATTTCTGTTAAGTTTTAGCGAATCCACCCAGAAAAAATTTCATCGCGAGCTTATATGAGTCGACCCCGGTTAACTGAGCGTATAAGCACACATCAGGCCGAGGGCTTTACGCAGGTTTTTAAGCTGCTAAAGCGTAGTTGTCGTCGTTGGCAACTATAAGGTTTGCGATGGTTTTACGAGGTGATCGCGCCTCGGCATGCACCTCCGGTTTTGCTACCCACGTCGAAGCCATGTCGCCCCCGAAACTGTTTTATTGGGGATGGTCTGGCTGGTAAAGCAAGTTCCACCGGGTGAGAGAATGGTCAAGTTCTCTGACCGCCATGATAGCACAGTGATGTGGGCTTTTGTGCGCTTTTCAAGTGTCAGCGTTGAATTATCAACAACATAGCGCCTTTTGTTGCTGCTGATTGCGCGCCGGCAGGCGGGCAAAACAGGCGGTTGAATGCTATTCTCAGCTTATCTTCCGATGTAAGTCAATCGATGACAGTTGTGATTTCCTTTCTGCTGGTGATTCTGATACTGCCGGTAGCGGTGCTGGCTGCTCCCGGCGATATCCTGTTCCAGGATAATTTCGACAACCGCAGCACGCTGGCGCCGGTGTGGACGGCGGATGTGGCCACGGCGGCGGGTATCAGTGCGGCCACCTCGAACAGCGCGCCCAATTCCCTGTATACCCGCCATCAGGCGGTAACCGTGACCAGCCAGGTGGTGGATCTCACGGTCAAGGGGGCGGATCTGTCTTTCTGGGTGCGGCGTGGCGCCGACGCGTTTTCCGAAGACCCGGATAACCTGGAAGATTTTGTCATCGAGTTTCTGGACAGTGTGGGCAGCCTGTCTCTTATACACATCTCCGAGC
>WFOC01000018.1 GCA_015488295.1 Gammaproteobacteria bacterium
CAGCAGGCGGGGCTGGATGTTCGCGTTCTCAGTTTAATCGATCCTGCGACCTTAAAGAATGAAGCGCAGCAGGCTTATCAGGACTGGTGCAAGCTTGCAGAAAATTCAGCGCTGGATTTTTTCTTGCTTGAAGAGGCCGAGCTTGTTATCGATGCCTTGTTAGGCACCGGCCTGAAGCGCGAGGTTTCCGGCCTGTGGGCAGACTGGATTGAGGCGGTGAACAAGGCAGTAAAGCCGGTTGTTGCGGTTGACCTGCCGTCAGGCCTGATGGCTGATACTGGCGTGATTGCCGGCTGTGCCGTGCAGGCGGACATCACCGTGAGTTTTATCGGCCTGAAGCAGGGGCTTTTTACCGCGCAGGCAAAAGATGTTTGTGGTGAAATCATCTTGCATGATCTTGCTGTGCCTGATGAAGCCTATGCGCAGGTTGAAGCCGATGCGCGATTAATCGAAAGTGTTGATTACACTTTATTGCCAAAACGTAAAGCTTCATCGAACAAGGGAAACTTTGGTCACGTGTTGATTGCCGGCGGCAACAGCGGCATGCCGGGCGCGGTGATTCTGGCTGCGAAAGCTGCCCTGCGCAGTGGTGCCGGGCTGGTCACAGTTGTAACGGTGGCTGAAAACCTGCAGGCCATCGTCACCGCTGTGCCGGAAGCCATGGTAAAAACCTGTGATGAAAATACTTTACCAGAGGTGTTGAACGCCGCTTTTCTGGAAAAGGTCACGCATGTCGCCATCGGCATGGGGTTGGGGCAGGATGACTGGTCACGTGCCCTGTTGCATTTTTGTGTTTCGCTGAATAAACCCATGCTGGTTGATGCTGATGCGCTGAACCTGCTGGCTGAAAATCCATTTACAATAAAATCACCGCTGGTGATTACGCCGCATCCGGGTGAAGCGGCAAGGTTGCTGTCGACCACATCAGCGTTGAACAGCACCGATATTCAGGCTGATCGTTTTACTGCGATTAAACAACTGTTTCAGTTGTTTGCTGACAGTGAATCATGTGCCGTTATCCTGAAAGGATCCGGCAGCTTGATTTATGATGGCAGGCAGATAAAAATTTGTGCACTGGGTAATGCGGCCATGGCGGCACCGGGCATGGGTGATGTCCTGAGTGGCATTGTTATTGCGCTGATGGCGCAGAAGATTAAAACAGGTGTAGCAGCGGAGCTGGCTGTCTGCCTGCATGCCGCTGCCGCGCAATCGGTCACGCAGGATAAAACACGAGGCCTGCTGGCCTCCGATGTAATCAACGAACTGGTAAAAGTAATACAGTGAACAAGGTTCTGGAAACAAAACAACTCTTTCTGGCTGATGAGTTACAGCAGGTTGCGCTGGCAGCGAACGTGGCCAAACACCTTAAAACGTCTTTCATCATGTTGCTGAAAGGTGACCTGGGTGTGGGCAAAACAACTTTTGCTCGAGGTTTTATTCAGGCCAGCGGATTTGATGGTGTGGTGAAAAGCCCGACGTATACGCTGGTTGAGCCGTACCCGATCACTGAAAATCGTATGTGTTACCACTTTGATCTGTACCGCCTGGCGTATCCGGAAGAACTGGAGTTTACCGGCGCGCGTGATTATTTTAATGAAACTGATGTCTGCCTGCTGGAATGGCCGGAAAAAGCTGAGGGGTTTTTGCCGCCAGCAGACTGGATCTGTGAATTCAGCCATGCCGATGAAGGTCGAAATTTAATTATTTCTGCCTGTTCAGACAAGGGTAAAAAGTTGATGTTACAGGTCTTTTGTGATTTTCGACTATAACAAAGTCATGTATGTATATAAAAAATATAAAAAAATACTTGCATTATTTATTATATTTGCCACAATAGATTCACAATGCACCGACAGAATAAAAATAATATCCGGGGCACGATGGTAGTTTTCCCATAACATGAAGTGATAATGAGTCAGAACAATCGTCGAAAATTTCTTAAAAGCATTGCCGGACTAACTGGTCTGGTAGCTTCTGCTGTGCCGGGACTGGCTTCAGCGGGTACTGCTGGCGCACGGGTTCAGGATATCCGGCTTTCCAAAAATAAAGGTTATGTGCGGCTGGTGTTTGACCTTGATGGTATTGCCGATCACTCTCTTTTTACATTACATAATCCGGAACGTGTGGTACTGGATATTAAAAAAACAGAAATGCCACATGGCATGGTCGACAGGGTGCAGGCTAATTCGCTGATCCGCAGTATTCGCAGTGGTGTCAGAAATGATAAAGATCTGCGCGTGGTGTTTGATTTAAGTAATGAAGTGTCACCGCGCAGTTTTTTGCTGGCACCTTCCGGTACATCAGGACATCGTCTGGTTATTGATTTACGCAACAAAAAAGGTAAGTCAGAAAAAGTTCAGACTGCGCGTAAACGGGATGTCATCATTGCCATTGATGCCGGGCATGGCGGCAGGGATCCTGGTGCGACCGGTCGTTCGGGTACACGCGAAAAGACCGTTACCTTGCAGATTGCAAAACGCCTGGAAAAAGATATTAATGCACAGCGTGGTATGAAAGCCGTTCTGATACGCAAGACTGATCGTTACATGCGGTTGCGTGATCGCATACACAAGGCACGTGAGCATCATGCTGATATGATGATTTCATTGCACGCCGATTCATTCCCCGATCCCCGGGCGCGTGGCTCGTCTATTTATGCCCTGTCTGTTGATGGTGCCAGTTCTGAAACGGCGAGAATGCTTGCCGAGAAAGAAAACGCCGCTGATATTTTATTTGGTGATGTGAACCTGGCCGTTGAAGATCAAATGGTGAAAGAAGTATTGTTTGATCTGTCACTGACCGGCACTATCGAATCAAGCCTGGATATTGGCAGCGAAATACTGGGGCAGTTAAAGTCGGTAAATCGAGTACACAAGAAAAAAGTACAGCAGGCAGGTTTCGCTGTACTGAAAGCACCGAATATTCCATCGGTTCTGCTGGAAACAGCTTTTATTTCGAATCCGAGAGAAGAAAAGAATTTACGTAGCGCTTCACACCAGAAGAAAATTGCGAAAGCAATCACGCGCGGTGTGAACAAATATTTTTCACGCAAGGCACCGCCGGGTACCTGGCTGGCATCGACTGCATGTGAATACACAGTATGCGGTGGTGATGATATTGCAACGATTGCCCAAAAACATAATGTCGATGAATCAGATTTGCGTGCACGCAACGGTTTGTACGCTGATAACCTGTTGGCAGGACAGGTGCTCAAAATTCCAGTGGGTTAGTTCGTTAAAAATAATAAAAATAAAACAACTCATGGATATACTGCTAATGGCCCTTTTAAGGGTCATTTTTTTGTCCGTCTGAAACAGGCCGATTGGCCAATATTGTCACTAAAAAGCATGTTCCTGCAAAATTTGTAAAGTCCACCCTGCTTGCCGCCTGTTGCAATAGCGATACCACATCCCTGCTGAACTTCACAACGTAGCATCTAACTGATTGAAAAGTCATAGGTCTCAGCTTTTTCCAGGGCGGCTCGCCCCGGGTATTTATGAAAAAAATTCCCGTACTAACACAGGAAGAAAGCGGCTTATCACAGATGTCACAGAATTGACGTTTTTGTCACCTTTTGACATTAAAAATAATCAATTATTTTATTGTTTTTTCTTTGATATTCACTGACTTAGCGTCTATTTTATATCTGTTACAAAGCTTTACAAAATATTACAAAATAAAGCTAAAGTTTTTGAAAAAACAATAACAAGAAATTAAGCGTCGCTACTTCTGCATTTTCCCCCGATGCAGATTTGTTACTCAAATGATCCTAAAGAAGTTTTTTCGTTGATATTTTGTTTTCCATGCAAGAAGGATTTTGACGAATTTTATTATTATGCGAGTGAAGAAATTTTACATTTACAGCACAACAATTCATTGATTGATATTTTAAATGCTACAGAAGCACGGATTGCTTTGTTTAAAAAATCTTCTGCGCCTAAAACTTTTTCTTTTAGAAAATTTTTTATTGCATTTGGTTTTACTTTAGCCTTTTTAAATTCAACAAATATTTTTGCAGCCGCCGGTGACACCATCACCAGTATTGCAACGATTAACTATGCTATCGGCGGTGTACCCGGTGCCGGCAATGCAAGTGCATCGTTCGTTGAAGATCGCAGGGTCAATTTCCTTGTTGCAGAATTTAACGGTGCTGCTGCGGTGCCAGTGATCAGCAACATGAACAATGCGGTCATGCAATTTACTGTTACCAATACCGGAAATACCGTTCACGATTTTTTACTCGCAGCTGTTAACACATCACCAAATCCTTTTGTTACTCCCGTTGATAATTTTGATCCGCTGGCTGGCAGCGTTCAGGTTTTTGTCGAGAGCGGTGTAACCCCCGGTTATCAACTGGCTGAAGACACAGCTGTGTTTATCGATGAATTACCGGTGAATGCATCACGTGTGGTTTATGTCATTGCCGATATGCCCGTGCAGAATATCGGCGATGTTGCGGCGCTGGCTTTGATCGCACAGGTTGCTGAAGGTGGTGCAGTAAATGTTGAAGGCGCTGTGATCAATGCGGATAACAGCGGAAATATTAGCCCGGCCGGTTTATTCAGCAATGGTTCGACCAGTACACCAGCGGGCAGTAGTAATACGGTTCCTGATTCACCGCTTACTATGGAAACGGTTTTTAACGATCCGGCGGCTTTGAATCCGGAAGATGTTAGCACGACTGGTGTTCAGGATATTGCAGCCAATGGCCAGCATTCTGATGCCGCTGCATATCAGGTTATGTCACCCGTCAGCATTCTTAAAACGGTTACCGTGATTGATACCCTTGGCGGCAATGAACCACATCCCGGTGCAACCTTGCGTTACCGGTTAGAGGTTAGCGTGTCAGGTAATACACAGGTTGATAATTTACTTGTCACTGACCTTATTCCCGCAAACACAACTTATACCGATGGCTCGATGCTGTTGAATGGTGTTGCACAGTCAGATGCAAATGATGCACCCGCAGATTATTCACGTGCCATTGATATTCTGAACAAGCCGGTGCTGTCGATTGAAGTTGATTTAAGTCAGGGTGGTGCAGTATCTGTAGCGCCCGGTGTAACAAACGTCATTATTTTTGAAGTAACAATTGATTGAGGAAAACAAAATGAAAACAAACAACATTAATAAATATTTCTGGAAAGCAACATTGATTGCTGCGTTTACGTTTTTAACAGCAATGAATGCATATGCTGAAGAGGGTGCGATACGTTTTAGTAATAATGCTTTCAAGCAGGTTATTTCCAAAGCAGATAATGGTTTGATGCAATACGACTATGTCGAACCCGGCCTGGTATTGCCTGATGATGTGATTCTGTACGAGATTGTTTTTGAAAATATCTCGAATCAGGATATATCAAACATCGTGATCAATAACCCGATTGCAAACAACTCAAAATACCGTGGCGGTTCAGCAAGCGGTGATTCAACAGAGATAACTTTTTCAGTTGATGGGGAAAATTTCGCCTCGGCCGATGCGCTGAAACTGAAAGATAAAACAGGCAAGACCTGGCAGGCAAAACCGGAAGATTACGTTGCCATTCGCTGGGTTTATAAAAAAACATTAAAGCCTGGAGAGAAGGGCAAAGTCACATACAAGACATCGATTAAGTGATCTCGAAACACTACAGGCGTTAGTAACTAATACATGCGAAGTTTTATTCGACAATTTGATGAGAAAAAAAATATTTTTGCATGGCCCGTTTTGACTGGGCCAGTTGTCGTTTTTATTCCTGCTGTTTTCAGTTACAGAAAAATCATGAATAACATTTTCCGAAAGTCTGCCGGTAACAGGGACGGCCCGCTAATTTTCCACATGCGAGACGGGCCGCCACATGTTACCGGCCTGCCAAGTGGAACTGGGCCGCCAGAATATTTAAGCAGCTCAGCTCCACCGAAAACAACAGGCCCGCCGATGGAATGGCTG
>WFOC01000019.1 GCA_015488295.1 Gammaproteobacteria bacterium
ATATTAGACATGCCCTGGCCGATAAATTCCTGGTTGGAATCGATGCGCTGGTTGGACTTGTTGGCCACCGCACGGCTGATCGACACCGCCTCGATCAGACCCAGTAGAGCGACAGCAAACGCTTCGGGAGCCAGCATTTTGATGGTGGTGATGGAAAAATCAGGGGTGGACAGCGGTGGCAGCTGTGCCGGAATTTCACCAACCAGCTTGATACCATCGGTCGAGTCCTTGAATAAAATGGCGATGACACTGCCGACAATCATGCCGAGCAGCAGGTTCGGTGCTTTCGGCATAAACTTTTTCGAAAGCAGTGCGGTTGCCAGCGTCGCCAGCGCGATGATAATCAGGTAGATATTAAACTGGTCGATGCCGGAAAACATATCGGCCCAGGTGTGCAAAAAGGATTCGCCCTTGGGCACAAAAATACCGGTGATGTGCTTCAGCTGGCTGGTCGCGATAAGGATGGCGGCACCAGCCGTGAAGCCGATAACAACCGTGTGTGAAACGAAATTAACCAGTGAACCCAGTCGTGCCAGGCCGAATGCCAGCTGGTAAACGCCGGCAAGAAATGTCAGCGTTAAAGTCAGTGACAGAAACTCCGGTGTGCCCGGCGTGGCGTGGTGACTGATGGCGGAAAAGACCACGATGGAAATTGCCGTGGTCGGCCCCGACACCAGATGAAACGATGAGCCGAACAAAGCGGCGATGATGGGTGTGACCATCGCCGTATACAAACCGTATTCCGGCGGCAGGCCGGCGATGGTTGCAAAAGCAACGCCCTGTGGCAGGACGATGACTGCGCCGGTCAGGCCAGCGATAAAGTCAGCCTTGAGTGTTGCCGGGGTGACCAGTTTAAACCAGGCGAGGAAGGGGAAAATTGATTCTAATTTCATTTGTTACCAGTATTTGTGAGTGATCCTTGATGCCATGTTTATGACATGACGTTTTTGCTAGCCGTGCTCGGTAGTCGTCAGTGGCTTAATGCTTTCAGTACAGCTTTGGGTTCTTTGGCAACCACATTAAGTAAAACCAGAGCAGGGCCCTGGGGGGTGCGGTCACCGCGTTCCCAGTGGCGTAATGTGCTAACGCTGATGCCAAACGCCAGAGCGAATTCATTTTGAGACATGCCCGTTCGAGCTCGAATATTTTTTACATCAACAGGTGTAAATTCGCGGACTTTTGCCTTTTCGCGAACTATCGCTTTGCCCATTATTGTTCCCCATCGCTTGCCTCCATGATCTGGAGTAACGAAGTAAATTTGCGGAGCCTGTGTTCAATTTTGAACGCAGCTTCTCAGGTGGTTGGTACTGAAATTCAGGTCGTTCGACGTGGATTTTGCGCGACGAAGTCTAATCCATTGGATTACCTTTGTCAATGTGGGAGGCTTGCTGGGCCAATGTTCCGGCCGCTGAAGCAGGGGCTTAAAAGCCGGGCGGCAGCCGTTTTTACTGCCGCCTGGTGGGTTTGTTACAGTGCGGGAGAGTGAATCAGCATCATCTTTTCGATTTGCATATCGCGGAAAGTGTGAGGGATGCCGCCGACACCGTAGCCGGAATGTTTCAGCCCGGCGAATGGCATCCAGTCGACGCGGAAGGCAGTGTGGTCATTGACCATGACAGCGGAGGCTTCAAGCTGGTTGAAGGCGTGCATGCAGGTATCGATGTTGCTGGAAAATACCGCTGCCTGAAAAGCCACGTCCAGGCCGTTGGCGCGTGCGATAGCATCATCAATATCTTCATATTCATAAACGCAGATAACCGGGCCGAAGACTTCGTTTTGCGAGATGATGGCATCGTCCGGTGGATTGAGTAACACCGTGGCCTGGTAGCAGCTGTCAGAAATTTTTTCGCCACCGGTAATCAGTTCAGCACCTTTGTCGATGGATTCTTTTACCCACTTATCAATGCGTTCTGTTTCGGTGTGGCGAATCAGCGGGCCGATGTCGGTATCGGCCAGTGTCGGGTCGCCGACCTTCATATTGTTGCCGGCCTCGGCAATTTTTTCCGCCAGTGTGCGGGCGATGCTTTTTTCCGCATATACCCGTTGCACCGAAACACAGACCTGACCGGCGTGATAGAAACCGGCTTTGGCTAATGCTGCCACGGTATTGTCGATGCTGGCATCCTGTGCCACGATGACCGGTGCCACGCCGCCGTGTTCCAGTGCGCAGCGGGTGCCGTTGGCCAGTTTCGAGCGCAGCATCCAGCCCACCCGCGCACTGCCGATGAAGCTGAAAAAGCCGACACGGGGATCGGTGACCAGCTTTTCTGCAGCTTCGTGGTCGGTGGTAACGATGCCCTGGCACCAGCCTTCGGGCAGTCCGGCTTCGTATAAAATATTGATCAAGCGGAAGCAGGACAGTGGCGTGTCTTCCGCCGGTTTAATAATGACCGGGCAGCCGGCGGCTACTGCCGGGCCGATTTGATGCACTGCCAGATTGAGTGGATGATTGAAGGCGCTGACGGCGGCGACCACACCGATGGGTTCACGGGTGGTGAAGGCCAGGCGGTTCATTGAGGCAGCATTGCGGCGCATGGGGATTTCCTCGCCGTGTTCACTGCGAATGACTTCGACACAGTTTTTCATGCCGTCGATGGCACGGGCGACTTCCACTTTGGAGTCGGCCAGCGGCTTGCCTCCTTCACGCGCGGCTTCAATGGCAAGTTCGTCAAAACGTGATTGCATGATGTCAGCAGCTTTTTCCAGAACATTGATACGCTGCTGCGCGCTCAGCCAGTTCTTTTTGTCGGCGAAAAGTTTGTGCGCTGTGGCCAGTGCAGTTTCCACTGCACTGGCATCGCCGGTTTCGATGGTCGCAATGTGCGCACCGTCATAAGGTGCGGTGACGTTGACAGTACCGGCAGCGGTGGCACCAGGAACGAGAAGTTTGAAATGGTCTGACATGTTCATTCTCTTTTTTTAAGGTTTAAAAACAAAGGAAAACTATCCACAGATGAACACAGATAAAATATTTCAACCGTTTTTACATCTGTGTTTATCTGCGTTCATCTGTGGACCAATAAGTTTTTTAGTTTTAAATCGGGCAACAAATATTACCCAGCCGTTCGGTTAATAATAAATTCTCACGGTAATCAATTGGCACTACGATCAGGCTGGGACCTTCTTCGGCAAATGCCTTTTCCAGGGTGTCAATCAGGTCGCGGCTGTTTTCAACCCTGTGTCCCGACCAGCCGAATGACTCGGCCAGTTTCAGCCAGTCCGGATTGCCGAAGGACAGGTCGGTGTGTTTGCCGAATTCGTTCTGTTGTTTCCAGGCGATCAGGCCGTACTCATGGTCTTCCCAGATCATGGTAACGATGTTGACCTTGAGCCGTTTGGCGGTTTCCATTTCCTGCACGTTCATCAGATAGCCGGCATCACCGGAAATGGAAAGAATGCGTTTTTCAGGATGGATCAGTGCGGCCGAGATAGCACCGGGCAGGGCAAAGCCCATGGAGCAGAAGCCGTTGGGAATGAGGCAGGTATTGGGCTCGTGGCATTGATAGTGGCGCGCAATCCACATTTTGTGTGCGCCGACATCGGACAGCAGGATGTCGTGCGGCCCCATAACCTGGCGGCAGTCCCACAGAACTTTTTGCGGGCGGATGCAGCCTTCGGTGTCGTCGTCTTTGTGCATGGCGATTTCCTGCTGCATGCTGAGGCGGGTGGCTTTCTGTTCATCGCGGTCGAATGTCAGGCCGCCGTTGGCATCGACACGCTGGTTCAGCATCCACAGTGTGTGCGCCAGATCACCGATCAGCTCGGTTTTAGGGTGGTAATCGGCATCGATTTCGGCCGGCAGGAAATCGGCATGGATGATTTGCCGCCTGCGGTTTTTGTTCCACAGGCGCGGGTGGTATTCCACCATGTCGTAACCCAGGGTGATGACCACGTCGGCATTTTCCAGGGTGCAGGCGACCACATCACGTGCCTGCAGGCCAACGGTGTACAGGCAGTAGTCGGCATCCATATCGACACAGCCCTTGGCCATGAAGGTGTTGATGACACCGATGCCGGTTTTTTCACAGAACAGGCGCAGCTGCTTGCTGGCGCGGCGACGGATGCAACCGTTGCCGGCGAGGATGATCGGGTTCTTTGCTTTTTTCAGTAATTCAAACGCCTGGTTGACGATTTTGTCGTCAGCCACCGAGCGGCGAAAACGATACGGCTCCATTGGCTCGGTGGTGGTTGGCAGTTTGGCGATGTCTTCCGGCAGTTCGATGTGGACTGCGCCGGGTTTTTCCGAGCGTGCCAGACGCACCGCCTTGCGGATGATTTCCGGGATGTTGTCCTGATGCAAAACCGTGGTGGCCCATTTGGTAACCGGCTCGAACATTTTCACCACATCCATGATCTGATGGGATTCTTTGTGCAGGCGTTGTGATGAGCCCTGGCCGGTGAGCGCCAGCATGGGGGCATGGTCCATATTGGAATCAGCAACGCCGGTAATCAGGTTGGTGGCACCGGGGCCGAGTGTGCCCAGGCAGCCGGCGGCATTGCCGGTGAGACGGCCATAGATTTCGGCCATGAATGCTGCGCCCTGTTCATGTCGGGTAAGAATAAATTTAATCTTTTCTGATTTTTCCAGTGAGATCATGAAGTCGGCATTTTCCTCGCCGGGTACGCCGAAGATATATTCGATGCCTTCTTCTTCCAGGCATTTCACAAACAGATCGGATGCTTTCATAGGGTTCCCTGATGGTTGTTGTTGTGCGGGTGATTGTTATGAGAGTAACAGTTTTTATTAGTTCCGTTTGGTTCATCTGTGTTTGGTTATGGGCGGTCAGGTTTGGGTATGGTGGTCGTGGTGTACCTTATACCGGCTGGCATAAGCTGCCTGCAAAATTTGTTCGGGCTTGCGGTACGGGCGTGGCTCTGTGGTATTATTGTTGTATAACTTTTCAGGAAACTGCCCAGGAGATTACTGCCATGCGGACACAGAATCTAAAACTTCAGCTCATCACCATTTCAGGCATCATCTTTGCGCTGGCAATGTTTCGTTTGTTACCGCATTTGCCGAATGTTTCGCCGGTGGCGGCCATGGCCCTGTTTGGTGGCGCTTATTTTGCGGACAAACGCGTGGCATTTGTTGTGCCTTTCGCGGCGTTGTTTCTCAGTGATCTGGTGCTGGGGCTGCATAACTCCATGGTTTTTGTTTACGCCGGCTTTGCCCTCACCGTGGCGATTGGCTTTTTGCTGAAGAACCGGGTTTCCGTGACCAACACGGCATTTGCCATGGTGGTTTCGTCCGTGCTGTTCTTTCTGCTGACAAATTTCGGTGCCTGGATGATGTCCGGTATTTATCCGCAAACAGCTGCAGGTTTGATGCAGGCTTATGTGGCGGGCATTCCTTTCTTCCAGAATTCTTTATTGGGCAATCTGGTATTTGCTGCGGTAATTTTCGGCGGTTATCATTTGCTGCAGGAAAACGTACCCGTTCTCAAGAAGCAGTTTTAAATTGTGAATGTTTAATTTTGAATTAAAAACTCACAATTAAACATTAAACATTGCTTTTAAGGCTTAAGGCCAACGCCCAGGCGCAACAGTCGCAGTGCAAAATAATACAGCACCACGATAAACGCGATGATGATAATGAACGCGTTTGCTACCTCGATATCACTCACCCCCAGTATGCCGTAATGAAACGCGTTCACCATGTACAGAATGGGGTTGGCCAGTGAGACCTGCTGCCAGATTTCAGGCAGCATCTTGATTGAATAAAAAACCCCGCCGAGATAGATCAGCGGGGTTAAGACAAAGGTCGGGATGATGGTGATGTCATCAAAACTTCTGGCGTAGGCGGCGTTGATGAAGCCGGCCAGCGAGAATAAAACCGAGGTCAGGATCACCACCGAAAAAGTTACCAGATAGCTGTGAACCTGCAGGTCTGAAAAATACATCGATACCACGGTTGCGACAAAACCGACGATCAGGCCGCGGGCGACACCACCGGCAACAAAGCCGAGCAGGATGATGTTGTTCGGCAGCGGCGAGACCAGCATTTCTTCCACGCTGTGATGAAATTTGGCGCTGAAAAAAGATGACACCACGTTGGCGTAGGAATTGGTGATCACCGCCATCAGGATCAGGCCGGGCACGATGTAATCCATGTATTTGTAACCGTTGATGTCGCTGATCTGGCTGCCGATGACCTGGCCGAAAATAATAAAATACAGCGCGATGGTGATTGCTGGCGGCAGGATAGTCTGTATCCAGATGCGGATGAAGCGCAGGTATTCCTTGATGAAAATGGTCTTCAGTGCGACCATCTGCTGGCTGAAATTCATGTCCGGCTTCCTTCTTGATTGCTGTTGTTTTTGTTGTTTGTCATCGAGATGAACAGCTGTTCCAGCCGGTTGGTTTTGTTCTTCATGCTCACCACTTCGATGTCGCATTTATGCAGTGCCTGAAAAACGTCGCTGATGTTCTGCTGTTGATTGATGTCGACTTCCAGCGTGGTTTCATCGATCAGCCTGACCACGTGTGCGCCACAGTCGGGCAGGGTATTGATGGCCTTGCTCAGATACAGGATAAAGGTTTCGACGTGCAGCCGGTCCAGTAGCGAGCGCATCTGTGTTTGCTCGATGGTGATGCCGTGGTCGATGATGGCGATGTTGTTGCACAGGCTTTCGGCCTCTTCCAGATAGTGCGTGGTGAGGATGATGGTGGTGCCTTCCTCGTTGACCTGTTTTAAAAACTTCCACATGGAATGGCGAATCTCGATATCGACACCGGCGGTGGGCTCGTCGAGGATAAGTAATTTTGGCCGGTGCATCAGCGCGCGTGCGATCATCAGCCGCCGCTTCATGCCACCGGAAAGCTCTTTTGCTATGTCGAAACGCTTGTCCCACAGGTCGAGCTGTTTCAGATAGGTCTCGGCGCGGTGGCTGGCTTCCTTGCGGTTGATGCCGTAGTAGCCGGCCTGGTTAATCAAAATTTCGCGGATTGGTTCGAAGATGTTGAAATTGAATTCCTGTGGCACCAGGCCGATGTGCATGCGTACACCGGCAGAGTCTTTGTCCAGATCGTGACCGAATACCTCGACCTTGCCGGCGGTTTTGGTGACCAGTGAGCAGATGATGCCGATAGCGGTAGATTTACCGGCACCGTTGGGACCGAGCAGGGCAAAGAAGTCCCCCTGTTTCACCGTGAGATCGACACCTTTAAGCGCATTTACGCCATTTTTATAGGTCTTTTGTAGATTTTTAATGTCCAGTGCGTTCAATGTATGGTGTCTGCGGTGGTTATTCGGGTTGTTTTATGGGGCGCTGTGATGTTACAGTATTCGCATTAGTAATACGACCGTCTAACATTTTTCTGTGCAAGTATTTTCAGTGCTCTGCCGTCAGGTATAGGCGTTCGCATCGTTTTCAATGTTGGTGAGTGATTTTTATGGGTACTAAAGGTGAAGGTAATCGACAGCGCATCATTGATGCAGCGGATGATCTTTTTTACAGACGTGGCTACAACCAGACTTCTTTTCAGGATATTTCTGATGCCACCGGCATTCCACGTGGCAACTTTTATTACTACTTCAAAACAAAAGATGAAATTCTTAATGCGGTTGTTAACTCTCGCATTGCCGGTTTAAACACCATATTAAATCAGTGTGAACTTGAAACTGATGATGCCAGGGAGCGTCTGCTGTTGTTTAGCGATATGCTGGATTTCAGGCGTGATGATGTGGTTCAGTCGGGTTGCCCGATTGGCAGTCTCAGTTCTGAGCTGGCGAAAGATGATACTGAATTGCACGAGGTTTCCCGTCAGGCATTTGTGCTGTTGCGTGACTGGATCAGGTTACAGTTTGAAACGCTGGGTCTAGGCAATGCTGACGATCTGGCGATGGATCTGCTTGCCAGAATGCAGGGGGTGACGGTGATGGCCTGTGCCTTTAAAGATGTCGAATTTGTTAAACGCAGTCATCAGGAAGTCAAAGACTGGATCAAGGCAAAAACATTGAATTGAAAAAATTATTGAGGGGCTGTCGTGGATATGTCTATTAAAGATGCTTATATAGCAGCGTTTAGAGGTAACTTTACTTCGACTATGCGCTGGCATGATCTGGATGCATTCTGGGACGTGCTAAAGGCTCAGGCGGATGATAACTGGTATATTTATGCTGTTGGTGAGGCCGTGCCGGAAGCTCCTTCAGATAAAACACAGCTGTTGAATTTTATCGAGAAGATTGACGAGTTGCTGCGCAAGGAACATGACGAAGATTATTGCGGCATCGTTTATGTTGATAATAAGGAAGCGCCTGCATTCATCAAGATTTTTGATCCGAATAATCTTGGTGTCAGCTGTGGTTTCAGTGAAAACCCGCCGCTGCCGGGCTGGATACTGTCCAGAATTCAGCCGGTTGAGCTTGAAGCCGCCCTGAGGCCGCCGAAAAACCGGCAACGCTGGTGGCAACAGCTGTTTAACTAATTTCAGAATTTTTGTGGCAAAGTTTTTAAACTTTAGTAGTATAGGCGACCAGCGTTTAAACTTTTAAGGGGGCAGCATGGATAAAATGGAGCCGTCTATGAAGGCTTTTTTTTTGTTTGTAGGTCTTATCCTGTGGGCAGGAATCTGGCTGACCGGTTTTGATGTAATTCACTGGCTTTTATATCTGCCGGCCACGTTTTTTCTTATTTCTGCCATTATCGGCATCTGTCCGGGGTTGCTTTTCTTTAGAGAAATCTTCCGTGAAAAACAACCTTAGCCCGGTTCTTTCATATTCCCGATAACGCCTTTTTTGTGACTGCTGGCTACAGGCGATGTCAAGCCTGTTTTTGTTCTGTTCCTAAAACTATTCCATATTGCTGTAATTCCTGCAATGCAGCCAGTCCACCCTGTTTTACAACTTCAGGCCTGGGGTGTTGCATCTCTTTGCTGATGTGTTTGATTGCATCCAGACCGGTATATGATGTGTTTTCCTGCAGCAGGCTGATCAGTCGTGCGCTGACCTGATTGATTTCAAGAAAGTGAACTTCGTCATTGCGGTTGCGATAAACCACCAGGTAAGTGGCCTGTGCGGGGACTTCTTTCGGCAGCTTGTCCGGCCCCATGGTGTGCACCGGAAACTGATAGACCAGCGGCCAGGCCAGTGGTGAAAATACCGGACGGCGTGCGAGCAGGTCGCCATTGGCATCGATGTTTTCCATGCTGATGGTTTCATCGGATACGTGCAGCGCCAGCTCTACCCATTCGTAATGCGCCAGTTCGACCAGGCTGGCGGGGAGGCCGGCGGGATCATTTTCATCGGGCAATCGTTCGTTTTGCAGGTAATCGATAAATTCCTGCGTAATTTCGAGAAAGTAGGGGGAGCGGCTTCGGTGTCTGGCAAAAAAATCACGCACCATCCGGTGCCAGTTTTTATCATCATAGATTTCACGCAGCACAGGAAAACCACTGGCGATAAAACTTTCGATGTTGTTATACAGCAGGTCACGATAGATCGCCATGCGCCGGTCTTCGATACCTTCGGGTATGGCGTTCTTTTTCGGGTCGCGCAGGTGTGCGGTAAATGCGAACTGGTGTTTTGTGAAAGCAGGTAACGTCATGGTGTTTATGCCGGCATGCTTTTTGTAGCTGGTGGTGCCTGCCACCGGCTTTGTGTTTCGGCGATCTGTTTGACTTCGAGCAGTAACTCGGGCACCGCGGGAATATTGAAATCACGTTCCAGCAAGGTCGGGAATACGCCGAAGTGCTGGTAGGCTTTTTGCAGAATATGCCACACCGGGTCGATGACATCAGCGCCGTGGGTATCCACGATTAAATCTTCGGCTTCATTATAATGCCCGGCGATGTGTGCGTAACGAATGCGTCTGGCGGGCAGTTGTGTTAAAAATTCGATAGCATCGTAACCGTGGTTGATCGAGTTTACATAGATGTTGTTCACGTCCAGCAGCAGGCCGCAGTCAGCTTCGTCCAGCACGGCGTTAATGAATTCGATTTCGCGCATCTCCGAACCCGGTGCCGGTGTGTAATACGAGGCGTTCTCCATGGAAATTTCCTGTTGCAGAATATCCTGCACCCGGCGGATGCGTGCAGCGACATAATGTACCGCTTCTTCGGTGAATGGAATTGGCAGCAGGTCGTACAGGTGGCCATTGTCGGAACAGTATGTGAGGTGTTCTGAATAATGTTTAACACCGTGTGTTTTCATAAAAGCACCGATGTCCCTGACAAAACTTTCATCCAGCGGTGCCGGGCTGCCGATTGATAAGGAAAGCCCGTGGCAGAGAAAATTATATCGCTCGGTGAACTGGCGGAATTTTTTGCCGAGGCTGCCGCCGACGTTGATCCAGTTCTCCGGTGCAACTTCCATAAAGTTGACTGGTGACAGATTATCGGCCTGCATCGCTGTCAGCATCTCATCGAGTTTTTCTCTGCGCAGTCCCAGGCCTGCACCGGAAACGGGGTATTGTTGCTTTGTCATCGTTCTTTTCTGCTCAGACTTTTATTGCCCGCACGGTTTAAATTTTTTGCTGATCAGGTAATCGAGGCTGGCTTTGCCCGGGCCGATGAAAAACAGCACCAGCAGCATGATGGAATAGGTAGCGGCAAACTCGATGCCGTTGTTCAATATAACAAAGTTCCCGTTTTCGGTCAGCCAGTCGTAATTGCCGTGTTCACGTAAAATATCTTTGGCGATGTCCAGGCGCTCGATGGCACCGGCGGTTCGGTCGCTGGCAAAAAAACCGGAACCTTCAGCGATAGCCAGCCAGCCGTTTTGCAGATGCACGCTGACCGCAGCGACAACCATGGTGATGAACAGCGGGATAGATGCCCAGCGTGTCGCCAGACCAAGCAGTAACAGGATGGCTCCACCGACTTCAGTTAGTGTTGCCAGCCATGCCATTAATGCGGGAAAGGGCAGGCCAAGCCCCCAGTCCGGATTACCAAACCAGGCGATGATGCTATCCATATCGGCCAGTTTTTTTGTTCCGGCCATCCAGAAAATCGGCACCAGATATAAACGCAGTGCAAGCGGTCCAAGAAAATCAACGGTACGTGTTGCGTCGAGAAGTGACTGTGCCTTGCAGCCGAAAGATATGAGCTTGTTCATAGTTTTGCTGTCCCTGAGAATTTATTGCGCGCCAGGATGGTTAAGCAGTTGACCGCGCATTGCGCCTGATAGTTCACAAACGTGTATAAAAAGCCGGCTTTATGCTTTCGGGGTTTTGTCCGGATAAATATCAGCCAGCATGGTAGAGGTGCCGTTTTGCTGCACGATGCGTACGTGCCGCCGGCTTAGTTCGCGTGGTTGATGTACGCCGCAGGAATGCGCAATGATGCCGACTTCGTAACTGATGTTTTTGATGTAATTGGCGATGCGAGTTGATTTTTGTTCGGCGACCAGGCCGCGTTGCAGTTTTTTATCGTGTGTGGTGATGCCGGTGGGGCAGGTGTTTTGATGACATTGCAGCGCCTGAATACAGCCCAGTGAAAACATAAAGCCGCGTGCTGAAGTGATAAAGTCTGCGCCGACACACAGTGCCCAGGCGACTTCTGCCGGGTTAATCAGCTTGCCCGAGGCGATGACTTTGATTCTGTCACGCAGGCCCGCTTCATGAATTTTATCGATGACGCGAGGCAGGCTTTCGTTAATTGGCATGCCAACGTAATCAATCAGGCTCATGGGTGCGGCACCGGTGCCGCCGTCGGCGCTGTCGATGGTAATGAAATCGGGCGCGAATTCCTTGCCGCGTTTATTGACTGCAGCGAGAAATTCGCCCATCCATATTTTGTCACCGATCACGGCTTTGAAACCGACCGGTTTGCCGGTGACTTTACGCACGTGGTTGATCATGTCGATCAGGTCATCGTTGTTTTCAATCTCCGGGTGACGGTTCGGGCTGATGGAATCCTCACCCATCGGAATGCCGCGAACGTTTGCGATATCCGCGCTGACTTTGGCCGCGGGCAAAATACCGCCTTTGCCGGGTTTTGCACCCTGTGACATTTTTATTTCGAACATGCGTACGGTTTCATGGGCAGCAATCTCGCGCAGCTTTTCATCGGACAGGTTGCCGTCCTTGTCGCGCACACCGTATTTTGCCGTGCCGATCTGAAACACGATGTCTGCGCCGCCTTCCAGGTGATACGGTGATAGTCCGCCTTCACCGGTGTTTATCCAGGCGCTGGCTTTTTTCGCGCCGTAAGACAAAGCCTGTATCGCGGGTTTGGAGATAGCGCCGTAACTCATGCCGGAGATATTAAAAAATGAATGTGCGGTATAAGGTATGTCGGCTGTTTTTTCGCCGATGATAACCGGCTTGCAGTTGACGGCTTCTTTACCCAGTGTGGGGAATGCGGTGTTGACAAAAAGCACCGAGCCGGCGGGTCTCAGGTCGCGTGTTGAACCGAAGGCAACAATATTTTCAATGTCCTTGGCTGCGCGATACACCCATGATCGCTGTGCACGATTGAAAGGCATTTCCTCGCGATCCATGCTGAAAAAATACTGGCGAAAGAAAGTGCCGATGTGTTCAAAATAATAGCGGAAGTGGCCGATGACAGGGTAGTTTCTACGAATTGTCTGTTTGGTCTGGGTGACATCGGCGATGTAAACACCGATAAGAAACAGAATGAAGATGCCGGCTGAAAAAATAAAAATGGTTGCCATCCAGCCTATTACTTCATGTCCAAACGCTTCCCCGGAAAACATTTTCGCCCCTGTTTTTATAATTTTTGAATCTGGTTTTTTATTTTATTGCTTGTTTGATAATAGATGGTTTTTCAGGAATATTATAATGGCATGGTTTTTTTGTATTAAGGTTGTGCAATAAAAAAGCCCCGTGTACCGAGGCTTTTTTATTATTCAGATTGTGCTGGTCGAAGCAGGTTTACATGTTACCGCCGCATTTGCCTTCGCCGCATTTACCTTCTTTTTTCATTTTCATTTTTTTGCTTTCGCCGCCACATTTTCCGTCCATCTCTTTTTTGTGGGCTTCACCGCATTTGGCTTCTTTGGCTTTTTCTTTCTTCATCTTCATTTTGCCTTCGCCACATTTACCTTCGCCGCATTTGCCTTCAGCAACCTGCATGTATCCTCGTTCCATGTTCTGCATGCCGAATGGGTTTGTATCAGCGTTAGCTACAGGTGATGCTGCCATTGCTGCAACAAAAGTTGTGCCCAGAGCAGCGGACAGTGATTTTTTCATAGTGTTTTTCATTAAGTCTTTCTCCTAGTGTTGTAAGTCACCTGTAAAAAAGGGTAACTGAGTCTACAGTGTTAACGACTTCAAAGACAATACGGTTTTTTGATAGTTCACCGGTTTTTTTAAAATCGCATGAATATTTTGTCATTTATTAATCAATTTTTTGAGGCATTCTAAATAGGCTGCTTCATCGGGCGTGGTCTGATTTCGCTGTGCCAGCCACAGGGCTTCGCCCAGGCATTCCATCATTTCATGTTCGGCATCGTGCGGGCCGCCGTAGCGCAGGCATAATTTCTGGTAGCAATCGTGGATACCGTCGGGGCGGTTAGTGCTGATCTGCTCGTGCAGTGCAATATGCATGCTCATGTGCAGGAAAGGGTTGCTCTCGCCGGTCTCGGCAGAAAAATCTTTATTGATGCTGTCTTCATCTTCAAGCAGCTGGTGATACTCCGGGTGCATCTCGACAATGTTGCCGACAACTTCCTGCATTGGATCCATCGGCAGCCTGTTTTTTTTCAGTTGCCAGCAGCTGAGATAGACCTGGCGTAATTCGTTTCTGTTGTTGCCGAACATAATGAGGGCGTTTTTGTTGTTGGGAAGCCTGAATTGTATTTTGATTTAGTTTTGATTGCCAGTGCCGTTTAAAGAAGCGTGCGGAAAAAAAGGGCCAGATACTGGAAATACAAGGTGCAGGAAATAAAAATAGCTGAAAAAAAGCCTGTTTGAATACACGAAAAATTCCCTGTAAAAACGCGGGTAATGTGTTTGAGTGAATGATATATTCATGGCCGTGCAGCATTTGTTCTGTGACAGAACAACTGAGCGCTGCCTAACTTGTTTGTTAAGGCATTAAGTGCCGATAAAAGCAAAGTATCTGTGTGGTTTCGGTGAGACATGAAAACAGTTTTTTGCATATGAAAAAAATAATACGTCATTATCTGCTTGTTATCGGTGGCTGGATCTGTGTTGTGCTGGGCCTGATTGGTGTGGTGTTGCCGGTGTTTCCCACGACTCCGTTCCTGATTGTTGCACTGGCGTTTTTTTCAAAAAGCTCGCCGCGCTTTCATCGCATGCTGCTGAATAATCGCTGGTTCGGGCCGGTTTTAAAGCAGTGGGAAGAAACAAAAACCCTGTCACGAAAAGTGAAGTACAAGGTTTATTTTCTGGTTGTTGTAGCCTTTTTAATATCGATTTCCATTCTTCATGGCAGAGTGCAGCTTCAGTTGTTACTGGTTGCTCTGGCGGCTGTTCTACTGTTTTTTATCTGGCGCATCAAGGAAGACCCTGCGCAGGACTAGCGCTTATTCTGTTTTGTTTCTGTACTCGCACAGGTCTTCAATAAGGCATGAACCGCACCGTGGTTTGCGTGCGATGCAGGTATACCGTCCCAGCAGAATCAGCCAGTGGTGTGCGTCTACCAGAAATTCTTCTGGAATAAATTTCAGCAGTTTTTTTTCAACTTCCAGTACATTTTTTCCCGGCGCAATCTTTGTGCGGTTTGAAACGCGGAAGATGTGTGTGTCGACAGCCATGGTCGGGTGGCCGAAGGCGGTGTTGCGTACTACGTTGGCAGTTTTTCTGCCGACACCGGGCAGGGCTTCCAGTTTTTTCTGATCGTCGGGCACGATGCTGTTGTGTTCGTCGATTAATATCCTGCAGGTTTTGATGATGTTTTTTGCTTTGCTGTTGTACAGGCCGATGGTTTTTATATATTCCTTCAGGCCGTCTTCGCCGAGCGCATAAATAGCTTCAGGTGTGTTGGCCACCGGGAAAAGTTTTGCCGTGGCGAGGTTAACGCCTTTGTCGGTGGCCTGTGCGGACAGAATAACCGCGATCAGTAATTCAAAGGTGGAATTAAAGTTGAGTTCGGTGGTGGGTTTCGGGTTATCTTTTCGCAAGCGGGAAAAGATTTCATGGCGCTTTGTTTTGTTCATGAGAAAAACTATTTTTTCCACAGATGAGCGCAGATGAACACGGATAAAAGCTTAAAGCTGTTTTTAAATCTGCGTTTATCTGTGTTCATCTGTGGATTAATGTTTTTTAATTTTAAAGTGTGAATCACTTAATTTGCGACAGGTTCAATGCTCTGAATAGTCACAGTCTGCCGTGTGCGCTGGCGTTTATCGATGATGTTTTTAAGTGCGATGAGCAAACCCAGGCCGATGAACGCACCGGGTGGTAACACGGCAAGCAGGAAGCCGGGGTAGTCTTCGCTGAAAGTGATGGTCATGGCGTGTCCGATGTCGCCGAACATAAGTTGTGCGTTGGCGAACAGGGTGCCGAAGCCGATGATTTCACGCATGCCGCCAAGTACCATCAGCACCAGGGTAAAGCCCAGTCCCATCATAAACCCATCGAGTGCGGAATCCAGCACATTGTTTTTTGATGCGAAGGCTTCGGCACGGGCGATGATGGAACAGTTGGTGACAATCAGCGGAATGAAGATGCCGAGTACCAGATACAGCTCGTGGAACCAGGCGTTCATACTGAGTTCGATAGCGGTGACGATGGAAGCGATGATCAACACAAAAATGGGAATGCGGATTTCAGGTTTCAACCAGGGGCGTGCCAGAGAAACGATGCTGTTGGACAGCACCAGTGTGATCAGTGTTGCTACGCCGAGTCCCAGACCGTTGATGATGGTGCCGGTAACCGCGAGCAGGGGGCACAGACCGAGTAACTGAACCAGGGCAACGTTGTTGTTCCACAGTCCGTTTTTGCTGATGTTTAATGCCTGGCTTGTTTGATCGTTGCTCATGATTTTTTTACCGGCTCGCTGGTTTCTTTATCAGTGGCTTGTTTGCTAAACAATGTTTCCTGATGCTGGTCGAAGTATAACAAAGCGTTGTGCACGGCTTTCACTACCGCGCGCGGGGTGATGGTGGCACCGGTGAACTGGTCGAAGACACCGCCGTCACGTTTTACTTTCCAGCCGTTTTCATTCGGGTTGCTGAGTGATTTATTATTAAAGCCCAGTATCCAGTTTGAGCGTGAAATATCAACAACATCACCAAGACCGGGTGTCTCACGGTGTTTTATTACACGTACGCCGGATAGTGTGCCGTCAGCTTTTACGCCAACCAGCAGCTGGATGGAACCGTTGTAACCGTTGGGTGCAATGCTGGTAAAAACCACGGCGACATTTTTGTTACCTTTTCTGGCGCGATAGGCCAGTGAGTCTTCTTTGGTGTTGAGCAGGTAATCAGGTTTGATGACGATGGTGTCGAGCAGCAGGTTGTTATCATAAATATCTGCCGGGATGATGTTGTTTAATTTACGCAGCAGGGTGAGTTCTTCATTGTGCTTGATAGCCTCTTTGGTTTTGTTGAATGTCAGGCCGACAAGTGCAGCGCCCAGTGCGGCCACCAGCATGAGCAATGATGCGGTTATGGCAATATTTTTTATTTGTTGGCTGGAAAAATTCATACTGGTTTCGGGGTTTTATTTATCCGGGTCGCCGTACACTTTTGGCTGTGTGTAATAGTCGATCAGTGGCGCTGCCATGTTCATCAGTACCACGGCGAAAGCGATGCCGTCCGGGTAGCCGCCCCAGCTGCGAATGATGTATACCAGCGCGCCGATGCAGGCACCGTAGATCCAGCGACCTCTTGGTGTGGTGCTGGCAGTGACCGGATCGGTGGCGATAAAAAAGGCGCACAACATGGTGCCGCCGCTGAAAATATGAAACAGTGATGAGCTGTTGGTGGCGTAATCCATCACGGCAAAAATATTAGAGATAAAAATCAGGCTGATCAGAAAAGCGGTGGGGATGCGCCAGTCGATGACATTTTTTTTGATCAGCCAGATGCCGCCGCCAAGAAATAAAAGATTGATCCACTGCCAGCCGGTGCCGCTGATGCTGGAAAACAGCGGGCTGTATTCGACGTTGTTGCGGGTTTCGATCACGTCATGAAACTGGTTGAGCTGGGTCTTGATCAGGTCAATCGGTGTGGCCATGGAAATACTGTCGATGCTTGCGCCACCGGGAAGCTGCCCCAGAAACACCCAGTTGAAAGTGGTGCTGAAATCCGGCCAGCCGCTGCTATCTCCAAGCGTAACGCCCAGCGGTGCTGACCACATGGTCATCTCGCGCGGGAATGAGATCATAACCACGATATAACCGACCATGGCCGGGTTAAACGGGTTGAAGCCCAGACCACCGTACAGATGTTTGGCCATGGCTATTGCAGAAATGGAGGCGATGACGGTGATCCACCACGGCGCTAACGAAGGCAGCGCCAGTGCCAGCAGGCAGGCAGTGAGCAGGGCGCTGCCATCCAGTAGCGAATCGGTGACATTGCGTTTCCGCAGTTTAAGAATGATGGCTTCGGTGCTCAGGCAGACGCTGATGGCGATCAGCAGGTTAAACAAAACGCCCCAGCCGAAAAAGTAGATAGCTGCCAGGGTGCCGGGAATCAGCGCGTACAGCACGTTGTACATCATGTCCTGAACGGAGATGTCCTGCTTGATGTGCGGCGATGGTGTGCGTTTGAATAACATTTATTTATTCCGCCTCTTTGTTTTTATTTCTTTCGGCTTTCTTTGCCTGCGCACGGGCGATGGCTTCGGCGATAACGGCGCGTTTGTTATCGGTGTCACTTTTTGATTTACCATTTTCAGAATCGCTGGCGGCGGCATCGTCTGCTTTCTTCTTTAACAGCTCGCGTTTTTTGCGCAGTTTTTCTTCGCGTTCCTGTTTTATTTTTTCCAGCCGGCGCTGGTGTGCTTCGTGGCGCTCGCGTGAGATGTCGGAAGCGCGGCGTTCACGTTCCTGCTGCCATATCAGGGTTTTTGCGTGACGGTAATACTGTACCAGAGGAATGTCGCTGGGGCAGACATAGGCGCAGCAGCCGCATTCGATGCAGTCGAACAGGTTGTGTTCCTGCAGGCGGTCAACATTGTGGCTGCTGGCGTACCAGTATAGCTGTTGTGGCAGCAAGCGTACCGGGCAAACCTCGACACATTTGCCGCAGCGGATGCAGGGCATGTGTTTTTCTTTGTGCGGGTTGTCTTCTTTTGCTGTGACCAGCAGACAGTTGCTGGCTTTGACCACGGGCAGGGCATCGGTGTTGAGAGAAAAGCCCATCATCGGACCGCCCATAATAAGTTCGTCGCTGTTTTCTGTGTAGCCGCCACAGTGTTCGATGCAGGCCTGCATTGGTGTGCCGATCAGGACTTCGATGTTCTGTGGTTTTTTTACGCCGTGACCGGTGACGGTGACGATGCGAGAGATCAGTGGTTCAGCGTGATGTATCGCGCGGTGGACGGTGTAGGCGGTGGCGACATTGTGGCACAGTATGCCAAGCTCTACCGGGTAATGGCCTTTTGGCACTTCCTTGCCGGTGATGATTTGTATCAGTTGTTTCTCGCCGCCGCTGGGGTATTTGGTAGGGATAACCTGAATGCTGAAAAAGCCGGTGCCATCCTGATCGATGGCTGACTGCATGGCGGCAATGGCTTCGGGTTTGTTGTCTTCAATAGCAATGATGCAGCGCCGGGCCTTGATAATGTGGCCGATAATGTCTGCGCCGGAGATAATTTCTCCGGCACGCTCGCGCATCAGCATGTCGTCGCAGGTGATATAGGGTTCGCATTCCACGCCGTTGAGCAGCAGGGTGTTAACGTCGGTTTCAGTCTGCTTGACTGAGGACGGGAAGGTTGCGCCCCCCAGGCCAACAATGCCGGAATCACGTATGATTTTGCGTAGATCGGATGAGTTTTTGTGGTTGTACTCAGCGCCCAGTGGCTGACGTTCCTGCCACTCATCCTTAAAGTCGTTTTCAATAAAGACACACAGATCAGATAAGCCGGAAATGTGCGGGACTTCATGCTGTGCAATATCGGTGACGGTGCCGGAGACCGGTGCATGTACAGCAGCGCTTAACAGGTCGCCGGGGCGGGCCAGCATTTGCCCTTTCAAAACCCGGTCGCCGACTTTTACCATCGGCTGGCTGATGACACCGATGTGCTGCTGTAACGGCACAATATATTGCTTGCATGGTTCCATGTCAGCAATTGGTTTTGTTGTAGACAGGCTTTTATATGCGTCCAGAGTCAGGCCGCCATTAAATTTACTCAGGTGCGGGGTGATGGTGGCTGCGCTGTTGTGTTTCATCTTAATGGATTCTGTCATCGCTTAGAGTGCATGAGGAGCAACGTGTTCAGCTTCGGGTAATTCAGCGACCCATTCACGCACTGTTGGTTCAACTTCAAAGACATGAATACAGTCTACCGGACATGGTGGAATGCACAGGTCGCAGCCGGTGCATTCGGATTCGATCACAGTGTGCATCTGCTTGGCCGTGCCCAGAATGGCATCGACCGGGCAGGCCTGGATGCACAGTGTGCAGCCGATGCAAACCTGTTCGTCGATGCGTACGATGGTGCGTGTCTTTTTGGCGACACCGTTTTCAGCATTGAGGGGTTTTGCTTCAACCCCCAGCAAATCAGCCAGTGCGATGATGGTTGCCTCGCCACCGGGTGGGCACTGGTTGATGTCGGCTTCGCCTTTGGCCAGCGCTTCGGCGTAAGGGCGGCAGCCGGGGTAGGTGCATTGGCCGCATTGTGTTTGCGGCAGCAGGGCATCAATCTTGTCGACCACCGGGTCGCCTTCCACTTTAAAACGCACGGCGGAGTAGGCCAGTATTAATCCAAAAATACTGGCGATAACAGCGAGTGTGATGATGACGGTTAACATGGCTGAATTTAAATCTGAGCGTTTAGACTTTGATCAGTCCGGCGAAGCCCATAAAAGCGAGCGACATGATGCCGGCGGTGATCAGGGCAATGGACGTTCCCTGAAAGGCTTCCGGCACGTCGGCAACGTTGATGCGTTCACGCAGGGCGGAAAATAAAATCAGTACCAGTGAAAAACCGACCGCTGCACCGAAGCCATAAAACAGGGATTGCAAAAAGCCATGTTGCTCCTGCACGTTGAGTAGAGCAACACCGAGTACCGCGCAGTTGGTGGTGATCAATGGCAGAAAAATGCCGAGCACGTTGTATAGCAGCGGGCTGGTTTTGTGTACCACCATTTCGGTGAACTGCACCACCACCGCGATGACCAGAATGAACATGATGGTGCGCATGTATTCTAGATTCAGCGGTGCCAGGATGTATTCGTTGACCAGATAACTGCTGACTGATGACAGTGTGAGTACGAAGGTGGTAGCCAGTGCCATGCCCATGGCCGTTTCCAGTTTTCGTGAGACACCCATGAACGGACACAGGCCGAGAAATTTGACCAGCACGAAATTGTTAACCAGTATGGTGCTCAGCAGGATGAGGGCGAATTCTGTCATGCGCGCATTCTAGCAGATTGCGCTCCGGTATTTTATTGATTTAAGTTATGAAAAACTGAATAGAATCAATAAGGAAAGTAAGTTTTTATGACAATTCTGACAAAGGTGTGTGCTTTGCATTACTCGTTGCATTACCCGCCACTGGCATGCTGTAATTCTGAGTCTTCGATACTTTGCAGATCGGCGGATACCTGGTTGCGGCCGTTTTTCTTGGAATTATAAACGGCGCTGTCTGCAGCCTTGTAGAGTTTGTCGAAATCTTCGCCGTGCTGTTTTATCAATGAAGCCACGCCGATGCTGGCGGTGACTCTGAGACCGGAGGGTTTTGCCAGTTCGATCATGGAGCGGATGTTTTCGCCTTTGTGCATGGCATCGTAGATGGTGCAGTGTGGCAGTAATACTAGAAATTCTTCGCCGCCGATGCGTGACACGATGTCGCCCTGGCGGCAGCTGGACATCAGGATTTTTCCGACTTCAGAAAGCACGATGTCACCGGTGGTGTGTCCGAATGCGTCATTGACGTTTTTAAAACGGTCAAGGTCGAGAATCATGACGCTTAACGGGTAGTTGTAACGCAACGCGTCCTTGATATATTTCGGCGCGTAATCTGACAGGCTGTGCCGGTTGTGGCAGGTGGTCAGCTGGTCGGTCATGGCGATGTTAAATAATGCGCGTTGTTGCTCGCGTACCTGGTCGGCCAGACGCTTGTTGATGATTAAATTATTCACTCGCGCTGCCAGTTCTTCTTCGATGGGTGGTTTGGTAACGTAATCGTTGATACCGGCGTGCAGCAAATCGATACGCATCTGTGCTTCATCGTGGCCGGTCATGGCCAGAATAGGAATTTTTGCAGAGTGTGTGTTCGAGGCACGAATCATGCGCACCAGTGACAGCCCGTCCATGGTGCCTTCCAGCATGACATCGGTAATGAGCAGGTCATATTCATTATCGGTGAAGGCGTGAAAGGCTTCCTCGGCAGTCGCAAAGTGCGTAATCTCAAGGTTCAGTTTTTTCAGGTACTTGGTAACGATGTGTGCCACCGAGGCACTGTCTTCCACGTACAGCACACGGCCGCCCTGAATATCAAACTTCTGTTCGCCCTGAATGTAATAGCGGATGCTGGACTTCAGGTAGGTAATGTTGGTCTTTGGAAAAATATCCTTGATGCCGGCCGAACGTGCATTTTTCAGCAGGGTTTCGTTGGGCTCCGAGGTGAGCAGGATGACCGGTGTTTGCAGTTCTGAATTTTTACAGTATTCAATAAATGCCGAGCCGCTGTTGTCGAAGATGTGCTGTGAAGCAATGATTAGATCGTATCGGGTTTCATCACCGGTGTTAGCGATGAGTTCCAGACCTTCTTCGCCGGTGCGTACACAGCTAACAGTGCAATCGAGCTCGATGAGTAGATCGCGCAGGATTTTCTGGAATAGCCGGCCGTTTTCGAGGATAAGTACTTTCATTGACTAACAGTATATATAGTCAATAAATAAACTTTTACACATTATGACAAAGTGTCATTTATTGCGGATGTACGGAAGTTTTGTAGGGGCTTTTTTGCTTTTTAAAAACCAGTCTAATTTATGGCGGATGTTTTTTATTTTACCTTCATGCCCGGCACAGCGCCGTCATCGGGGTTGAGGATAAATAAATCCTTGCCACCGGGTCCAGCGGCAAGAACCATGCCTTCGGATAAACCAAAACGCATCTTGCGCGGTGCCAGGTTGGCCACCATGACGGTGAGCTTGCCTTCCAGGTCTTCCGGTTTGTAAGCCGATTTGATGCCGGCAAAAACATTTTTGCTCTGGCCGCCTAAATCCAGTGTCAGCTGTAGTAACTTGTCCGCGCCTTCGACGTGTTCGGCTTTGACGATTCTGGCGATGCGTAGATCGATTTTGGCGAAGTCGTCGAAGCTGATTTCATCGGCGATGGGGTCGTCAGCCAGCGGGCCGGCCTGTTGAGCAACCTGGGTTGTTTCTTTTACTGGCATGCTTTCGGTAGATGCTTCAGTCATGGCTTCGATCTGCTCTTTTTCGATACGGGTGAGTAGTGGTTTGAATTTGTTGATCTTGTGCGAAAGCAAAGGCTGCGCGATGTTTGCCCATGTCAGCTCGGTGTTTAAAAAGGCTTCTGATTTTTCAGCAGTGGCTGGCAGGATGGGTTTTAAATAAGTCATCAACAGGCGGAACATGTTCAGCCCCTGGCTGCAGATTTTTTGCACTTCATCTTCGCGGCCTTCTTCCTTGATCAAAACCCAGGGTTTGTTTTCGTCGATATAAACGTTGGCTTTGTCGGCCTGTGCCATGATCTCGCGCACGGCTTTGTTATATTCGCGGTTTTCGTAAAATTCGGCGATCTGTTCACCGGCGGCGACGATGTCGTTGTACAGCTCTGGCTCAGGCAGTTCGGCGGACAATTGTTTGTCGAATTTTTTGGTGATGAAACCGGCGCAGCGACTGGCGATGTTGACCACCTTGCCGACCAGATCGGAGTTCACGCGCTGCATGAAATCTTCCAGATTCAGGTCGATGTCATCGACCCCGGAAGACAGTTTGGCGGTGTAGTAGTAGCGTAAATACTCCGGGTTTAAATTTTCCAGGTAAGTGCGCGCTTTAATGAAGGTGCCGCGTGACTTTGACATTTTCTGACCGTTGACGGTAAGAAAGCCGTGACAGAAAACCGCGGTCGGTTTGCGATAACCCGCGCCGTCCAGAACTGCTGGCCAGAATAAAGTATGAAAGCGGGCGATGTCTTTGCCGATGAAATGGTACAGCTCGGTTTTGCTTTCGTCAGCATCACCGGCGCGCCAGTAGTTATCAAAGTTGACCTTGTTATTGTCGCAGAAGTTTTTGAAGCTCGCCATGTAACCCATGGGTGCGTCCATCCACACATAAAAATATTTGCCTGGCGCATCAGGGATTTCAAAACCCCAGTAAGGTGCGTTGCGTGAGATGTCCCAGTCTTTTAAACCTTCTTCAAACCATTCGTCGAGTTTATTGGCGACTTCTTTTTGCACGTGACCTTCTTTCAGCCATTGCTGCAGCATGTCGGAAAAATCACTGAGCTTGAAAAAATACTGTTCGGAATCTTTTTCAATCGGTGTTGCGCCGCTGACCGCTGATACCGGGTTTTTCAGTTCGGTTGGGTCATAAGTGGCACCACAGACTTCGCAGTTGTCGCCGTACTGGTCATCCGCGCCGCATTTCGGGCAGTTGCCCTTGATGAAGCGATCCGGCAGAAACATCTCGGCTTCCGGGTCGTAAGCCTGCTTGATGGTTTTGGTGTGGATGTGACCTTCGTCGCGCAGCTTGAGATAAATGCTGGAAGCAAACTCGCGGTTTTCATCGGAGTGGGTACTGTAATAATTATCGAAGTCGATGAGAAAATCAGCGAAGTCAGCTTCGTGTTCTTTTTTGGTGGCGGCGATCAGTTCTTCCGGCGTGATGCCGTCCTGACGTGCGCGCAACATGATGGGGGTGCCATGAGCATCATCGGCGCAGACGTAATAACAGGTATTGTCGCGCAGGCGCTGGAAGCGTGCCCAGATGTCGGTCTGGATATATTCCACCAGGTGGCCGAGGTGAATCGGGCCGTTGGCGTAGGGCAGGGCGCTGGTGACCAGAATCTTGCGTTCTGAATCGTTGGACTTATGGCTCATGTTTAAAGAAAACGGGCTGGATTATAAAGGGCGCACAATTTAGCATTTTGCCGGGTTTATTGCACGAAAAACCCTGTTCGTCGTTGTCAGCGGCCATGCAGGTAGGGTGGGCACGTTATTTGTGCACACGGGAAAATATCGACCCATACCGCGTGGGCCCGCGTGGGCAAAAAAATTTGCCCACCTTACGGTTTAGCTTTGGCTGAAACAACAAAATACCGCGTGGGCACAAATAACGTGTCCACCCTACGGGTTGGGTTTGCTCGCATGATCAGGACTTGAAAACAGACAATCTGCCCACATATCAAGCAGCCTACCTACTTAGGGTTAGTGTGCCTCCCCTGAAAAGCTAAGGTTAAATCAGTGACTTATTACTGTAGAATACGGCATCCAGAATTTACACACATATTTTTAGACATAAACTTTCGGCACGTTGTTTGAAGTCGCCGACCGATGCGGAGTTCGCCATGAGCGTTACAAAAGAACAAGTTGAATCAGCCCTTAAACAATATATCGACCCTTATCTTGAAAAAGACCCCGTTACTGCCGGTGTGGTAAAAGACATCGCCATTGACGGTGGCGACGTGAAAGTCAAAATTGTACTGGGTTATCCGGCCTATGGCTTTGTCGATAAACTGTCTGACGAACTGAAAGCCAAAATTGAAGCCGTTGACGGCGTATCTTCAGCAGAAGTTGATGCCAGCTGGGAAATCGGCAGCCACAGCGTGCAGGGCGGCATGAATCCGCTGGAAGGTATCAAGAACGTTATCGCGGTTGCTTCCGGCAAGGGCGGCGTGGGTAAATCAACGACCGCCGTCAACCTGGCGCTGGCATTGCAGAAAGAAGGCGCACGCGTCGGTATTCTGGATGCTGATATTTACGGCCCGAGTATTCCGCGTATGTTAGGTATTGAAGGCAAACCGGAATCATCTGACGGCAAATCACTGGAGCCAATGGGTGGCCACGGTTTGCAGGCCATGTCGATTGGTTTCATGATCGACGAAGAAACACCGATGATCTGGCGTGGTCCGATGGTGACACAGGCGCTGGAGCAGCTACTGCGTGATACCCGCTGGAAATCACTGGATTACCTGATCATCGATCTGCCTCCCGGCACCGGTGATGTGCAATTAACGCTGGCGCAGAAAGTGCCGGTCAGTGGCGCGGTTATTGTGACCACACCGCAGGACATCGCCTTACTGGATGCCCGTAAAGGCCTGAAGATGTTTGAGAAGGTTGAAGTGCCCGTACTGGGTGTGGTTGAAAACATGAGTATTCACATCTGTTCTGAATGTGGCCATGCCGAGCATATCTTCGGTCAGGGCGGCGGTGAGAAAATGTGTGAATTGCACAATGTTGATTTCCTTGGCGCTTTGCCGCTGGATATTGACATCCGTATCAATGCTGACGATGGTCACCCTTCTGTGGCAGACGATCCTGAAAGCAAGGCTTCGCATATCTATCGTGACATCGCACGTCGCACAGCGGCCAAACTTTCGCTGAAAGCAAAAGACTATTCTGCCAAATTCCCGAATATTGTTATTCAGAATAATTAAAGTCGTTTTTGTCTTTTTTGAAAAAAGCAGCCTGATGGCTGCTTTTTTTATGCCTGTTTTCGTTGCTGTCGGGGATAAATAATATATAGTCCGTTGACGTTCATATCTATTGCAGCACCGGAGCAATCACATGGAAACCTCAACTATCGTAACCTGGATCATCATCAGCCTGGCTGTGTTTTATGTTATCAGTATTTTCAATCAGCTGGTGTCACTGAAAAACCGCTATAAAAATGCTTTTGCACAGATCGAAGTACAGTTAAAACGTCGTTACGATTTGATTCCCAATTTGATCGAGACCGCCAAAGGTTATATGAAGCATGAGCGTGAGACGCTGGACGCGGTGATCAGCGCACGTAATGCTGCATCGAGTGGCCTGGAAGCAGCAAAAAACAATCCCGGTGATGCTGACGTGATGGGTATTCTGTCGCAGGCTGAAGGCAAGTTATCCGGTGCGCTTGGCCGCTTTAATATGGTGATGGAAGATTATCCTGACTTAAAAGCCAATCAGAACATGATGCAGTTAAGCGAAGAGCTGACCAGCACGGAAAATCGGGTGGCGTTTGCACGGCAGGCATTTAATGACAGCGTGATGCAATACAACACCTATAAACAGTCTTTTCCGCAAAACCTTCTTGCCGGACCGTTTGGTCATGCCGCCGATGCCAGCCTGCTGGAATTTGAAGACAGTGCCGAGATACAGGCCGCACCGAAAGTCGAGTTTTGAACTGTAAGTTTTAAGTTGTTAATTTAGATGTCTACTTATAACTTTCTTTAATCTATGAATTTCTTCGAAGCACAGGATTCTGCACGACGCAGCACCACGTTGTTGATTTTACTGTTTGTGCTGGCGATTGTTTTTTTGCTGGTGCTGAGTAATTTGCTGGTTTTTGAACTGCTGTATTTTGTTAAATATGGTGAGCTGACACTTTCATTATCGCAGCTGAAATTTGTATTTGATGGCAGTCTCAGCCTGGTTCTCAGTGCGGCGATTCTGTTATTTATTCTTCTTGGCAGTCTTTATAAACGGGTGCAGCTTTCTTCCGGTGGTTCGGTTATCGCGCAACATCTTGGTGGTGTCATCATTCCGCGCAGCAGCACTGATCCGCTGCATAAAAAAATATTAAACGTGGTAGAAGAAATGGCGATTGCTTCGGGTTCGCCGGTGCCGCAGGTTTATCTGTTAAACGAGCCGGGCATTAATGCTTTTGCGGCGGGCTGGAAAACCACCAGTGCAGTTATTGGTATCACCCAGGGAGCGCTGGAAAGATTGAATCGTGATGAGCTGCAGGGTGTGATCGCGCACGAGTTCAGCCATATTTTTAATGGCGATATGCGACTGAATATTCGCCTGATTGCGATCCTGCATGGCGTGTTGATGATTGGCATGCTGGGTGGAATGATTTTGCGTTCTTTACGTTATGTCAGAACGTCGAGAAATAATAAAGGTGGCGGCCAGGCTGTTTTAATCATTCTGGGTATTGGTGGTGCGCTTGCTGTGGTGGGTTATTCCGGTACTTTTTTTGGTAACTGGATCAAGTCGTTAATCAGCCGTCAGCGGGAGTATCTGGCTGATGCGTCAGCGGTGCAGTTTACCCGCAGCAAGGAAGGCATTGCCAATGCGCTGAAAAAAATTGGTGGTGCGGTGCCCGGCTCGGTCATACAGGCCGCTTCAGTGGATGAATACAGCCATGCTTATTTTGCCAAAGGTGAAAGCGGCGTGCTGAGTTTTTTTTCATTCTCAACACACCCGCCATTGAAGCAGCGAATACTTCGTATCGATCCGGCCTGGGATGGCAAATACACGCTTGATGAAAAAACTGATTTTTCGGAAAGCGTGGAAAATAAAAAGGATGGCTCTGAGCATTTGAGAACAAAAGTGGCTACGGCGGTTATGAGCAGCGGTGGTTTTGCTTTGAATGATGCGATGAATGCACTGGATAATATCGGTGATGTTTCAAAAGAACAGGTTGATGCAGCAAGTCTCTGGCGGCAGCAAATGCCTGACGCTGTGTTGGCGCAGGCAGAAAACCCTTACGGTGCGCAGGCGCTGATTCTGGCGATGTTGCTGGATAAAAAGGCGGATATTGCGAACAAACAATATGCCGTGCTGAATAAAACCGTCGGTAAATCACACGCGGAAACTGTCCGCCAGCTGCGCCATGATATTGATAAGCTGTCGCCGGGGCAGACTTTGCCACTGATTGATCTGACCTTGCCAACGTTACGTGAGATGACGGTTGAACAATATCAGCGATTTAAGCACTGTCTTGAGCAGCTAATAAAAGCCGATAAGAAAGTTGACCTGCGTGAGTGGATTATCCAGCGCATGGTGTTGCAGCATCTTGATGAACAATACGGCCGTCGTAAAAAACCAATTGCAAAATATTTTGTGCTGGGTTCAGCAAAGCCGGCCGCTGAGTTAATGCTGTCGTTGCTGGCCAGTCTTGAACACAGGGATCAGGTGCTGGCAAAGCAGGCTTTTGATGCGGCCAGGCACTCTGCTGGTATCGGTGCCTTAAGATTTCTGGCAAAAGATGCCATATCGCTCGAAGGCCTGAATGCAGCAATGGATGAGTTGGCCTTTCTCAAGCCACCGCTTAAAAAACGTTTTCTGCAGGCCTGTGTTAACTGCATCTCACACGATGGCAAAGTGACGATACAGGCTTATGAATTGACCCGCGCTATTGCCAGCTGCCTGGATTGTCCGATGCCGCCGGTGTTGATTAATCAGGTCGCCTGAACCGGGCACGGCCGCTTGCTGGCAGGGGCTTTTAAATTCTGCATTTTTAAAAAATCAGCTCAAGACTTTGTGATGCCTGTCGATATGTAGCATAAGTTTAAATATACCGGGAGATGTTAAGGCGACATCGCACCTGGATCTTCGTGTTGCAAAGTGAATCCTTCAATTATACAAGACAGTAGTCGTTCAATCCGGAAGCAGGCATTTGTTCTGAGTGTTTTTACTGTTGCTGCTCTGGCCGCCCTGGTGGGGTATTCATGGTACTGGAACACCAATAATATCTACAATGAAAAAATCAATCTGGCGCTGACAGAAGCCCGATCTAACTGGAACAAGGATGCCTCGCTACGGCGTTGGGCGGCGCATCATGGCGGGCTTTATGTGCCGCCGAATGAACGAACCCCGCCCAACCCTGCCCTGAAGCATCTGCCTCACCGTGATGTTGTAACCACGGACGGGCAGAAGCTGACCTTGATGAATCCAGCTTACATGATGCGGCAGATGGCTGAAGAGTTTGAGGAAGACTTTGGTGTTAAAGGCAAGGTTACCGGCAAGCTTCAGCTTAACCCCATCAATAAACCGGATGAATGGCAGTTGAAAGTGCTGAACATTTTTGAGTCGGGCAAGACGGATGAAGTGTATGAACAGCAGATGATTGATGGGCAGCCTTATCTGCGTTATATGAAAGCAATGTATATGACGGAAGGCTGTGTTAAGTGTCATGGTATTCTGGGCTTTAAAGATGGTGATCTTCGTGGTGGTGTGAGTGTTTCCATTCCTCTGACCCGGTACTTTACAGCGGCCAGTGAAACCAATGATAGTGTCCTGTTTACACATGTTTCTGTATTACTGGTCGGGGTTATAGCCATCATTGCTTTTGCCTGGCTGTTTTCCCGGTTGTTAATTAGCACAACAAATGAAGCGTTGCATGATGGTCTGACCAGGCTGCCGAATATCCGTCTATTCAAAAACCGGCTGGAACAATCTTTCAAGCAATACCAGCGGGACCCGTCGTCAATCTTTGCAGTATGCTTTCTTGATCTTGACCGTTTTAAAAATCTTAATGACAGCCGTGGCCATAAAGTTGGAGACAAACTGCTGGTTTCCCTGTCACACCGACTGTCGAAATTGCTTCGCCCGGGAGACACGCTTGCGCGCATGGGCGGTGATGAATTTACGCTGTTGCTTTGTGACATAAGCAGTGTTGATGAAGCGCTGAATATTACCAGACGTTTTCTAGCCTCGTTTAAAGAACCCTTTTATATCGACAATGATGAAATTTACACAGATGCCAGTATCGGCATTTGCATGGTGACAGATGAATACAGCGATATTGAAGACATGATACGGGATGCGGATATTGCCATGTATCGTGCCAAGTCGTCGGGAAAGGGGCGAGTTGATGTGTACAGTCCGGAGATGCATGAGTATGCGATGGAAACCATGCAGATAGAAAATGATCTGCGTGCAGCGATTCAAAAAGGCCAGCTGGAAGTTTATTATCAACCGATAGTCAATGTCGCAAATTCCCGCATCGATGGCTTTGAAGCACTTTTGCGCTGGCACCATCCGGTGATGGGCGATGTTTCTCCTGAACGCTTTATTTCTGTTGCAGAAAGTTCCGGGCAGATAAAAGAAATTGGCAAATGGGTGCTTGAACAGGCATGTGTGCAGATCCGTGAGTGGAGCCTGCAATTCTGTCTGGATAATGAATTCACTATTTCAGTCAATCTCTCCGGTACGCAACTAACCGAGCAGGGTACCCAGGAAATGATCAGCGAGGCATTGCGTCAGAGTCGCCTAAAGCCGTCGAAACTGCATCTGGAAGTCACAGAAACTGCGCTGATCGGGCACAAGACGTATGCAAAGCAGGCGGTGAAAAATATTCGTGAACTCGGCGTTTCTATTAGTATCGATGATTTTGGTAAAGGCTATTGCTCGCTTGCCTATCTGCAGGAATTTGAATTCGATACCCTGAAAATCGATAAGGATTTTGTGCAGGATATGGGCGTGGACGGGAAGGGGCTGCAACTGGTCAGGGTGTTAATGATGCTGGCTCGTGATCTGGATATGAAACTCATTGCTGAAGGCGTGGAGACAGAAGAACAGTTCAACCGCCTGAGCGCAATGAAGTGCCCTTTTATTCAGGGTTATTATTTCTCCCGGCCGGTTAGTGCAGAGCAGGTGAAAGCGATGCTCGATGAAGGTTGTCACATAAATGTTAACCGCTTGCTGAAAAAAAACTTACCATCTCAGATTGTGTCTCAGGTGGCATCCGGGCCGCATCAAAAATGAGTTAAGCCTTCAGTGATTATCGGGCTGGATTATAGACGCTGTCCATATTCTTCTGTTCTTCGCCAGCGCTGTCTTAGTCTGGTACAATTCCCCCGTTTTTTATATCTCAAAATACGGGGTAAGAAGTGAGCATCAAATCTGATAAGTGGATACGCCGAGCGTCTGAAAAGGGCATGATTGAACCGTTTGAACCGGGTCAGGTAAAAACCAATGCGGCGGGTGATCGACTGATCTCTTACGGCACATCCAGTTATGGTTATGACGTGCGTTGCTCGGATCATTTCAAGATTTTTACCAACATCAATTCTGCGGTGGTTGATCCGAAAGATTTTTCTGAACACAGTTTTGTCGACTTTGTCGGCGATGTTTGTATTATTCCACCGAACTCTTTTGCGCTGGCGCGCACCATCGAAAACTTCAAGATTCCGCGAAATGTTTTGACCATCTGCCTGGGTAAGTCGACTTATGCGCGCTGTGGCATCATCGTTAATGTGACTCCGCTGGAACCTGAGTGGGAAGGACATGTCACGCTGGAATTTTCCAATACCACGCCACTGCCGGCAAAAATTTACGCCAATGAAGGCGTGGCGCAGATGCTGTTTTTTGAGTCCGATGAAGTCTGCGAAACCTCTTATGCTGACCGTGGTGGTAAATATCAGGGGCAACAGGGTGTCACCCTGCCCAAAGCCTGATCTTTACGCCGGGTTTGTGTAAATGAAAATATTTTTTATTGGTTTTGCACTGGTGGCCGTTTTGCTGGCGGCGTATCCATTTTTTGATTCTTTCAAAAAAAATGAGCAACTGATTGGCCTGCCATGGCAGATCAATATTCTGAATGATAATTCTACAGAAGTGTTTGGCCTGAATATTGGCCACAGCCGCCTGGCTGATGCGATAGAAAAGCTGGGCAGTGATATGGAGCTGGCTATTGTTACTGCCACTTCCGCCTCCAGCGATGAGGATGAAGTTGGCAGCCTGGAAATGTATTACGGCCATTACCGTGCTGGCCTGTTGTCGGGCAAGCTGGTTCTGCAAACAGATATCGACGAGCAGCGTATAAAACGCTGGCGTGACAACGCGCTGCGTTCGGAGTACATGGCATCGGGGCTGGCCAAAAAATACACGCTTTCACCCGATAATCTGGTCGAGGTTCTGGACGAAGTCATCGTTAGCCTTACTTTTATTCCAGCGGTGAACCTGGATGAAGAAGTGATACTGGCGCGTTTTGGTGAGCCTGAAGAACGCATTCAGCTGGCTGGGGTGACGCATTTTTTATACCCGGAAAAAGGCCTTGATATTGCTGTTCACGAGAATTCGAAAGAAGTGTTTCAGTATGTTAAACCAGAAGCTTTTCAACAGCTTGTGGCTCCGCTCAAAACTGAGCAGGCTCAGTAAGCCAGAGCGGGGTGATTTTCTGCCCTGGCAGATTATTTGCCGGATAATTCTTGATAGCCTGGTTTTTCGATCTGGGTCAAAGCATTTTTCATCAAAATCATTATCATCCCGGCAAGCTGAGATGATAACGAGAATTTTTTTGTGAAGCCCAAAACCCCTGAAGCAATGCAGCAATTAATCCAGCAGGTGCGCGAAACCCTGCCGTTTGCCACGCCACAGGGTTATGTGTGCGCGGATGAATGCAAGGGCTGCTCGCTCAAACTGCTGGAATTTCTTGATCTGGAACTGATGGACTGGGAGGATCGTTTGCAGCAGGGTGAAGTGCCTACTCTGGGGGATGTTCAGCGGATGGCGAAAATCAGCCGCAGGGTATACAAGGTGCTGGATAAGAATGGTGTGCTTGAGGTTTGAGAGCTGTCAGGAAAAGAAGTTGGCAGTTTGCAGTCGGCAGTTTGCAGTAAAAGAAAAATATCATTTTTTTGTGCGGCAGGCCACGACTTCTATGCGCTTTTGCTTTTTACTGCCAACTTCGCTTTTGACTCAACAGCAGAAACACCGGCATAGTTACCTGAAACTGCATATCTCCCAGCCTTTCTCCAGCGCCGTTGCTTTCAATTCATCATCTGGATCAACCGCAACGGGTGTGGTGACAATTTCCAGCAGTGCCAGGTCATTATGCGAATCACTGTAAAAGGTACTGCCTTCCAGACTGTGCGAGGTGTTTTCCAGCCACTGCTTTAGTCGGGTGATTTTTCCTTCCTGAAAACAGGGGGTGCCGGCGACTCTGCCGGTGTATTTACCGTCGATGATTTCGGGTTCGGTGGCGATCAGGTGATCAACCTGAAACGCTTTGGCGATGGGGCCGGTAACAAAACTGTTGGTGGCGGTGATGATGAGGGTGACATCTCCCTGTTCACGATGCTTTTGAATCTGCGCCTTGCCTTTATCCGTCATCGCCGGTGTTATGTGTTTTTTCATGAAGGCCCGGTGCAGCTCATTCAGTTTTTCGGTGGGAAATTGTGTCAACGGTTTCAGCGAAAAGGCGAGAAATTCGAAAATATCCAGCGTGCCTTTTTTGTATTCATCATAAAAACGCTGATTGGCAGCATCGTAAGTGGCTTTGTCTACCAGGCCGTTGTCGACCAGAAAACAGCCCCAGAGAAAATCGCTGTCATCGGCCAGTAGAGTGTTATCAAGATCGAACAGTGCTAATGCCATTTTTATAGTTTATTGAGTGGGTGAGAAAGGTTAGCGATAATACTGATTTTTCGCACAATAATAAAATTTTTAGAGCGATTAAACTTTAAATATTATGGTGGTCTGTTATTATCAATGTAACAAAAATTTTAGTGGTGCGCGATTATCAGTGATGGTCGGCGCACCTGGATGGTATCCCAGGTGATTGATTCTAAAGGTTTTAGAGCAAACGTTGGCATCATCCTGAGTAATTCCGATGGTAAAGTGTTCTGGGCGCGTCGAGCCGGTCAAAATAACTGGCAGTTTCCTCAGGGAGGCATCGATAAAAATGAGTCGCCAATAGAAGCCATGTATCGTGAGCTACAGGAAGAAACAGGATTATTGCCCCGGCATGTAGAAGTTATCGGCAAAACAAATGACTGGTTGCGTTATCGCATTCCCGAGCATCTTTTGCGCCGACGATCCAAACCGCTGTGTATTGGCCAGAAGCAGATCTGGTTTTATCTCAGGCTGATTGGTCGTGAAAGTGATTTTAATCTGTGTTGCAGTGATAAGCCCGAGTTTGATAGCTGGCGCTGGGTGGATTACTGGGAGCCGGTGGATGAGATCGTGGCTTTCAAACGCAAGGTTTATAAACAGGCGCTGAGTCAGCTTGAGCAGTACGCTTAGGGGAAGTTGGCAGTCGTCAGTTTGCAGTTATCAGTGAAAAGCAAAGCCGTTTTAAATTGGTGGTGTTTTTCAAAATCACTGTCAGCTTTGCTTTAATAAGGCTGCAATTCAACCAGTAAAACCACTGCGATCAGCACGATTACCGGGAATTCATTAAACCAGCGATACCAGACATGGCTGTGTCGGTTGTTGTCGTTTTTAAAGTCGATCAGCAGTTTCCAGCAGTAGATGTGGTAAATCACCAGTATTGTCACCAGGGCTAATTTGGCTTGCAGCCAGAAGGCAGAAAGCACGCTGGCACCCATCAGGTGAATCAGCCAGAATCCCAGAGCAATCGTAATAATCGCGCCGGGTGTGGTGATGCCGTGAAGCAGTTTTCGTTCCATGATTTTAAAACGTTGATTGCTGGCATCGTCTTTGGCATCGGCATGGTAGACGTAGAGTCTGGGCAGGTAGAATAAACCGGCAAACCAGGTCACCATGAAAATAATATGGAAGGCTTTAACCCACAGCATTTGTAGTACCGCTATAATTGAACAGGTTCGGGCATAGTACAGTGAAAAATGAAAAATGAAAAATGAAAAATGAACAAAGTAATATCAAACATAAGAATGGCAGGTGATAAATGTTAGCGGTTGGTGTTGTTGGTGGAACCGGGTATACCGGGGCTGAATTATTACGTCTGCTGGTGGTGCATCCGCAGGTCGACCTGAAATATGTGACTTCGCGTTCAGAAGCCGGCATGAAAGTGGCTGATTTGTTCCCGAATTTACGTGGTTTTACCGAGGTGTGCTTTACTGAGCCGGCGGTTGAAACGCTGTCCGAGTGCGACCTGGTATTCTTTGCCACGCCTAATGGCACAGCCATGAAGATGGTGCCGGCACTTATCGAAAAAGGTGTGCGGGTTATTGATCTGGCAGCCGATTTTCGTTTGCAGGATGTCTCTGTCTGGAAACAGTGGTATGGCATGGATCACGCCTGCGCCGATGTGCTGGCAGAAGCGGTTTACGGCCTGCCGGAGATCAATCGCGCGGCTATCAAAACTGCCCGTGTAGTGGCGAATCCGGGGTGTTATCCAACGGCGACGACGCTGGGTTTTCTGCCGTTAATCGAAAATGCCTTAATCGATGATCAGTACCTGATTGCTGATGCGAAGTCCGGCGTTAGCGGTGCCGGGCGTGGTGCCAGCGTGGCCACGCTTCAGGCCGAATCTTCAGAAAATTTCAAACCATATGCGGTTGATGGTCACCGGCACCTGCCGGAAATCAGGCAAACACTGGCGACAGTTGCCATGCATGATGTTGGCTTGACCTTTGTACCGCATCTGGTGCCGATGATCCGCGGTATCGAAACTACGCTGTACGCCACCAAACTCTCTGACGCAACAATCGATTTACATCAACTGTATGCAGACTGTTATGCCAATGAGCCTTTTGTGGATGTTCTGCCGCAGGGTGTGATGCCGGAAACCCGTTCGGTGAAAGGTGCAAATACCTGCCGCATTTCAGTATTTCAGCCACAGGGTGGTGACACTATTGTGGTGTCATCGGTGATTGATAATTTGGTAAAAGGTGCAGCCGGGCAGGCTGTTCAGAACATGAACATTATGTTTGAACATGAAGAAACCCTGGGCCTTAACCAGGTGGCACTGCTGCCGTAAGGCAGAGATATATCTGTATGAAACCCTTGCTAACGCACACCATCATTACTATACAGCGGCCGTCCCTCTGGTTGTTCAGTCTGGTCGCTATACTTTGCCTGGTCATGTTGTCGCTCTGGTTTTCTTATGAATATGGTCGCAATATTGCTGGTTATGACAGCGCCCGCGCCGATGCGTACATCAGTCAGTTGCAGGCACAATTAGACGAAGCGCAGGCTGAAATAGTGGAAAGTAACCGGCAAGCGACTATGCTTAAACGTAATAGCCGGATCGACGGTGACGCATCTACACAGCTAAAAGAGACTTTGGCGCAGGCGCAAAGTGAAGTGCTGGAACTAAAAAAGGAATTATCGTTCTATAAAAGCATTGTTGCACCCGAGCAGGGTAGCCGCAGCGTTGCGATACAGAGTATTCAACTGAAGCAGAATGCTGCCGGTGACTATGATTACAAAATCATGGTCAGCCAGCGAGGCAGGAATGATCGTTTTGCACGAGGAACCATCGATGTCACCATCGAAGGCCTGAAAGAAGGGCAGCCGGTAACTTTAAAGTTAGCGGATGTTTCAAATGAGACAAAAAAGCCGATGAAATTTGGTTTTAAATATTTCCAGAATTTTGAAGGGGTGATGACATTGCCCGAGGCGTTTCTACCGGAGACCATCCGGGTAAAAGTGAAACCCAAGTCTGGAAAAATTAAAGCCATCGATGAACAGTTCGCGTGGTCTGATTTGACCGCCGGGGGAGCTTGATATGTTTGGTAGTAAAAAAATTAAATCATCCAAAATCGATACATTGATTGGTCAGGGTGTAGAAGTAACGGGTGATATTAAATTTCAGGGTGGACTGCACCTCGACGGTAAAATTACAGGTAATGTGACCACGGCAGACAGTGCCGAAGGTTCGGTGCTGGTGATCAGTGAGCGCGGTTGTGTTGAAGGTGACGTACACGTGGCTTACGCGGTGATCAACGGTGAAGTGGTTGGTAACGTCTATGCTTCAGAAAAGCTGGAGCTGTCTTCTAAGGCGCGTATCTCGGGCAATGTGGAATACAATCTGCTGGAAATGGCCAGCGGTGCCGAGATTAATGGCCAGATGCTGCATAATTTAGGTGAGAAGAAGCGGCTGGAGCACCAGACAGAAGAGACCGCATCGGCAAATGTGCATCATCTGGATGATGCCGCCGCTGCGCAAAGCTAGACCGCCTGTTTGACAGCGTGAGCGCAGATCTGCACTCACGCTGCACGGGTCAAAATCACTGTTCGCCCTGTTTATATACCTAATGTGAATACTTGACTAAATTACTAGGTTAATTTAGCATGATCCGATAGTTCAGATAATGTTAATAGGTCGTTTCCGATGGATATTCAAATTAGTTTTACACCAAAACCCAAGGTTATTGAGGGCGCAACGGTCGGTTTTACCGATGCCGCCGCTATCAAGGTAAAAGCCCTGGTCGAAGAAGAGAAAAACCCCAACCTGAAACTGCGCGTGTCAGTCGATGGTGGCGGTTGTTCCGGTTTTCAGTACGGCTTTGCTTTTGATGAAAATATTAATGACGATGATACCGTTGTTGAAAAACACGGTGCCACCATGCTGGTTGACGTAACCAGCATGCAATACCTGAATGGCTCGGAAGTTGATTATCTGGAAGGCCTGGAAGGTGCGCGTTTTGTGGTGAATAACCCCAACGCTAAATCAACCTGTGGTTGTGGCTCGTCGTTTTCGGTTTAATATGTAAGCCATTCTTTTTGATATAAGGAAGGCATCTGATCTATCTAAATCAGGTGCCTTTTTTATTTGCCAGAGTGTCAGCCATGTTTCAAACGCTGGCAAAATTCGTATTATTCCCATGTTTTTAAAAAGGCCTGTGGGGTGCTGCTCAATAACCTGACTCCGCGTTATTGTTTCTTGTCAGGCAATAATCATGCTTTTAAAACAATGCCTTGATTCAGCTTATTGGGCTGGCCAGAATTTATGATAATTAATCAGAGTTGCCTTAAAATACACCTCTATATTTTGTTAAGCTATCGGTCTAATTTTTCAGGATGCTGTTATGAGTAGTGAATATTTACCTGGTCTTGCGGGCGTTCCCGCCACCAAATCAAACATTTCGTCAATCGATGGTGAAAAAGGTATCCTCGCTTATCGTGGTTACGATATAAAAGAGCTGGCGGACAAAAGCACTTTCGAAGAAACCGCCCTGTTGCTGCTTGATGGTCAATTACCATCACAGGCCGAGCTGGATGATTTTGACTGCCAGCTACGCTCTGAACGCCGTCTGAAATACAAAATTCGTACCATCATGAAAAACCTGCCGACCTCCGGCCACCCGATGGAAATGCTGCAAACCTCGGTTGCCAGTCTGGGCATGTTCTATGGCGGTGAAGAAGTGCTGTCTGACGGTATCAGCGGCAACGATGTTGAATACATTCATAGCATGTCGGTAAAAATCATTTCACGCATGGCCACTATTGTGGCGATGTGGGAACACGTGCGCAATGGTTACGACCCCATCGAGCCGCGCGATGATCTGAGCCATGCGGCCAACTTTCTGTACATGCTCAATGGCAAGGAGCCTGATGAGTTGTCAGTCAGGATCATGGATGCCTGCCTGGTATTGCATGCTGAACACACGATTAATGCCTCCACTTTTGCTGCCATGGTTTGTAGCTCCACACTGGCCAGTCCGTTTCTGGTTATTGCGGCAGCCATCGGTACCCTGGCGGGACCGCTGCATGGTGGTGCTAACCAGCGTGTGGTTGAAATGCTAAGAGAAATTGGTGAGCCGGCAAATGCCAGAGGCTGGCTGAAAAAACAGCTGGCGGCAAACAAGGTTGTCTGGGGAATGGGGCACCGCGAATACAAAACCAAAGATCCGCGCGCCACCGTGCTGCAAAAGCTGATGGTCGAATGGGGTGAATCAAAGGGCAATCTGAGCCGTGAGTTTGAAACCGCGCTGGTGCTGGAAGAAGCCTGCGAAGAAGCGCTGGGGCCAAAAGGCGTGTACCCGAATGTGGATTATTATTCCGGCATTCTGTATACCGAGATGGGCATCGCGCCGGATCAGTTTACGCCGATTTTTGCGGTGTCACGTGTTGCTGGCTGGCTGGCGCATTGGCGTGAGCAGTTGTCAGATAACCGTATCTTCAGGCCAACACAGATTTACACCGGTGAAAAGCTTCGCAGTTATGTGGATATGCCTCAGCGTTAAGCCTGTTTGGTCGCCGGGGTTTTTTCGCCAAGAATAACCGCGTTTTTTGCGCCCGTGACCGAAGGCAGGTTGCCGGGCAGTTGCTGCTCGTACCGGTAAGCCAGCCAGGCAAACGCCATCGCTTCTACCCAGTCAGGGTGAACGCCCAGCTTTTCAGTTGTTGTTAGCGGGCATTTTGTCAGCGCCTGTAATCGAGCCATTAATTCCTGATTGTGTACACCGCCGCCGCAAATATAGATTTCGTCGCTCGAGGCTGCGTATTGATTGATGGCGCGAATGATGGAGGTGGCGGTGAGGTCGCACAAGGTGCTCTGTACGTCAGCGACAGGCATCTCATCTTTGATAAACGACTTCAGCCATGCCAGATTAAAATACTCAAAACCGGTGCTTTTCGGTGGCGCGAGCTGAAAATAATCATCCATTAATAATCTGGCCAGCAGGCTCGCGCTGGTTTTCCCCTGACCGGCGAGTGCACCGTCTGCGTCGTATTTTTTTTGCTGGTGAAGCGTTATCCAGGCATCCATCAGCGTGTTGCCCGGGCCGCAGTCAAAGCCGGTGACTTTCTGGCTTTCTCCGGCAGGTAATACGGTGATATTTGCAATGCCGCCGATATTGACGATGACGCGGTTGATGGTTTCATGCTGAAAAACAGCCTGGTGAAATGCCGGGGCAAGTGGTGCGCCCTGGCCGCCTGCCTCAATATCGGCTGTGCGGAAATTTGAGATAACATTGATGCCGGTGAGTGCTGCCAGTTTTTCTGCGTTGCCGATCTGTAATGAAAATGGCTCGGTGATATCCGGATGGTGGCGAATGGTCTGACCGTGATTGCCAATGGCGAGAATGTCTTCGGGTTTATATGCGGTGCTTTTTAGTAATTCAGAACAGGCATCGGCAAAAATTTCGGCGGTTTGTTCGTCCAGCCTGGACAGTGTGTCCAGTTCATCATCGGGCAGCTCGCGTGCTGTGATCAGAGCCTGCTGAATATCATTCGGCCAGGCATGGCTGTGTGCGGTGATGAGGGCGGGTTGAGGGAGCGAGAAATCGACCAGTGCGGCATCGATGCCATCCATGCTGGTGCCGGACATCAGGCCGATGTATAGCTCAGGCGATGATGGCGGCATCTTTGTGGCCGGATTATTCTGTTATGTCGGCCAGCGCAACCTGCTGTGAGCGCGCTAACAGATCAAGCTGGGCAAACACCGGTGTGGTGGTTAATTCGAAATCTGCCATGTAACGCTTCGGTACCGGGTTGGAAACCGGCAGGCGAACTGTCAGAGGGTTTCGGTGTGTGCCGTTGACGCGAAACTCGTAATGTAAATGCGGGCCGGTGGCCAGGCCGGAGCTGCCAACGTAAGCGATGGTTTGTCCCTGTTTTACCTTGCTGCCAACGCGAAGTTTGCGGTTATAGGCGTTCAGGTGGGCATAAAGTGTGGTGTATTTGCTGCCGTGTTGCAGAATCATTACCTTGCCGTAACCGCCTTTTTTACCTTTGAAAATGACCTTGCCGTCACCTGCTGCCTGAATCGGTGTGCCGCGTTTGGCTGCGTAATCAACGCCTTTGTGCGAGCGGAATTTATGCAGCACGGGGTGGTAGCGGTTGACGGTGAAGCGTGAACTGATGCGTGTGAAATTCACCGGTGAACGCAGGAAGGCCTTGCGCATGCTCTTGCCGTCAGGGGTGAAATATTCGCTGACGTTGGTCTGCGGGTTGGTGTAACGCACGGCGCGATAGGTCTGGCCGTCGTTGATAAATTCTGCGGCTAAAATATTGCCGTCAGAAATTTTTTCGCCATTGCGGTACAGCTCTTCGTACAATACGGTGAAGCTGTCGCCCTTGCGGATGTCCAGTGCGAAGTCGATGTCCCAGCCGAAGATGTTGGCCAGCTCCATGATGATGTTCTGCGAGATGCCGGCATCCTGTGCGGCCAGAAACAGCGAAGAATCGATGGTGCCGCTGGCGTGTGCTTCGCGGGTTTCGATGTGGTGGTTATAGGTTTTTGCAAGCAGCTTGCCGTTTTTACGTTCGACCATTAAATAGGATTTGTGGTCGATGTCGTAACGTAATGCCTGTAAAATCCCCTTGTCGTCAGACAGTACACGGATGATGTCTTTGGGGAAGATGCGCTTCAGCGTTTTAACTTCATCGCCGGATTTCATTAGCTCATCGAGCTGCTGCGGTTTGATGTTCGCGCGCTTGAAAAGACGGGCAAGGTTATCACCGGATTTTACTTTATACTCTCGCCACTTTTTTGGTGCAAGATTGTTGGCATCGTCGAGAATTTCCTGTCGAGCCTGTAACTCAGGCAGGGTGAGAGAAAAGCTTTCACGTGCCAGTTGTTCAGAAGATTTCTTGACGGGCTTGAAATCGGGAAGTGATTCAGTCGCGATTTCAGTGTTTTCACCCGTCTCGGTATTGGTGCTGGCGATGACTGCGCTGATGCCTGCGAAGGCGATGGCGACCAAAATCCAGCGTAGACGAAAGTGCCCGTGTGCTTGCTGTGATGCTGATAGATTGGGGCGAAAATCTTTACTAATCAATGACATTGGTGTTCGTTTTTTTATCGAAAATGATACATCTGAATGTAGTTATAAATGCCTGTCCGGTCAATATAAACGCAGGCAAATTGTTATTATTTTTAAGCGCTTATTACATACTCCTTGAGGAGTAGTTGAGAAACTATCCAAGCGCAGGTATCTTATACACCTTTTTTGGGTAACACCAGTCGGAAAATTGCATGAAATCGATAGAACAACAACTTGAAGTAATTCAGCGTGGCGCGGACGAGATCCTGGTAGAAAAGGAGCTGGTTGCCAAACTGAAAGAAGGCCGGCCGTTACGCATCAAAGCAGGCTTTGACCCGACTGCGCCGGATCTGCATCTGGGGCACACCGTGCTGATCAACAAACTGCGCCAGTTCCAGGATCTTGGTCACGAAGTTCTTTTCCTGATCGGGGATTTTACCGGTATGATCGGCGACCCTACCGGCAAGTCTGCCACCCGTCCGCCATTGACACAGGAAGATGTCGAACGCAATTCCGAGACTTATCAGCAGCAGATTTTCAAGATTCTGGACAAAGAAAAAACCCGGGTCGTGTTCAACTCGCAGTGGATGAGCAAGATGAGCAGCGCCGACATGATCAAGTTGGCGGCCAGCAGCACCGTGGCGCGTATGCTGGAGCGTGATGATTTCAGCAAGCGTTATAAAGGCGGGCAGTCGATTGCTATCCATGAGTTTCTGTATCCGTTGATCCAGGGTTATGATTCTGTCGAGATGCGCGCTGATGTCGAGCTCGGCGGCACCGACCAGAAATTCAACCTGCTGATGGGGCGGCAGTTACAGGAGCAGCACGGCCAGAAGCCACAATGTGTGCTGACCATGCCAATTCTGGAAGGGCTGGACGGTGTGCAGAAAATGTCCAAGTCGCTGAATAATTATATCGGTATCGCGGATGATCCCAAAGACATGTTTGGCAAGATTATGTCGATTTCTGATGATCTGATGTGGCGCTATTTTGAGCTGCTCAGTTTCCGGCCGATGAGCGAGATCGAAGGCTTCAAGCAGGAAATGGCGCAGGGTAAAAATCCGCGTGACATTAAATTCCTGCTGGCCGAAGAAATCATCGCGCGTTTTCACAGCGAAGCAGAAGCCACCGCGGCGCGTGAAGGTTTTATCGCACAGTTTGCCAAAAATCGCATTCCTGATGATATTCCTGAATTTGATTTTGAAGTACCGGACGAAGGTTATGCCATTGCCAACCTGCTGAAAGATGCCGGCCTGTGCTCCAGCACCAGTGATGCCATGCGTATGATCCAGCAGGGTGCGGCCAAAATTGATGGTGAAAAAGTGGCGGATAAATCAGTGAAAATCCAGAAAGGTACCGACGCTGTGTTTCAGGTCGGCAAACGCAAATTCGCCCGGGTGCGCGTTAGCTAGAATCCGCTCATGTGTTGGAAAAAGTGCAACTGTACTACATTCAACTGACACATTCAGGCGATCACGAGCATAGTAGACAGGTGCTTTATTGAATCAGTACCGGTGGCTTTATTTTTCTTTTTTTACTGATTCTGTTCTCTTCGCAGAATAGCTGCGCGCGCTTGCTGGAGGCGCAGATGTTTTGCTTTGCCGGCCATCTGTTGCCCGCGCAATTTACATCAAATCACTTTTGTGCTGTCCAGCTGGACGAAGCTTGCCTGCAGGAGCCGGAAGGCATTTTTGTGTTTCGTTTTTTTAACAAAGCCTTGCAGAAAAATCCTGACAAACGTTACGTCAGCGGTGCCGAGGTGGTGGTCGCGCTCAAACGTGAAACCTGGGGTGTGTCGTAGCTTCTGGTTTTACAGGTTGAAGATCTGCTGGATTTTTTGCATTGAAATATCAAAGCTGGATTTTATGAAGCAGCAGATTTCGTTATAGGCGTATTTAAGAATTTCCATTTCCTTTTCTCCATTGTTTGGTGCATTTGTCACCGGCAAAACATTCCCTGTTTTTTGCCGGTGATGCAAACTTTAATGAAGCTCGGAATTTCCTGCTATCAGCCAGGGCTGGAAAACCCTGTAGGAAAAAACTGATAGTGGTTTTACTGGTTTTGTTTGTCGATCTTTGCCCAGGTATCGCGCAGTGTCACCGTGCGATTAAAGGTCAGTGTTTCGGCTTTTGCTTCCTTGACGAAATAGCCGGTACGCTCGAACTGGTACGGCGTTTCTGTGTTCGCCTCTGCCAAGCAGGCTTCCAGCTTGCAGTTGTTCAGTACGGTCAGTGATTCCGGGTTTAAATGCTCGGTAATGTCGTCGCTTGCCGCCGGGTTGGGGTGGGTGAACAGGCGGTCGTACAGGTTGATGTTTGCGTCCACGGCGTGCTCGGCAGACACCCAATGGATGGTGCCTTTGACTTTTCTGCCATCGGGTGATGAACCGCCTTTGGTTTCAGGGTCGTAGGTGCAGATCAGTTCGATGACTTCGCCGTTTTCATCTTTTACAAAATCGGTGCAGGTGATGTAGTAGGCGTAACGCAGGCGTACTTCGCGGCCGACAGACAGGCGGAAGAATTTTTTCGGTGCGTCTTCCAGAAAGTCATCGCGCTCAATGTAGATGACTTTGGAAAAAGGAATCTTGCGCGTGCCCATGGCTTCTTTCTGTGGATGGTTTTTTGCGGTTAGCTCTTCGACCTGGCCATCGGGGTAATTTTCGATGGTGACTTTCAGTGGTTTCAACACGCCCATGACGCGCACAGCGTGTTCATTCAAATCTTCGCGGATGCTGTTTTCCAGCACCGCAACTTCGATGAAGCTGTCTTTTTTGGTAACGCCGATGCGGTCGCAGAAATCACGGATGGAAGCCGGCGTATAACCACGACGGCGCAGACCGGAGATGGTCGGCATGCGCGGGTCATCCCAGCCGTCGACGTGTTTGTCTTCGACCAGCTGGTTCAGTTTGCGCTTGCTGGTGATGGTGTATTTGAGCTGCAAACGGGCGAATTCGATCTGCTGTGGGTGGCAGGGTGTTTTGACCTGATCCAGCACCCAGTCGTACAGTGGGCGGTGGTCTTCGAATTCCAGCGTGCATAAGGAGTGTGTGATGTTTTCCAGCGCATCCGAGATGCAGTGGGTGTAGTCGTACATCGGGTAGATCGGCCACTCGTCACCGGTGCGCTGGTGATGGGCTTTTTTGATGCGATACAGTGCCGGGTCACGCATGTTGATGTTGGGCGAGGCCATGTCGATTTTGGCGCGCAGTAAATATTTGCCGTCTTCGAATTCGCCGGCGCGCATGCGTGCAAACAGGTCGAGGTTTTCTTCGATGCTGCGGTTACGGTCCGGGCTTTCCTTGCCGGCTTCGGTCAGACTGCCGCGGTATTCGCGCATCTGTTCCGCGCTCAGTGAATCGACATAGGCCTTGCCCTGTTTGATCAGCTCCACCGCGTAGTCGTACAGCTGCTGGAAATAATCCGAGGAGTGGTACAGGCCGGCCCACTCAAAACCCAGCCACTTCACATCTTCGATGATGGCGTTGACGTACTCGATGTCTTCTTTTTCCGGGTTGGTGTCATCAAAGCGCAGATTGCACCGGCCTTTAAAATCTTCTGCGACACCGAAGTTGAGGCAGATGGATTTGGCGTGACCGATGTGCAGATAACCGTTTGGCTCCGGCGGGAAACGGGTATGAATACTTTTATGTTTGCCCGAATCCAGATCACTCTGGATGATGTTGCGGATAAAATTTGTCGGGGTGGTGACTTCGTCTTCAGCTGACATAGAGTTGTACTGTTTTTGGTGATAAATCAGCCGCGTATTCTAACGCTGAAACGGGTTTTTTGCTGAGAAATATTCTGCTACGGGAACAGGCAGTGATTGGCAGGTGTTTTTTTGAGGTTTGTGTAGAGTGCAGGCAAAGCAGGCGGAATATTCTGCTTGCTTTGCCTGGTTTGTGTGTGTCGGGCAGGAGCTGTTTAAATGCTTATAGTGATTTCTGTAGAGTACTGGCTTTCACGTCCGCTGGTGTCGATGGTGGTTACAACCAGATAATAGGTGGCGGAAGAAAGGTTGTTGAGTGTGTAACCGGTGGCTGAACCATTATTGACGGTGGTGCTGTTTGGATACTGGCCAGGTGTTGTGCCGTAGTAAATTTTGTAGCTGGCGATGGCGGACAGGGACAGGGCGCTATTGTCTTCACGCGCAACCGGTGCGACCCAGGAGAGAGTGATGTTAGCTGTTGCGATGTTTTCATCGACACCGATAATGGTGATGCTTACAGTGTGCGTGGTTCCATCGATGCTGCTGACAGTCAGGCTATCGGTTAATGTTGCGCCGGTCGCCAGGTTCTGAATGGCGACTTGCGAGTTGCTTGTGGCATAGCTCCAGTTGCCGGCAGTGTCGATGACAAGGCTGCCGTAGTTGCCATTGATGGTGTTCGCGATAAAGGCGGCTTCGCCGGCATCCGGATCTGTGATGTCCAGTTTGGCAGCGACTTCCAGCAGGTTGTTATTATCCGGGTCGATGTCTTCAGTTACGCTGCCAGTGCTGGTACCGCTGATGATGGCGGGGGTATTGGTGGCGACTTCATCTACACCGAGGATGATGATGGTTATGGTGTGTGTAGTTCCATCGATGCTGCTGACGGTTATACTGTCTGTCAGTGATTTTCCTGTATCAAGGTTCTGGATGGCGGCCTGGTTATTGTTGGCGCTATAGTGCCAGTTTCCATCGGTATGAATAACGATATTGCCGTAGGTTCCAGTGATGGTGTTGGCGATAAAAGACGCTTCGCCGGGGTCGCTGTCGCTAATATTTAGTTTGGCGCTGATTTCTAGCAGGCCGTTATTATCGGGGTCAAAATCTTCTATCACGGTACCTGAGTTGATTCCGCTAATTACAGCAGGCTGACTGGGGGGCGGGGTACCGGCTTCGTCAACGCCGATGATGGTTATAGTGATGGTGTGGTTGGCACCGCCAATGTTGCTTACAGTGAGATTGTCAGTCAGTGTTTCGCCTGCGGCAAGGTTTTGAATGATGGCCTGGGAGTTGTCAGTGGTATAGCGCCAGTTACCGCTGCTGTCGATGTTGAGGTTACCGTAGTTGCCGATGATGGTGTCGGCAATAAAGCTTGTGTAACGGCTGTCTGTATTGATAATGCTCAGTTTTCCGGTGACTGCAAGCAGGTTGTTGTCCGGGTTGTTATCTTCTATGACGCTGCCGCTATCTGTGCCGCCGAATATAACGGTGCGGCTGGAGTTTGTTTCGTCTATAGCTGTTTGTCCGTCCTGCTCAATACTGCCTGTTGAGGCGTTGACCTGGTCTTCAGTGCTGCATGCAGAAATTTGCAGTGCTAAAAATAAAACAGACAGCGTTGAGATAAAACGGGGTCTCTGGATACGGGAAAATATCATGGTGCTCATTAACCTATGGGCGAAACGCATCGGTCAGCAAGAGTCGTGCTCTTGTTGAAGTGCAATTATTAACGGGAGTTAAGATTTAGTTTTGGAGCATTTAGAAATCGATTGACCTGGACTTTCAGGTGATGAAAGCATGGCGCGGTCAAATGATGCCGGGATTCTACTATGTTCTAGCGAACAGAGGAAGTTTTTTGTTGCGCATATGACAGTTTTGTCACCAAAATGACAAAACTTTATTGTTTACATAGCGTGCATTTTTGTGGTGATACCCTGTCTTAAATAGCGAGCATGACTTCTGAGGAGTGCTGGCTTTCTCGGCCACTGGTATCAATGGTGGTTACAACCAGGTAGTAGGTGGCTGAAGATAAGTTGTTGAGAGTGTAACCTGTGGCAGCGCTATTGTTGATAGTGGCGCTGTTTGGATACTGTCCTGGTGTTGTGCCGTAATATATTTTGTAGCCTGCAATCGCTGATAAAGATAAGGCGCTGTTATCTTCGCGCTCAACTGGCGGGGTCCATGAAAGAGTAATGTTAGCTGTTGCGACATTTTCATCTACACCGACAATGGTGATTGTTACGACGTGCGTTGTGCCGTCGACACTGCTGATGGTCAGGTTATCGGTGAGTGTTGCACCGGTTGCCAGGTTCTGGATGCTTGTCTGTGTGTTACTGGCGGCATAGCTCCAGTTACCGGCTGCATTAATTGTAAGTCCACCGTAGTTGCCGTTATATGTGGTTGCGATAAAGATGGCTTCGCCGGCATCGGGGTCGGTAATATTTAACTGGCCGCTAACCTCTAACAGGTTATTGTTGTTCGGATCGACATCTTCAGTTACGTTGCCGGTATTTGTGCCGCTGATTACGGCTGGATTGTTTGGCGGGGTGCCAGTGCTGGTACTTGTATCAATAACACCAATAATAGTGATTTCAATGATGTGTGTTGTTCCGTCAGTGCTGCTGACGGTGATGTTATCTGCAAGTGTTTCGTTGCTGTTCAGGTTCTGGATACTGTTCTGGCTGTTGTCAGCGACATAGCGCCAGTTTCCATCAGCATCTATTTCAAGGGTACCGTAGTTGCCAGTGGTTCTTTTTGCAAGAAAAGAGGTTTCGCCTCCGTCGTTGTCAATGATGTTTAGTTTGCCTGTAACCTCCAGCTGGCCGTCATTGTCAGGGTCGACATCCTCTATAACGCTACCAGTGTCTACGCCATAAATGACGGCGGCACTGCTGGTGTTGGTGACTTCTGTTGTCGGGTTTGAGCCAATATCAGGAGAAATTGCTGTTGCGAGCTCTTCAGTGCCGCAAGCAGTTATTTGCAGTGTTGCTAACAGGATAAAAAGTGTTGATGTGAAACGGCATTGAAATAAACGAACGGTGATCATTGGTGCTCTCCAACTACAGGCAGCAGATGTTGCGACAGTGAGAGCGAGGCTCGCACTGGGTGCCTTTAAAAAATACGGGAATATATTTGTTAAGTTTTTTAGAACAGTTAGAGATCGATGGGTGAGGTGTGTTATGCGTTTAAAGTCATGGTGCTACCAATCGATGAAGAAACTATAGCATAGTGTAAAAAATACTGAACGTTTTTTGTTGAAAAAATGACATGATTTGTTGCTCAGGCAACATTCTTCTGTTGCGCGGATATTTTTATTTTAATTAAATCATGCACTTGTTTTGAAATATGGGCTCTTCTGTGTTTTGTTTAAAAATGAGCGTGTTGAGTAAAAAATAACCAGTTATGCGGCTTGTTTGATTTGTAGCAGCCGCTGATTTTGGCGGGGTTGGGTGGAGGGCAGGTGCTCTGGTTGAAAATCCGGGGTGGATGGGAGCGTAACAGCGGCTGTGCTGTGTTATAAAGTGCCTTTTTTGTTGAGAGAATTGTTGTGATAAAACGGGTGGGTGCCAGTTTCCTGCAGGCAGATAGTTTGGCTGCTGCGGTTGTGTCAAAGCTTGATGTAGCGCTGGATGTGGTTGTGCATCAGTCGATTGATTCGACAAATAGCTGGTGTCTGCAGCAGAGCGGGTCAGGAAGAGCCTTGCCCTTTGCCTGCTTTGCTGAAGAGCAGACTTCGGGCAGAGGGCGGCGTGGAAAGCGCTGGCTTATGTCATCGAATAATATTGCGATGAGTCTGGCGTGGCCGTTTGTGTTGCCGGAGCAGCCGCTGCACTTGCTGCCGCTGTCTATCGCACTGGCAATTGTGGCAACACTGGAAAATTTTGGTGTAAAGCAGGTGCAGATAAAATGGCCTAATGATGTTTATGTGCAGGGCAAAAAAATTGCCGGTATCCTGATTGAAACGCAGCCGGTGAAAAGTGTGCGACTGGATAATAATGTTGCTGGAAAACAGGTTGCAGTGATTATCGGTTTGGGTTTGAATTACGAGATGCTGGGCAGTGCGCGGGTAGACGGTAATGAACTGTTGCTGCTAACCGATCTTTGCGAGCAGATTGCATTGCAAAAAACAGCGCTAGTGCCGGAGAGGCATGTTGTCGCTTCCGAGCTGCTGTGCAATGTTGTTGCTGTGTGCCGGGACTTTATGCGGGTATCTGAAGAAAGTCTGAAAAAATTTCGCCGCTCATACGATTTTTGTAAACAGAAACAGGTTGATATTATTCTCGATAAAGAAACTTTGTCAGGCATTGCTCAGGGTGTTAATGATGCTGCTGAACTGCTGGTGCTGATTGATGGTGAGTTGCGTGCTTTTAGTAGCGCAGAGGTGAGTGTGCGGCCGGGTGAAGCGGCGACCATGTCATGATATTAACCGTCGACATCGGTAACAGCCGAATCAAGTGGGCTTCATGGAAAGCAGAAGAAATTGTTGCGAGTGGCGCGGCTTCCTGTGCGCTGGATAAATGTGCTGATACTTTCGATGCGTTATTCGCTGCACTGGAAAAGCCTGAGCATATATTCGTTGTATGTGTTGCTGATGGCGCATTGCAGCAGGCTTTGAGTGAGTGGTGTCAGCAACATTGGCAGTGTGATATTGCAATTCTGAAAACTGAAAAGCAGTTTGGCGATATAACAAATGCCTATCAGGATCCGGCGCAGCATGGTGCGGACCGGTGGGCAGCAGTGGTCGCGGGTTATCAAAAATACCCCGGTTTTTCACTTTGTGTTATCAGTGCAGGAACCGGTGTTACGTTTGATTTTATTGATAAAGACGGGCAGCATCTGGGTGGTTATATTCTGCCTTCATACGTTACCATGCATAAGGCCTTGCTGGCGGATACGGCAAATGTGGAGTCTGCGTTTGATGTACAATTTGACGCTGACTGCGTGCCGGACAACACCGATGATGCGGTTAATCAGGGGTTGCATAAATTATTGCGAGCCGGTATTCGAGAAATTTGTCAGTTTGCAGAGCAGAAAATGGATTCCCCGATGAAAATAATTATTAGTGGCGGTTTTGCAGAAACTGTTCTTGCTTACCCTGATATGCCGGAAATGCAGCATGAACCTGATCTGGTTATGCGGGGGCTGTATCGCATCATGACGCAGCGTGGATCCTGGGTGGGGAAATAATATGCGCTGGTTGTTTTTATTTGTACTCTCATTAAATCTTGCTTATATCGGTCTGGAAATGAGTCGGCCGTCATCTGCTGATTATGATGATGTGCCGGCGTTAAAAAATGTGCAGACCATCGTGCTTCTCAGTGAGCTGAAGTCGCAGCCGGGCACGGAACAGGCAGAACAGGCAGAACAAAGTGAAAAGGCGGCAGGTGCCGAGGCAGTAGAAAGTTTATCGGCGGCTTCTGCTGAACAGGTTGTTGCTGTAAATACTGTCTCTGAACAGGGGGTTGCCGAGTTGCCGGAAAAGGCAGAAACGCCAGGAGTGGTTTCACCGTCTCCGGTGGTATCGATGCCCGCAAAAGATGCTGTGGAAGAGTCGGTGAGTGCTGTCCGGGAAGAGCCGGCCGGGCCGGCAGAGGAAGTGCAGCAGCAGAGTGCCAGTTGTTTTACCATGGGGCCGTTTCGTAATCTGGCCAGGCTGCGCAGTCTGACGCGTGATATCAAGTCTTATGTGGTTGAAGCTGATTTTCGTGGAGGTGAAGAAAAAGAGCTAAACCTGTACTGGGTTTACGTAAAGCCGGAGAAAAATCGAGCGCAGGCAATCAAGACTGGCAAGCAGCTAAAAGCAAAAAAAATAAAAGATTTCTACGTAATTCGTGATGGTGAAAAGATTAACGGTCTTTCGCTGGGGTATTTCAGGAACAAAAACAGCGCCTACCGGCTGGCCAAAAAAGTCAGGGGGCTTGGCTTTGATGTGACTGTGGAGCCGGTTTTTCGGACGCACATTGTTTACTGGCTGGATTACCGGTTGGCTGCAGGTGTAACTATCCCCGAATCTGTTTTTGAGCCATACACCCGTTTGACTAAAAAAGAAAAGGTGAGTCGACAGCCTCGTGATTGCGCTGGCTGATATTCCATAAATTCCCGGTTCTGCCCCGGGCTTGCCCGGGAAACGGAATAATTTCAAAAAAAAGTCTGTATTTCCTGTAAATCGTATTGCTTTCAGCGGGTCGATTCCCTACAATTGCGCCCCTTGCCGGTGTAGCTCAGTTGGTAGAGCGCCTCACTTGTAATGAGGATGTCGTGGGTTCAACTCCTGTCACCGGCTCCAGAAAATATGCCCGCAGCCCCTGCAAGTAAAAATGAGGCTGCGGGCGTTTTCATTCTGCGCCTGTTTTTGTCGAAATTGGCAAAATACCAACACAGGTCAGAGGCTAAAATTTGTATGTTTTAGCATTATAGCGCTGTACTGAAAAATATTTGTCGCATCAGTACGTTATGTTGGCATGTTGTGGTTGACACATGGCTTGCGCTCAAGCAAAATACGCGGCTTGATTTTTGGAGGGGTTCCCGAGCGGTCAAAGGGGGCAGATTGTAAATCTGCTGGTTCTACCTTCGGAGGTTCAAATCCTCCCCCCTCCACCAAAAGTTTGGAGTATTCCTCATAAGTGAGGTCGCTCGCAAAAAAAGTAAATGCGGGTGTAGTTCAATGGTAGAACTTCAGCCTTCCAAGCTGAATACGTGGGTTCGATTCCCATCACCCGCTCCAGATTTGGTGCGCCAGGTTTGCCAGGTTTGCCAGGTTTGATAGGGCCCACGTTGACAGAGCTGTATAAAGTGAGTCAGGCAGGGTGTTTAAGGGTTTTGGCTCATATAGCTCAGTCGGTAGAGCACTTCCTTGGTAAGGAAGAGGTCACCGGTTCAAATCCGGTTATGAGCTCCATTGTTTTTAAGGTTGCAGTTTTTAATGCTGTGAATGCTTAAGTAAAGAAAGTTTGTTTTTAAATATTGTTTGTTAATTTGATTATTACCTCCGGGGGAGACACTCGACATGTCTAAGGAAAAGTTTGAAAGAACCAAGCCACACGTAAATGTAGGCACAATTGGTCACGTAGACCACGGAAAAACAACGCTAACAGCGGCATTAACGAAAGTCATGGCAGAAGCTATGGGTGGAGAAGTTAAAGCATTTGACGAAATAGATAATGC
>WFOC01000020.1 GCA_015488295.1 Gammaproteobacteria bacterium
CCAGCCAGCGATTTTCTGGCTGGACAAAAACCGTGCACACGATGCCAGGCTGATTGCAAAAACAGAAACCTATCTTAAAGATCACAACACAGATGGTCTCGAAATTAAGATCATGGCACCGGTCGATGCCATTAACTACACGCTGGAGCGCGTCAAAGCCGGTGAAAATACCATCTCGGTGACCGGCAATGTTTTACGTGACTACCTTACCGACCTGTTCCCGATTCTGGAGCTGGGCACCAGTGCCAAGATGTTGTCTATTGTACCGTTGCTTGCTGGTGGCGGCTTGTTCGAAACCGGTGCCGGTGGTTCTGCGCCCAAACAGGTGGTGCAGCTGATTGAAGAAAACCACCTGCGCTGGGATTCGCTAGGCGAGTTTCTGGCGCTGGCTGTCTCTATTGAAGACATGGCATTGAAAACCGGCAACGACAAAGCAAAAGTGCTTGCCGCAGCGCTGGATAAAGCCAACAGCATGTTCCTCAACAATAATAAATCACCGTCACGCAAAACCGGCGAGCTGGATACGCGTGGCAGTCATTTTTATCTTGCCATGTACTGGGCGCAATGCCTGGCAGAGCAGAATGATAATGAAGAATTACAGAAAGCATTCATACCCGTTGCGCAGCAACTGACTGAGAATGAAAGCAGGATTGTTGCCGAGCTGAATGAAGTGCAGGGCAGTGCAGCGGATGTTGGTGGTTATTACCGTATGGATAGAGCGCTGGCATCAAACGTCATGCGTCCTAGTGCTACCTTGAATGCGGTTATCGACAGCATGATGTAGGGAGGGGGTATTGTGCCCACCGTTTTAGTGTCTGTTTTCTGCCAGGGAGGGAAGTTGGTAGTTATCAGTTTGCAGTCGGTAGTTATCAGTTAAAAATAAAAAAAGCTGAAAATCACATAATTTGCCGCACAAGCAATGCTTTTGCATTTTACTGCCAACTGATAACTACCAACTTCGCTGCTGGCGTTTAAAATCTGGTTTCTGAACCACTCTACTTAAACATGTGATGTTTTTTGTGTGCGCTTTCGCTATGGAAATATTTGTAGCGATAGATGGCATCGTTGCCATGACATTCAGCGCAAACGATGTTGTCGCTGTTTCTGGCGCGCAGGAAACTGGTGCGCGCATCGCCTTCCAGATTTTTTCCCGGTCCTTCCTTGTTTTTGCTGGCATCCCACTGATGCGGGTTGTGACAACTGGCGCAGGTGATGTTGCCAAAGTCTGTGCGTTTGCCGTTCTTGTCGTATACCTGAGTGTCCGGTAATTCTTTACCGGGATGAATGTCCTTGCGTATTTCATTTGACCAGAGTTTTACCTGCTGTGGGTGCTTTGCCAGTTCAGGGTTTTTGTGTGCCGCATAACCGGCCGGATTGTGACAGCTGCGGCAACGCTGTTCTATGGGATCATCGCCGCTGCCAAATTTCTGTGACCATAAATAAGCACCGTCCTCACCATTATGCGGTACGTGGCACTGGCCGCAAACACCGGACACATCCTGTTTTTGCCCCAGAGTATTACGGCTGTCTTCGGCGGTGTGTTTCAAGTCGTGGTCACTGCCGATGATGGTTTTCTTGTCAGCATGGCAGGTGATGCACAGGGCGCTGTTTTTATTGGCACTCAGGCGCAGGAAGCTGTTGGAGGTGTCGCCATCTTCAGACAGTATGGCCAGGCCACGATCATTGTTGTCGTCCGGGTTCCAGCGATGGGGGTCATGACAGCTGGCGCAGTCAACATTGCCTTTGCCATTGTTTTTTCTGCCGCCGTCAGCGGCAAAGGTTGGAATGCGTTTGTCGTGGTGTAAATGGCTGGCATCTTTGCCCAGTGGGTGAGTGTGCTTGCCGGGTAGCTTGTCAGCCGCCAGATTGTCTTTCTGGTGACAGTCGGTACACAGCGCGGCGATGGCCGTTTCACCGGGGCCTTTACCACGTGTCCATAATGCCGGGCCTTTGGCGTTGTGCGGCCGGTGGCAATGCATGCAGGGGCCGGACAGATGCTGCCCTTCAAGATCGCCTTTCTGGTTTTCCTCCAGCTGAGTGGAGTATTTGCCTTCCAGTTCGGTGAGGTCGTGTTTGCTGAAGAAAATGCCTTTTTTATCGATATGGCAGTTGACACACAACAGGCTCAGACTTTTATCGGCGATGCGCAGGAAGCTGTTGCCGCTGTCACCTTCGATGGTTTTCGGGTCTTTGGCTTTGGGTTCGTCCAGCTGTGTCCATGTGTGTGGGTCGTGGCAGGTGCCGCAGCCGACACGACCACCTTTGGCCACGGGTTTTCCGGTTGAATCATAAAGTGGCAGCGGAATCGGCTCGCCACCGAGCAGATTTTCCTTGTCGAACGGATTGGCAATGTCGCTAATCCAACGTTCGATAGTGGCATCGATGCCCAGGCTTTTCATCGATACATTTACCGGATGCGAGTGGTTGCTGATGGTTTTCTCACTGGCCAGGCCATCGTCATTGTGGCAACCGAAGCAGGCAATAAACCCCGTGCCCTGGCCACTGAGGTCGTTACGTGCCCACAGGCGATTGCCTCTGGCGTTGTGCACCAGGTGACAGCTGCCACAGAGGCCAGACTCTGCCACTGTTTGCCCCAGCGCGTTTTCGGCATCCGGTGCCATCTTGCGCATGTCGTGTTTGGTATTGCTGATACTCCATTTGTCTTCGTGGCAGGTTTTGCACAGTTTGGTTTCCGGCCCGTTGGTGATGCGCAGGAAGCGGTTTGTGTTGTCGCCATCATCGCCGTGTTCGCCGACGTTGTGGATGTTATTCGGATCCCACTGATGTGGATCATGGCAGCTGGCGCAGCTGACTTTGCCGCGTTCGACATCACTCCATTTAATACCGCTGTCACTGAAGGTGGGCAGTGGCACGCTGCGTCCCAGCTTGCTGATGTTGACCCCAACCGGGTGACTGTATTCACCAACGGTGTGTTTTTTCGCCAGACCTTCCTTGTTATGGCAACTCAGGCACAGAGAGGCCATGGTGTCCTGGTTTTGATCGCGATCACGTGCCCACATTTTAGGCCCGGTGCCTTTGTGCGGCACGTGGCAGGCGCTGCACGGGCCGGATAATGATGCAGGCTGTTTGCGGATGTTGATGCTGTCTTCATCCGCCAGTCGCATGTCGTGCTTGCTGTTATTAACTGTGCGTTTGTCTTTGTGGCAGTCCTGGCACAGGCTGTCTTTTACATTTTTTCTGACCAGCAGGCTGGTTTTTGGCTGGGCATTATGCGGGCGGTGACAGGTCTCGCAGATCAGCTCGCCATCGCTGCCAAGTTTTGCTCCCTGTGCCAGCATCTGTTCAGGCACTTTTGCGTTTTCCGGCTTGATATTGACCGGGTGGGTGCCGGCCTTGCCAGCCTGATCCCGGTTTTTTGCGTAGCGGTTAACATGGCAGGCACCGCAGAGTTGTGATTTATCGTTTTTCAGCAGCAGTATTTTTTCTTCGACTGCGCCGTGAGGTTTGTGGCAACTCTGGCAAACCACTTCACCATCATGCGCGAAGCGGGCACCGGCTGTCATTAGTTTTTCAGGCGGTTCATCCAGCAGTTTTTGAATTTTTCGTTTTAGCGGGTGGCTACCGTGCTGGGGGCCTTTGGTTTTTTCTTTGTGACAGGCCATGCATAACTGGCCGTCCTCGTTGGCAACACGCATGAATACGGCTGTTTTTTTCTGGTTCCAGTTGACACCGTGAGCGGTATGACAGGAGCCGCAATAAATTTTTCCATCGTCATTTAATGGAAACAGGTTTTTGCCATCAATAATCGGAATGTTGATTTTTTCAGAGGGTTTTTTTCCCACCGGATGAGCGTGTTTATTCGGCTCCCATAAAAAGCGTGACTCCAGTACAAAACCATCATGGCAGGAAAAACATATCGGCTCGGTGCTGGAGACATCCTGTTTTCCAGACGGCATGGTGGGTCTGGGGTCGTAGGGAATCAGTGTTTTGATGTCTTCCTGCTTGAACTCAGTCAGCCACATGATGTGGCAGGTGGCGCACTCACGGTTGGCGGATGGCTGGCGCATGGCGGCCTGGCTAAAGTGGCTGAATAGCAGCAGGGCGACGAGCAGCAGGCCAGCAGCAAGCGGCATGTTGTGTGAATTTACACGCAGATTTTTCAGGCTGCTTATTGGCCAGTGCAACATCATCAGTTGGCCAGCTGGTAAACAGAAACTCGGTTGTTTTGCATTTCGACAACATAGAGTCTGTTTTTGTCGATGGTCATGCCCACCGGGGTGAGCATGGCGTAAGGATGGCCGTGTTCGCCGAATACGGCTTTGAAGAGGCCATCGTCGCCGAAGCTTTGAACCAGGCCCATGTAACTGTCGGAGATGTAGAAATTGTCTTTGCTGTCAATGGCAATGCCCTTGGGTCGAAACAGCTGTCCTGGCAGCACGCCCCATTCACCGACCACCAGTGACAGTGTACCGTCGCTGTTGAATACCTGTACCCGGGAGTTGAGCACGTCGACCACGGCGATGCGGCCGTCACGCATTTCATCCAGAGTAGCAGGGTAGCGGAACTCGCCGCGGCCGGTGCCGTTGCTGCCCCATCTTTTCAGCAGTTTGCCCGAGGGTGAGTAGGTGAGCAGGTGGTGGTGGCTGCTGCTGACGATAAGGTTGCCGCTTTTGGAATGACGCATGATATCGATGGGGCGGCCATGTTCACCTTCATTTTTGATGGCGAAGCTGGATAGAAATTCACCCTTGTCAGAGAATATCTGGATGCGTTTGTTGCCGGAATCGGCAACATAGATGCGCCTGTCTGCTGCGTCGATGCCTACCGGATAATTGAACTGGCCGAGCTTGCTGCCGAAGCTACCGAAGCTGAACAGGAATTTTCCCTGCAGGTCATAGACCACAATGCGGTGGTGACTGCCATCAACAACATAGATTTTGTCTTTGTAAACGGCGACATCGCTGGGCAGTTGCAAGCTCTGTTTGTCGGTGTTGTCTGTTGCAGTGGCATCGGTGTTGAGGCCAAGTTGCAGGATGAGTTCGGCACTCCGGGTTTTTATCTCTTCGGCATGGAGTGGTGCGCCGCCTGCAGACAGGAATAAACACAGGCAAAAAAGGCAGTAAACAAAATGCTGTGTCGCCTGTTTACGAGTGCGTTGTTCACTGCCGACCTGTTTATTGCGAATCCGCTGGCTGTGCTGCATCAGATTTTCGCCACCAGGCACGACCTTTGAGTAATTCTTCTTTGGTTGCATTATGCTTCTGTTCATCACCGATTATGATTTCTTTATCCGGCAGTGATGTTTTATCGTTGAATAATTTAGGGATATAAAACTCCCGGTATTTTTCAACAATACCAACAAGATTCAGATTAGTCACGTCATTGATGCGCTGCTGGGAAAAGCCCAGCTCGCGGAATGGCAGATAACTCTTTTCCTCATCAGTGTGGCAGCGGGTACAGAAGCGGCCTTTACCCATGACGCGTTCATGAAAATGCTTTTTGATCGCGTCTCTGTCTTCGTCGGATACGCTGTCTTTTATCGCGATAAAATCTTTCGCATCTTTGCTGTCTTCAGTGATCTCGATCAGTTGCTCATCGCCGTAATGGTCGGAGTAGACAACGATCTTGGAATAATAGTCGTCGGTTTCAACCAGGTAGCCGGTGTCCGGATCGACATCGGTGCCAAAGGGCGGGCCGCTGACCTCGATGCCGGAATAATTAAGCCAGCGGAAGCTGTAGCTGTTTTCGGGTATCTTGCGTGGGTCGGTGTGGCAGGTCATGCAGCCGACAAACTGGGTGTGCATATTGAGCAGGGTTCTGACCATGCGTTTTTTGGAGTGCGGGTAGTCGCCGTGGCACTGGAAGCAGACCGGTTTTTTACCCAGATCAACCTTGTTTTCTGTGGGCACGTTATGGAAATGGCGTTGCTTTTCGGAAAAACGCTGGTCGCTGATTTTTTTCAGCAGGCCCTGGGTTTCGACTTCTTTATTAAACAGTCCAAAATGGCCACCAAGCACCAGCCCAAGTTCCAGTAGCAGGCTGATGATGATGGCCCCGAGGAAAAACGTGGTAACAAAAGCGATCACCGGATGTTCGCGGCGGATGCCGATGATGCTGAACGGGTTATGCTGAAATTCGCCGGGTATCTTGCTTTTGTGATCGATTAAAATAAGCATCACGATACCGACAAGGATAAACAGTAATACTGTCAGTACGACGAAAGTAATAAGCTGTGTGCTGATCGCGTGCATGGTTTTACCCTTGTTTTGTCTCTATGAGGTTTTTCATTATCAATAATATTCTGTCAGGTATAGCCAGATGGTAAAAACACCAAATATGGTCCAGAAAAAAATAATCGCCAGTGTGGAATAGGCCAGTATTTTTTGCAGCGGTGTCATCTGTTTGATCATGTGGTTTCCTCCGCAGCCATCAGCTTGTTATCGTCTTCGATGGGGGAAAGTTCTCTGGCATCCAGCAGGTTGCTCAGGTATTCACGTTCGGCAGGCAGTTCTACCAGGTTGCGCAGGTATTCGAGGAAGTGTTCCTCTATCTGATGCTCGCGGGTGATCTTGCCGGTAAGGAAAGTCCACTGCATGGGGAAGCGGCCGGGTGCCAGGTGCACGTTGTACCAGTGCCAGAAAGCGATGACCAATAAAGCCAGCAATGCTTCGTGTGGATGTGACAGACGCATCATTTCCTGGAAATAGGAAACACTGGCTTCAGGCAGAACCATCGCCCAGAATTCAGGGAAGATAAACGACGAACCGGAGATGACCATGACCAGGTTGCCGAAGGCGGCAGCAAAATAATGTATTTTCTGCTTGTACATAAACTTGTCCATCTCCGGACGCTGGTCACGTTTGCCGATAAAATATTGCATGTCGAGTTTAAAGTCGCGCGCGTCCTTGAAGGTAGGAATGATGCTGCGCTGTAATTCGAAGCGCTTCTGCGCAATGTCGCGTGTTGCTACCCACATCAGATAGAACACGTGGTAAAGCATGGTCAAAATCATCACGCTGGCAAGGGTACGATGGATGACGCGCGAGATGTCGATGCCACCGATCATATCGTTTAATGGCACTGCCCATATCTGGTCCATGAAAGCGATGGGCAGGCCGGTGAAGGCCAGTGTCAAAAAGGTGACGAAGGTCAGCATATGCTGGATGCGGATATGGATGGAGTAGCGTGGCAAATCGCCAATCGGGTTGGACACGACGTTTTTATAGAGCAGAACACGGTCATCAGGCATGTTGCGGATGAGTTGTTCTATTTCCGCACGCTCTTTGTCATCGGTGCCGTTAAGCGCCATTGATTTTTCCAGAACTTTTTTTGCTTCAGCCGATAATTTCATGGTTGTTTCCGGTTGTAAGTAACCCGTTGTGTGACAGTTAATAACATCTGTGTTTACCTACTTGATACGGTCGCGGTTCCGCGGGGATTTGCGCCACCAGGATGAGCCCTTGCGCAGGATCCAGGCGACACCGTCACGACGGCGGCCGATGGTTTCGAGCAATGCCATGCCGACCAGCATGACGATGACGATGTTACCGACCCAGCCATAGATTATATTGGCGTAATAGCGGAACGCGTTGGTATCTTTTTTGCTTGTCGGATGCGGATCGAATTGCGCATAATTTTCATCTGCGTAAGTGTGGCAGGTGCGACAGGTTTCTACTTTGTTTTTTGGATTCACTGGTGATTCCGGATCGCGTGAAGGACGGATGTCATGCACGTTCATGTAGTAGTTTTCTTTTTTGGCATGGCAGTCCAGACAGTTGGCTGCCTTGGTAAAACCGTAACGGGTGACCTTGCCGTGGAAACTCTCATCGTAAGACTCGACAGCGATTGGGAATTTTCTGCCCAGTTCGCGGCCTTCTTCCTTGGCAGCTCTGACATGGCGAGCGATAAGTGCTTTGTCACTGTGACAGTTAGAACATAAGGTGACGATCTCTGAAGGCGAACGTTTTACCTCGTGGATGCGGCGGCTGGTATGTTTGTACCAGTTGACGACAAATTCACGGTCTTCGTGACAGACCACGCAACGGTCAACGATGCTTTCTGGCAGCTCTTCTTCATCCGGGTTGTATATCGGATTGGTGTGGCAGGTGACGCAATAAGGTTTGTCGGCATCGAGCCCGGTCTCGACTTTTTCACGACCATGCACACTCTCTTTAAACTTGTTATAAATGGGTTTGTGGCTGAAATTTTTTCCGGTAGCGGGGTTTTTGATGGAGTGGCATTCCGAATCACAACGCACGCCTTCTTTTACCTCGCGGTGCGGCAGCTGCTTGATGTAGCTATGGCAATCGGTGCAGGGCACGTTGCGGTGAACGGTGGAACCGAAGGTGCTGGGGATGACCTGATAAATTCTTTTGGTGCCCTGTTCGGTGATGCGTCCCATCTTGGGATATTTGTGGCAGAGCAGGCATCCCGAGTCATCTTCAAAAGCTTGTGCGGTATTGCTGAAAAACATGGTGAACAGGCTTGCGATGAAAATGATATGTTTCATTATTCGTATTAGTATCGTTATATTGATGAAATCAAATTTATTGCCACGTGTTTGCCATCATAAGACAATAGCGAGATAAAAAGTTGATTTCAATCAAGTCTGCAAGTTTATTATTGCCTGCTTTAATGTTATCAGGGATTAAATTGATTATCTCATAGTACGATACCAACAGAAAAAACTATCAGTAATAGAGTATGGCTACAATAAATCGCGTTTTCTGGATAATAATATTCTTTGCCGGCTGCATCTATTTTGCACTGCTGGAATGGCATGATGATGACAACCAGGCCCTGGGCTGGTTTCTGCTTACCGGACTGTGGTCAGCTTTCTGTGGCATAGGCTTCACCATTTTAGACTGGGTTTTAAGGTTTAAAAAGAACTGAGTATAAATATTGATGTATGTCAATATTTCAAACCATGAAAAGGAGTACCTTGCAAATGAGGTGCGGCTGAAATGAAAAAAAATGAGAAAGGTTTAAAAAAGAAATGTATCTGGTGTATTGCGGTTATGATCTCGATACTTCCGGTGCTGGTGATGATCGTCATAATGTTGATGGATGAAACGCAGTAATACATCATTGGTAGTACATCGTTATATTCAAAAGTGATAGCTTCTTAAAGCGTGCAGTGGATACTGTGCGCGGCAGCTTTTTTCGTCCGGTAATATACTTCTCTTAACAACATACTTGCACAATAAACAACGTCTCCTGTGTAACATTTTCTCGCCTGCATAATTCAGGTCTATTTTGATATGCGTCAACTTATGTGCATATCTGTTTCTATACTTCCTAATATTATAACTGTATTATTTACCACAATTACTTTGTGTTATTGGATTTTGTTTAGCTTTGTTTTTTTCGGAAAAAGCTGCACAAGTGAATAACTTTTTAAGCTGGTTTGCCTGCTGTTTTTTATAGATGTATGAGTGATGTAAAAGTAGTTGACCGCTAGCACAATTAAATGAGACACAAGGGAACAATGGTATGAAAAATATTCGACCAGCCTATTTTGTTAAGTTTCTATTAACGATCATTTCTTTTGTGTTGATAACGCCGGAGATTTACGCTGCAGATGAGCTCAACTGTGTACTCTGTCACAAGCATCGTGGTCTGAGCCGGATCGATGAGAACGGTGAGTTCCGGCTGTTTTACATTAACCAGGAACTGTTTGAAAGCGGCCCGCACCGGCGCAACAAATGCAAGGACTGTCATACCGATATTGATCGTATCCCGCATAAACCTGCAAAAAAAGTTGACTGCGCGCAGCAGTGTCATATTGTAGAACCCTCTGGAAACAAAAAATTCTCACACAAAAATATTGCCGAGACCCTGGCAAAAAGTGTGCATGGCAAGCTGGATGAAAACGGCGAACCCAAAAAATATGCAGAAGATTATCCTGATTGCAAGAGCTGTCATGATCAGCCGCTGTACCGTCCGTTCTCTTTTTATAAAGGCAAAAAAGAACCCGGCATTTCAAAACGTTCAATCAGTCGTTGCAAAAGCTGTCACACCGATGGCAATTTTGCGGAAGATTTTTATGAGCACGTCACCACGCGCTTGCACAAATCACGTTACTCTGTTGAGACTATCGAGGTTTGCGCAAAATGTCATCAGGATAAAGCGTTCCGCGAGCGTCATGAACTCGATGATGTAATCACCAGTTATAAGGAGACCTTCCATGGCAAGATGGTTATTCTTGGTTCCGAGCGCACGCCTGACTGTATCGACTGTCACGTGGTTGCCGGTGAGAATGCACATCTGATTGAAGGGCAGGATACACCGACTTCAGCAGTGCACAAAAATAATGTCAGCACCACCTGTCGTTCATCTGGTTGTCATGAAAAGGCCGCCGCGCAGCTCGCCAGTTTCCAGACACATGTCACCTACGACCGTGAAAAATATCCCATGCAGTTTTATATGCTGATTTTTTTCAAAGCCTTGATGGCGGTGATTCTGTATTTCTTCCTGACCCTGATCTTCTTTGAACTGTTGCGTCGCCTGTTCCCCAAATTCTCTTTCTTTAAAGAGAAGAAAGCAGAAAATTATGAGCAGGTTATTTCCGAAATAAAAGAAGAAGCCGATTCAAAGTCCAGGGCTACGGGCAAAAACGGAGGACATCATGAGTAAAAAATATCAGGCGATTGTTGAAAAAGATGGTGTCCGTTATTTCCATCGTTTTTCATCACACCAGCGTGTGCAACACGTGGTGTTATTCACCTCGGTGATCACACTGGCCTTGACCGGTTTTCCTCTGCGCCACGCAGAAGAGGCGTGGGCCAGACCGTTATATGATTTTATGGGCGGAACGGAAATTGCGCCGCTGATTCACCGTGCAGCGGGCACGGTGTTGCTGGCACTTTTTGTGTACCATACCGCGTACTGGATGATTCGTTTCTACAGGGAGCACGTCGTAAAACTGAGGGAGCGGGGCGAGTTGACTGTCGGCAGTTTCTTTCGTGAACTTTTTTCACTGGAGATGGTGCCCAACAAAAAAGATCTGGTTGATATTATTCAGCTATGGAAATACCTGTTCTACTTTACCAACCGGCCACCGCGACACGACCGCATGTCATGGCGTGAAAAGTTTGACTATTTTGCACCTTACTGGGGTATACCCATCCTCGGCCCGGCAGGCGCGGCGTTGTGGTGGCGTGACGAGATCTCGCATGTGGTGCCCGGTATTGTGTTGAACGCGGCTTATATCATGCATACCGATGAAGCCTTGCTTGCTGTGTTGTTCCTGTTTTTTGTTCACTGGTACAACGTACACTATGCGCCGGAAAAATTTCCAGCAGCGACTGTCTGGCTTACCGGTTATCTCAATGAGCACGATATGATTCATGAACATTACAATGAGTATGTTCGGGTGATGATTGAGAACGGCCTTGAGGATGAGATAAAACCTCAGAACTTCGGCGGGGAGGAATACGAATGGTAAAGCTTTTTAAAGCGGTAATCTTTAAAGGTTACGTCGTCCTGCTGATGATCTTTACCGTGTGGTACGGCTATTTCATGTACCCGCTGGTATTTGGTTTTGAAGGTAAGGAACAGGCGGCCGTTTCATTGAAAGAGATGGGTGAAGGTGTCTCGGACAAGGAACGTATGTTTGCCAACATGATTCTTGAAACCAGTAAAAAATCCAGAATCGATCTGGATTACCGGGTGATTGACCAGCCGTATATTGAAGGCCGTTTCCATCATATCGGTTTCGAGATGGAGCAGGATAACGCCAGTAACTGTGTGCTGTGTCACGGTAATGTGCCGCATGATAAATCAAAAGAGGTGCGTAGTTTTCTTAACATGCATGCTTTCTACACTGCTTGCGAGACCTGTCATATTCGACCCGAGGACAAGAATGAAAAAATTGAGTTTCGCTGGTATGACAAGGACACAGGCGAACGCACAGAGAACCCGGTTGCACTGGTTGAAATCGAAAAAGCGTATGCGCACATCGAGGGCGCTTCTTACCCGACTTACGGCAATTATGGCGCAAAAATTGCTCCAGGTGTCATTGAGGGTGGTGGTTTCAGGTTCCTGCATAGCAATGAGGACAAGGCTTTTGTGGAACGTTATCTGGCAGAAGAAAAGGTGCTGAGTCAGAAACAGAAATCACAGATGAAAAAATTGATGCATAGCGGCATCAATAAGAAGCCAATCGAATGTGATCAGTGTCACCAGGAAAAAAATCCTTATATACCTTTTGCCGAGCTTGGTTATCCGCCACGCCGGGTCGATGAGCTGATCAATACCTCGGTTGTTGGTATGATCGATAAATACAAGGAATTTTATATTCCAAACTTTTTAACCCCAGGAGATCAACCACCGGAAGATTAATTTCAGGAGACAGGTTCCAGGTGATAAATTAAGCACCGTAGTTCAAACTAGTTAAACTAACGATGGACAAATGTCATGCGAAAATATGTAACCGGGTGTTTATTGTTTCTGTTGATCGGCTCCGCCGTGTCAGGAGAAAACAATGCCGATAACTGGACGATTGTCTCGTCAAAAGAAGGCTACTGGATAAAGACGGTAAATGCGGAAAAGCATGAATTGCTGGTCGCTTACCGTGAAGACGAACCGCAGTTTCTGCTTATCCTGAAGACGGACCGCCCGTCGCCAGGCAAAGCCCTGCCGATCAGTATTCGTATTGACAGCGGGCCGAAGCAGGCGGCACGGCTCCGCTTTCTTGATAAGCGCGATGAGCAGAGTATTTTTCGCATCGAAGTAAACGAGAATGATAAAAACACCTATCTCTCGCAGATGATCGCCGGTTTGAACATGGCCATCGATTTTGATTTCCTGTTGAAACAGAGTGCCAGCAGGGACAGGAATATTGCTGACACGATTTCATTTACCCTGCGGGGATTTACTTTTGCGCTGAATGACCTGTTAATCGCAAATGAGATAGGCAGCCTGAACAGTGAATGGCTGTTGCGGCATAACAAAGATAGAGAACTGTATTGCCTGTTGACGACCAACATCAATGTCGAAGTTTTGCAGTACCGCCTCAGGGGTGAAAGTTTTAACAATGTATTGCACCTGATAGAAAAAACAGGTTACTCCATCATCGATCATAATCTCAGTGATATTATTGAGCAGGTCTACCGGATTCCAAAAGAATCTCTTCCTTACGTGCCACGCGCAGAAAAATATCTGATCTTTACAAACTGTATGGCGCAGCCTTTTCATCTACCGTAAACCTTCAGGGAAATAAAAGGGATGAAGGAATCATGGCAAACAAAAAAGTAAAAAAGATTTTATACGTGCGCTTTCCCTGCTGGAAAATCTATCCCGGTGGCGTTATCTACGTAATGGATTTCATCCACAAGCAGCGCCCTGAAATAGAGCAGCAGTTGCTGGATCTGGCACTGGTTGCGCCGGCGCAAAGAAAGCAGGCATTAAAGGCGCGCATACAGCAGGTTAATCCTGACGTGGTGGCTTTTTCCTGGCGTAACATGCAGTCGTTCGGCCCGCACCCGGAAGATGATGCACTGGATGTGGTGATGCAGTATGATCATTCACCCAGCCTGTGGCGGCGTTTTAAAGCGGCCATCGATGCACTTTCTATTATCTATGAATACACTGCCAGCCGGTTTCGTAATTTTTCCTATATGAAACTGACGCGGCAGTTATTGCCCGATGCCAGAATTGTTGTTGGTGGCACGGCGGTTTCTATTTTTGGAAAATATATTGTTAAATATTGTCCGGTGAATACGGTGGTGGCCGTAGGTGAGGGCGAGCCGATCATGTTGTCGATAGTTAATGATAATGGTCCGCATCTGGGGGAATGTTATTACAAAGACCAGTACGGAAAAATTTCCTTCCTGAACCGTACAGAAAATTTTGATCTGCAAACATTAACCGCGGTTAACTTTGAGTATATTGAATCGGTTTTCCCGGCAATTCATGAATACACCGCTGATTATGTCGGTGTGCATACAAAACGTGGTTGTCCTTACCAGTGTCATTTCTGCCTGTACAACAAAATTGAAGGACACGAACAACGTTATCGTGACCCGCTTGAAATTGTTGATGAAATTGAATCCCTGAACAGCCGTTATGGTGTTAGTAAAATCTGGTTTACCGATGCACAATTTTGTTCAACACGACGCAGTACGCACCATGTTGAGGAGATTCTGGATGAGATTATCAGGCGGCGTTTAAAAACTCAGTGGACAGGTTATTTACGACTGAATTATATGACTGATGCGCTGGCAAAAAAGATGCTTGATAGCGGTCTGGCCAGTCTGGATCTGTCTTTTACCGGGACTCAGGAAGTGATTAACAGCCTGACGCTGGGTTACAGGCTGGAACAGCAGATGCGTGCTTTTCAGATGTTTAAAGATGCCGGTTATACCAATCAGAAAGTTAAGTTATATATTCCGCTGAATGCACCGGGTGAAACACATCTGACCTTGCAGAAAACCATCAACAGGATAAAAGACCTCTACCAGATGTTCGGCAGGGAGAATGTTTTGCCGTTTATCTTTTTTATCGGCATACAACCCGGCACGCCGGTTGAAAAGTTATTGATCAAACAGGGCTATCTCGACAGAGATTACAATCCCCTGACCTTTAACCCTTTTGTTATCAAGCGGCTGCTTTATAACCCCGAGCCGCTGGGTGGCATTATTGCACGCAGTTATTTACAGGCGGCAGCATCGCTGGATAAAAACAGCGAGTACATTGGCCGCGCCACCATGGACCTGATCGAGCAGGAGTTGAATGACACGACAACGATTTTACCTACTCAACCGCTAGCGTCGCATCCTCAATAAGCACTTCATAAATGTAGCCATAGCCAAAGTCCTTGTTAAGAATCAATTTACCTTCGGCCAGTACGATGTCATTCAGCTTTGCCGTGTCACTGGTGGTGATGGTGATGTCCTTATCGCTGCTGCTATCGCGAATATGCAGCCAGTTTTTACCCATGACACTGTCGGTATACTTGCTTACCTGGCCACGAACTTTTACCGTTTTTCCGGAAAGATCATCTTTGTTGTTCAGAATTTCTGCAATGCTTTGACCGTCTTCGGCTTTGCTGAAAGTTTTCAATGCGGCAGCATGGGGTTTATCAATTTTTTTATGCGGGTCGATAACCGTGGAGCCGGTTTTTACACCATTGATAATAAAGGCATCAACAAAGTAAATATTTTCAAACTTCCGATCCAGTGATTTGCTGTAGAAATCGATCATCGCAACTTTTCCGATGAAACTTACCTTGTCTGATTTATTGATGGCTGTTTTCGGGCCGGCTGCCCAGACAGAACCTTTGTCTGTTTTAAGGTGTGCGTAGGTATAACCGCCAGAATTAAGCGTTTCAATAAGCTCACCTGTAAAAACACCTGTGTGGTGATCGGCGTTTTTATCCATGGCGGAATTTCCGCTGCCGGTAGCAAGTGCTTCGTTGTTCAGTCCGCTGGCAAGAACCAGTGACGAAAAGAGGGTAAGGCTGATAAGTTGTTTGATATGCACGTTTTTACCTTTTGTGTTTTATAAAATATTTTGATGATGAATCTTACATGATTCAGTCTAATTTAAAACCAGTCAATCTATTTGTTATGGCATGCCAGGCAGATTTCGCTACGAGCTTTTGTTATCTTTAAAAAGGGCTGGTCTTTTGCACTGTTGCCAACAAAATTATTGTGTACGTCATGGCATGAATTACATTGTACTCTGCCGTTAGGCAGCAATAACTCTGCGATAGTTCCAGTGCGTGTGCTTGTACCACCGCTGCCGATGGTGATGGTGGTAACGGCCGGGTCGTACAGGCTGGGGTTTCTTGCCGCTGATGCAGAATTGAACAGAATCGATAGCGGGTGACTGTCGCTTTGTTTGTTTTTTGTGTTTGGATCAGCGTTGCCGCTCATGAAGGAGGCTGTTGTGCGGCCGCCGAATTTGTCAATGGCGGTAACGCCATCATGGCATGATAAACATAACTTGGACTCGCCGGTGGGCTGTGATACGAGGCTGTCATCCCTGGTGTAATACATGTCATAGGTTGTTGATGCTGGCTGGTGATTCCACAGGGGCGAGACTGTTACCGAGATGTCGGAGTTATGTGGTGTATGACATATAATGCAATTCTCACCAGCATCGAAACCTTTGCTGGCAAGGTCATGCGCGGAACCTTTAATGCTGCCCGAAAAAGCGGTATGACTGCTTAAAAACAGAGCAACAGCGAGACAGATCAGGACTGATAAATTCAGCTGACGGGCCTTTTTGTAACTGTTTGTTGTTATAGGTTTCATCATTATTTCAGGTGGCAATAGCTACATATTTTCTGTTCTCTTAGGCGTTTTTTACTGTCGGCACCTTTGGCTTTTTCCGGGTTTTTTATCACATTTTTTTCATGCACGTTATGACAGGTTGCACAGAATATTTTTCCGGTTCCGGGTTCCAGTGGAAATGCGATGTGATTTTTCTGTGTCATTTCTTTCAGTCGCTGCTCGATGTGGCCTGATGGTTTTACCAGGTGATCGGGACCAGATTCTTTTTTAAAAAAAGTAAACTGTCCGCCGGGATGTGGTGTCCATGGATGACAACCCCAGCACATGGTTGATAAATTCTGCTTTGCATTAAACTGCAGCTGATTAATGTCTGTAATGTTGTTTAGTCTTTCCATGGGGTCAGCGTGACAGATGCGGCATTTTTTAGCTTGCAGTTTTCCCTGTTTATCAATTTGTTTATGCGGGTCCAGACGCTGGTACTGGTTTTTATCATGGCATAAAAAGCAGAGCTGGGTGCGGGTTTCATGCGGGCCGCCGCGGAAAAATTTGGGGTTGGTTGCTTTTTGTTTTTTCATATTTGACTGACACTGCAACTTCACTTCGTGGCAGGTTGTGCAGTTAATAATGTTTTTGCTTTTTGCCAGTGTGGCACGCATTGATTTGTCCATGCCAGCCAGCATTTTTTCATCGGGGCGAACATTGTTGGGATGGATATAGCGATGATCAAAACGAGGTGAATGGCAGTTATAGCAGGTTTTCTCTACGGCTTTGTAACGAATATTTTTTTCACTGGCGTTGGCTTTTGTGCTTCTGTGGCAGGCGATGCAGCCATTTGGGTTCCAGTGTGGATCTGGAATGTCGCTCATCTGTAGTTCACCGGACTGTAACAGGGCGGGAAAATTTTCGACCTGTTGAAAACCGGTAGCGGGTTTTTGTTTTTTAATGACAGCTTGTGCCGAGCTGCCTGTTGCCTGGCCTGTGTTAATGCTGTCTGCTGTTGCCAGATTGTACTGAGTGAAGCAGGCAAACAGCCACATAAACGATAATAATCGAATGATGTATTGTTGTTTTAGTGGCGTTATTTTCATGTTCTGTCCGCTACATACCGCCGCCACCGCCACCGCCCATACCACCGGGGTAACTTTTCGGGTTGTGGTTTTTGCCATGACAGCTCAGGTAACATTTTCCGGAAAAGGTGCCGGTTGATTCAAAATATAGGCGGCCTGAGGAGCTGGGAGATACAACGGAGGTATCAAAATTGATCAGCTTGCTGTTATTGATGCTGTTGCCCTGTGATGCACTGACACCGTGTGGGTCGTGGCAGACATTGCAGGGGGTGCTCAATCTGTACATGCCACCGCCGCCCATACCTTTGCCCTGAATATGCAGGCTGTGTCGACTGAAACTCTGATTGCTCAGGATGCTGTTGCGGTCATGGCACTTGTAGCATAGTGCGTAGGCAGACGGGCTTTCCGATGTTGGGTCCTGCGTCAGGTACTGGCGTTCCAGCAGTGGTTCATAGTTTGAACCGTGAGGACCATTAGGCCCGCTGCCGCCGGCACCGGGGCCGCTGTCATTGTTGTGGCAATCCAGACAGGTGATGGTGCTGCCGGTAGTCAGTGGTGGAATCAGGCTGGGCACGTTGGGGTTTTTACCAACACCGGCAATCGGGTGATACGATGGGTTGGCGGTATCAAATTCCATTCGTACATTGGTTTGTTCTATCTGTCTGGTTGTGCGCGCTGCAGGTTTGCCGGTGCTGTCACCGTGGCAGCGATAGCAGAGCTGTTCGGTACGGGTGATGTTAGTGACCTCGCTGCCACTCTGATCGATGCCACGCACACCGTTAAGAGGGTTGCTGCCATTGGCGGCGTGCGGGTTGTGGCAGTCCACACACTCGACATGCCGGCTGTTAACCACAGCCGATTCGCCCGCATCGTGCACATTGCTTGAGTCGGTTATCGGGTGATTGGAGAATTTATTGAATTCTATTGCGATATTAAAATTAGCGACATTGCCGTTGTGGCAGGGTATGCAGTTATCTTCCTCGACGGAATGATTAAGAATGCGTTGTTGGCTGCCGGCATTGTGTGGCTTATGGCAGTTATCACAGGCATTGCCGGCAACATTGTTTACATTGGAATTTGGCCATGGATCAGGTGCGCTGCCGTTCCATGTTTTGCTGGATGTGCTATGTGCAGTTTCCTTCCAGAAATCTTTGATGTGACAGGTCTGGCACAGGGCGGAGGCGGTGTTTTTTATCACCAGAAACTTACCGTTGCTGTCGTTGTGCGGGTCGTGGCAACTGGTGCATTGCATCTGACCGGTTTTATCAATTTTGACTGCGCCGGTCAGGGTGTCGGGGTTAACCAGTTCACCACGCTGAGATGCCAGCCCGGATGTGTAATCGAATGAAACAGGGTGGTCATCGGAGAGGTCCGTGCCAATCAGTGTGTTTCCCTGCGGCATGGTGGTAACGTTGTTATTCATCACGATGTCACTGCTTCGACTTAGCACGCTGCCCAGTGCGATGGTGCCATCATGACAGCTCAGGCATAACATTGAAGCACCCGTTGGCTGACCCGGTGAGGAGAAAATAGTGGTGCTGTTATAGGGCGTGTAAACGCTGCCGGAAGAGGCACGGTTCCACAGTGGTGACTGGGGTTTGGCGTTGTGCGGGGTATGGCAGAAGATACAGATTTCCTGCTCGGTGCTGGCTTTGATATTGCCTGTGCCAGTGACCGACAGGTTGTGTTTGGTGTTGGCAATGCCAGCATAAGCACCACTGCCGAATAACATAAGCAGAGTATATTGCAATAGCAGGCGAAAGAGTTGAGACATGGTAAAAACCCGGCTAAAAAGCGATGTTGAATCTCTTAATATCATTATAGACCACTACCTGTGTCACTGAGGTAACGAAACACCTGTATTCGACGATTATGTGAATCGGCAACATAAATTTTTTGCTGTGGGCTGATATAAATACCCGTGGGTAACCAGAATTGCCCCGGGCGCTGTCCCTGTTCACCGATGGTCATCAGATACTGCCCGCTGGCATCGAATAATTGCACGTTATTCAGCAGGGCATCTACCACATAGATATTGCCGTCTTCGTCAGTTGCCACACCCTTGGGGCGTGCCTGATAGCCACTGGACTGTCCGGCCTGGCCAAAACTGCTGAGGTATTCACCATTGAGGTCGAATAACTGGATACGATAATTGAGCGCGTCGGTGACAAACAGGGTGCCGTCTTGCTGCGAGACCATGGTGGGGTAGTTGAATTCGCCGGGGTGTATGCCGTGCTTGCCGAAACGGTTTATCAGCTTACCACTAGCATCGAAAACCAGTATCTGATGCTGTGCTGTATCGACCAGGTAAATGTTACCGCTCTTTGGTTCGATGCTGATGCCGGTTGGCTGTTGCAGTTCAGTGTCCAGCTCGAACGGCTGCAAAAAATTGCTGTCGTGAGGGATGATGAAAACCCTGGCCAGTTTTGAATCGGTGACAAACACATTGCCCGCGCTGTCACTTGTCAGTGCTACCGGTGAAGGCAGGTCAAAGCCATTTTTTCCTTTAATCAGTTTGTAGGAATTATCATGCCGGTCAAAACGGTGCACGCCACGCACGCCGGGATCGGCGACAAAAATATGCCGCTTGTCGGTAGTGACGATGGCCATCGGGCGTATCATGCGATGGTCATCAGCACCAAAAACAAAATCGCCGATCCATTGCCACAGACCTTTTTCAATGCCGAATTCTTCGGGGGTGGAGAAGCTTTGTTCAAACACGATTCTGGTCGTGGCAGGTGGTGCCGGCCATACTGGTTTGCTGATGCTGCTGGTTTTCCCGTTATTGCTGGCGCAGGCGGTAATGAGGCTGGCAAGCAGGGCTGACATGATGCCAAACGTTATGATACGAAGCAGGCGGCTCATCAGAATGCCCTCATCAGAGTGGCGCGTATCGACCAGCGATCACGATCAGTGCTGCCCTGTCTTTCCTGCGTGTAATAGGCGTTGGCTGACAGGCTGAGTTGACGGAATGCCCAGCGAAACTGGAAACGCTGGATACGTAGTTCGCGTTTCAAGGTGCCGCCGACATCTGTTTCGTAACTGTATTCGTAGTTCATCTGGGTACGCAGCCAGGGGCGTGCCTGCAGGCGGAACAGGTAGGCGGTAAGGTCAACATCTTCTTCGGAATTTTCATTATCGATCAGCTGACGGCGTGTGGAAAGTCGTAGCTTTGTCAGCTGGGGTAACGGCAGGTCGATATAGGCATCAAGATAGTGCAGCAGAAAAGGATTAATGTCTTCATTATGATCCTGTATATATGCCTGACCGCCAAGGTTGATTCCATTGAGCAGTTGCTCATCTGCGCGACCACCATAGGTGTAACTGTTGATGGAGTTCAATGGAATGGTGGGATTGCCTTCGCGTAATTTCTGTTGTGAATCATTATAGCGAATGTAAAGTTCGTAACGGCTTGAGAGGTTCCACTGCAGTTGTGCGTTGTTATTGACCAGATTGTAGGCGAAGGTGCCGCCGGTCTGGTAATCATAATCTACCAGCACCACCTGACCATCCTGTATTCTGCCGGTTGAAATACGCTGTATTTGTGTGGTGGAGCCAACACGTAATATGCGGTAATCGAGGTTTTCTATATAAATCTGTGTGCGGCTGATATTCGAAACGTCAATTGTCTGGTCGACAATGAACTGCCGGCTGAGGTTAACCTGGGTTGTGCCTGTCAGGGTTTGTTCTTCGCCATAAACTTTGAAAACGGCTGTTTCAGCCGTCTGGTCGCGATAGTCCACCGCACCGTTATAGCTGGCGGTAATTGCACCGATGTTGACCGGCAACGTGTAGTTTATCTGATAGCTTGCGCCTCGGCTCTGGTAGTCGACCCCGGTATTTTTACTGTCCTCAATGCGGATATCAGCGCTGCCGTATATTCTGTCGTGGTCGCTATAACCAAAACCGCTGGTGAAAAGTTTCTGGTTAATTTTCTGTGATTCTTCATCTGAGTCGGTATACAGAAAGCGGTAAAAAGAATTAATCCTGTCGTTATGTTGCCAGTTAAGAATCGGGTAGGCGCGAAGTTCTTCACGCCGGGGAAATTCTTTTTGCGTGGTATAAGCCACGTTGGTGATTAACTGCAGCTGGCTGTTATTGCCAAATATGTTTTTTGAATCAAAAAAAGTTGAAGTGTTGCTGGTGGTGCGTTCCTGAATGGCAAGGCCGGGGCTGCCGCTTCGTGAGTCACGCTGATTGGTCTGGTAGGTGAGCTGTGCAGAATTGCCCCTGCCATAGGCGCGATAGAAGCGCAGGTTTGTGTGATCGATAACATCATCGGTGATCTGCTCAAAGCCTTCACCACTGGCAGATTGACGGTAGGCATTAAAAGTAATCTGCACCGGAACAATCTCTTTCAGCAATGCCATATCAACGCCATAACGGGTGTTCTCCAGTAGAAAGCGCCCGCCAACACCGAGTGATACGGAAGGGTTTGATTTAGTGTAATAAACCGATGCTGGATAGGGCTTGTTTTTAACAAAATCCAGGCGTGCGTTATATCCCAGCAATTTTTCATTGTTGCTGTTCTCGTCGCTCAGGGTCTCGACACGGCTCTGGTCAAGCAGAAAGCTTGCCCCCAGGTCCAGGCTCAACAGGTTGGGGTGATAGACATAACTTTTAGTATCGACGGTAAGTTCTTCTTGAAATGTCGGCCGAATGTCCTGTTGTGTTTTGATACCGGATGAGTAAAAAGTCTGTTCATCGTAGAGGTAACGTAGCGCCAGTTCGCTTTCAACATCGGTTACTCTAAAAGTGTCAATCTCCGCCGCCATTACATCTGTTGCTAACAGACACAACAGAATTATCCCCCATCGTCGCGTGGCCGTTACACATAAAATATTGGCGCTCTGTTTCACGTTTTGTATCTTCTGTTCTCATAATGGTGTTTAGTCGGCTGCGTCGTCCGCATAATCCATGCCTTTCATGCGGCCCTTGCCAAAAACAGTTACCTTGCTTTTACCAAACTGGTTGGCGACCAGAATGATGTATTCCAGTTCAAAACCGGGCTTGGCATATTTTTTGAAATAATCAATGTTGTCGTAATCAATGGCAATGCCGGTAGGCAGGTTGATGTTGGCGCGGTCACCGCCGGGTTCTCCGTAGAACATCAGCAGTTTGCCGTCCTTGTTGATGATCTGTACATTTTCAAAAGCGGCATCAACCACGTGCATGTTGCCCTCGCGATCCAGTGCGACACCTTTGGGACGGGCAAACTGCCCCAGCCCGGTGCCAACCTTGCCAAAGGTTTTTACAAATTTTCCATCGAGAGTAAATGTCTGTACCCGGAAATTTCCGGTTTCACTCACGTAGATAAGATTGTCCGGTCCGAGCGTAAGGTTGGTGGGGTAGAATAACTCACCATTTTTTGAGCCAACGCTGCCGATTGTGTAGAGTTGCTTGCCGGTATTTTTGTCCACCACCACCAGTCGATGGTTCTTAATGTCGGTAACAAATAATTTGTTGCCGACAATGACGGTGTCGGATGGCTTGAATGATTCGCCATCACCAATAATCCTGACAAATTTATCGTCCTTGTCGTAGACCAGTACCAGACTGCGGCCGGTATCACTGATGTATTTTGTGCCGTCCTTGTCAATAGAGATGTTAATCGGTTTTTTCATCTTGCCGGAAAATGAACCGTAGATGATATCAAATTTTTTATTTTTCAGATCGAAAATAGCGTAACCGGGGCCTCTTATGTCGACCACATAGATTCGACCATCATGAATAGCAACGCCATAAGGTTTATTGACCAGTGCAGAATTTTCAGATTCTTTACCCAGTACAAACTCGCTAAGACCACTGTCCGGTTCGAGATCACCAGGACCGGAGAAACTGGTCAGGTACTGTATTCGGGGTGGATTAGGCAGCGGGGGGTAAAAAGCACTTTTTTCGGATTTGTCACCGGTGCCTGCGCAGCCGACGAGAAGAGAAGAAAGTGCAAATAAAAATAATAGTTGCTTAAAGATTTGAATTGGTGAAAGCATAACAACCCCTCTGATACTGCTCAGTTAATATGCTCAGCATTCTGAGCCCGTTTATCGGGCCTTCCAGAGTGGAAGGCCCGTTGGGGCATATTATTACTTGTTATGGCAGGTTAGGCAAAGCGCACTGCCGGCTTTAGTAACTTTGAGTAATGGCTGGTTGCTGGTACCAGGGCCTACAAAGTTGTTGTGAACATCATGGCAGGAGCTGCATTGTACTCTGCCATTAGGAGTCATAAGCGCAGCAATTGTGTCAGTTCTGGTTTTGTCGCCGCCATCACCGATGGTTACATTGGTTGCTGTAGGATCGTGTAAACCAGGATCAGTTGTAGCCAGTGCTGCATCATAAAGGATGGAGATTGGATGGTCATCAGTCAGGTCAGCGTTACGACCAATGGCTTTGCTGCCAGCCATAACGTTCGTGCCAACATTGCCGCCAAAGCTGTCGATAGCTGTTACACCATCATGACATGACAGACAGAGTTTTGAAGAACCGGTGGGCTGGGCATCCTGTGCTGCGTCCAGACTTGGTGATGTGTACATGGCAAAATTTACAGTGGTAACAGCGTGGTTCCATAAAGGAGCCTCGGTCACCGTTGTATCAGCGTTATGTGGTGTGTGGCATACAACGCAAATCTCACCGCCACTGTAACCGTTTGCTGATAAGTCATGATCAGTACCTACAATTGTTCCTGCGTTTGCTGCGCCTGCTGTTAGCAGGGAAAGAGTTAAAAGGGAACCACTTGTTAAAATATGTGTCAACTTGTCTAAGTGTTTTTTCATGATTTCGCCCCGTTTATTTACATTTACTGGATTAATTAACTTTCTTGCTGACTCCATTAGAATATAATGAAACAATACGCGTATTGACATAGGTCAAGTAAAAATACGAAAGGCTTTTATGTCTGATGAAGTGTAAACAGCGCTGCATTCTCAAACTTTTTTTTGGTGATTTCTTATAAAATAATATTATGAATATTAAATCAGAAAAAGAAAATATATGGGGACATGTTGATAAAGGCAATTATCATGCCGCTATTAATCTTGCCATTTCTGCAATGAATGAATGTCGAAAAAATGACAACCAGGAGGGCGTTGATATTTTTATTGCTTTCATCAGAGAAATTATTGATGTTATGGATAACGAGTTTGGCAGTAAATAATTTTTTTAGTTTTTATACAACCTGACCTGCACACCAGCCTGACGACCATGCCCATTGAAAATTGTAGCCGCCTAACCAGCCGGTGACATCGATTACTTCGCCAATAAAAAACAGTCCTTTCACTTTTTTGCTTTCCATGGTTTTTGACGATATCTCGTCACAGTCCACACCGCCCAGTGTTACCTCGGCTGTGCGGTAACCTTCCGTTGCATTCGGTTTTATCTGCCACTGCTGTAATTTTTTTGCGATGTTGTTAATTTTTTCTTTTGAAAGATTCTGCAATGGTTGCTCGATAAATGCCGGATCAAGCAGGACAGGGAGCAGTCGTTTGGGCAATATTTCTGTAATAATCGTTTTTAATTTGACTTGCGGCTGCTTTTTTCTGCGTGTGGTGAGCCACTCAGCAATATTGATACCGGGCAAAAAATCGATGTTGATGGTTTCGCCCGGCCGCCAGTAGGAAGAAATCTGCAGGATTGCCGGGCCGCTAAGACCACGGTGCGTGAACAGGATGTTTTCCCTGAACTGCGCGCATTCATTGCTGACCAGGCATTCAACAGAAATACCCGCCAGTGCTTCGAGTTTTTGTTTGTCCTGTGGTTGCAGGGTAAACGGCACCAGACCAGGTGAGGTCGGCCACAGGTGAAGGCCGAACTGTTCGGCTACTTTATAACCCAGCGGGCTGGCACACATTTTCGGAATCGACAGGCCACCGCTGGCGATGATGCAGGATGTGGCGCTGAAACCGGCTACTGAAGTTTTTATGATAAAGCGCCCGCTATCTGTTTTTTTTATATCCTCAATCCTGCAATCAAGAATTATTTTCACCTTTGCTTTTTTGCATTCATCGAGCAGCATATCCAGAATGTCTTTTGCGCTGTTGTCGCAGAACAGTTTGCCCAGATCACGTTCGTGATAAGCAATGTTGTGTTCATTAACCAGCGCGATGAAATCCCACTGTGTATAACGGCTGAGTGCCGACTTGCAAAAATGCGGATTATGCGAGAGATAGTTGTCCGCTTCAATATTCATGTTGGTAAAATTGCAACGACCACCGCCGGACATCAGGATTTTTTTTCCTGCCCTGTTGGCGTGGTCGAGTACCACCACCTTGCGGCCACGTTTGCCAGCTTCGATGGCGCACATCAGGCCGGAAGCACTGGCACCGATGATTAAAACGTCTGTTTGTTTGAATTTATCTGACATAATAGGGCGCTTTATCAACGCGGGTTTTCTTGTTTTTTTACTGACTTATCTGTTTGCACATGAACATCATTGAAGCACAAAATCTGACCTGTCCGATAGACGGGGAAAAACTTTTGAAAACCGACAAACAGTTTGTCTGCAGGAGTGGTCACAGTTTTGATATTGCTCGCCAGGGTTATGTCAATCTTTTACCGGTGCAGCACAAGCGTTCGAAACAACCGGGTGACAGCAAAGCCATGGTGCAGGCACGAAACCGGTTTTTAAACAGCGGTGTTTATGAAGCCATTGCCGATAAATTAACCCAGAATGTCTCGGCGCACATTATAAACGATAACGCACTCTGCTTGCTCGATGCCGGTTGTGGTGAGGGCTATTATTTTGATTTTCTTCTTCAGCAGCTGCGCCAGCAGCCGAGCGAAAATAATCTGTCTTTTATCGGTCTGGATATTTCCAAAGATGCCATCGTACAGGCAACAAAACGAAATAAGCTGACAAGCTGGGTGGTTGGCACCAACCGGCAGCCGCCGGTGGCAGAGGAAAGTGTTGACATTATTATATGTATGTTCGGTTTTTTCTGTGAGCAGGGATTTCACAGGATTCTAAAACCCGGTGGAAAAATCATTTTGGTCGATCCCGGTGCGCAACACCTGAAAGAGTTGCGGGAAATTATTTATGATGAAATCAAAAAAACAAAGTTGTCAGATGTACTGCAATTTGATGAGGAACGATTTTCATTGTTAGATTCAGAGGCGCTTCAGTTTGAAACCGTGCTTTCTGATAATGAACAGATCAACCAGCTGTTGTTGATGACACCGCATTTTTACCGGGCATCAAAAGCCGGTCGCGAAGCGGCGTGCAAACTGGAGTGGCTGAATTTAACCATTGATGTTGCTTTTAAAACCTTGCAGAAAATATAAAAGCGAGCCTGTTTTTTTAGATGACTACAGCAGCAATGCTTCATCAATTGGATGAAAAATATCAGCCGCTTCAATCAGTGACTGCGCAGTGAGTTTTGCTACGCCATAGACTTCGCTGGTAACGCCGTAATCATTTTTGATTTTTTGCAGAAGCAGATCAAAATCGCCGTCACCGGAAAGCAGTACAACAATATCAACATCATTCGCTGCCTGCATGACATCGATGGTAATGCCGACATCCCAGTCGCCCTTGGCCGAGCCGTCACGACGCTGGATATAGGGTTTGAGTTTTATGTTGAAGCCGATGTGTTTCAGTGCATCCTGAAATTTTATCTGGCTGTCGTCACCGCGGTGGGTGGCGTAGGCATTGGCAATAACAATTTCACCCTGCGAGCTTAGTTGCTTCCAGAATTTCCGGTAATTGAACTGGCGGCCATACACGTCACGTGTGGTGTAATAGATGTTTTGCACATCGACAAAGACAGCGATTTTTTTCATGAGCGAAGCATCGGTAAATCAGCGCGTGGACTCAAGGCTGTAGCTGCCAGGAGTCCACGCGTATGATTATCTTTTTTCTCAGGAAGCTTTACGTTGTTTGTTATCCATTTCCTGTGTCGCCAGGTATTCATCATAAGTGCCACGGAAATCGACCAGACCTTTGGGAGTCATCTCGATGATGCGTGTTGCCAGTGACGATACAAACTCGCGGTCGTGACTGACGAAGAACAGGGTGCCGGGAAAGTTTTCCAGCGCCAGGTTGAGTGACTCGATGGATTCCATATCGAGGTGGTTGGTTGGCTCGTCCATTAACAAAATATTGTTACGCTGCAGCATCAGTTTGCCGAACAACATGCGGCCCTGTTCGCCACCGGAGATAACGCTGACTTTTTTGTCGATGTCATCTGATGAAAACAGCAAGCGTCCGAGTGTGCCGCGGATCGATTGTTCATCATCGTTTTCCTTGCCCCAGTAACTCATCCAGTCGTACAGGGTTTTGTCTTCTTCAAAATCGGCTGCGTGATCCTGGGCGTAATAACCCAGCTGTGAATTTTCTGACCACTTGACGGTGCCGGCTGAGGGTTCCAGATCACCCTGCAGACATCTTAACAAGCTGGTTTTACCGATGCCGTTGGGGCCGATGATGGCGATGCGTTCGCCGACTTCGACCATCATATCAAGATTGGCAAACAGGTAGTTCTCATCAAAACTTTTCGCCAGGCCTTCGACTTCCAGCGCCAGGCGGTGCAGTTTTTTATCTTCTTCAAAATAGATGTATGGATTTTTACGGCTGGAAGGTTTGACTTCAGCGAGTTGAATCTTGTCGATCTGTTTGGCGCGCGAGGTTGCCTGTTTTGATTTCGATGCGTTGGCCGAAAAACGGCTGACGAATGATTTCAGTTCGGCGATCTGTGCTTTTTTCTTGGCGTTCTCAGATTGCAGACGCTCGGTGACAGCTGTCGATGCGATCATGTAATCGTCGTAAGAACCCGGGTAGATACGGATTTCACCGTAGTCCAGATCTGCCATGTGCGTGCAAACGCTGTTCAGGAAATGACGGTCATGCGAGATGATAACCATGGTGCATTTGCGTGCGTTTAATATATCTTCCAGCCAGCGAATGGTGTTGATGTCGAGGTTGTTGGTCGGCTCGTCGAGCAGCATAATGTCTGGTTCAGAAAATAATGCCTGCGCTAGCAGTACACGAAGTTTCCAGCCGGGAGCGACTTCGCTCATCGGGCCATAATGTTGTTCAGATGGAATGCCCAGACCAAGCAATAATTCACCGGCGCGGGCTTCAGCGGAATAACCATCCATTTCGGCGAACTCGGCTTCCAGATCACCGGCGCGGATGCCGTCTGCTTCGCTCATGTCCGGGTTGGCGTAGATGGCATCTTTTTCGGCTTTGATTTTCCACAGCTCTTCGTGGCCCATGATGACGGTGTCGATGACATTAAATTCTTCGTAGGCGAACTGGTCCTGTTTCAGTTTACCGATGCGTTCGTCGGGATCTTTGGAAACATTGCCCGAGGTTGGTTCAAGGTCGTTGCCAAGAATTTTCATAAAAGTGGATTTGCCGCAACCGTTGGCACCGATCAGGCCATAACGGTTGCCGTTGCCGAATTTTACCGAGACGTTTTCAAAAAGCGGCCTGGCACCAAATTGCATAGTTACGTTTGCTGTTGTTAACATGTTTTGTTCCGGGTGAAGATAATTTTAAATTATTAGTTATAAATTTTAAGTTATAAATTTTTATGCGGCATCGCGTGCGCGGTTCTGGTTATTACCGTGCTTTTTACCGGACTGTTTTTTCCATGGTGAAGCGGCTGTATTGCCGTTGGCATCAGCCGTTTTTCTTCGTGCGTTTTTGCCGGGCCTTGGCGCTTTTTTTGTATTGCCGTTGCCTGAACGTCTTTTCTGTGAAGGTTGCTGACCGCGTCTTTTGCCGCCGGCATTATTATTGCGACCATTTCTGATCGGTTCGGCTTTGATCGAAGGATCGGGTTCGAAACCATCGATCACTTCTTTGGGGATTTCGCGTTTGATCAGTTTCTCGATATCCTTGAGCAGTTTCAACTCATCGACACAGACCAGTGACATGGCTTCGCCTTCGTTGCCAGCGCGACCGGTACGGCCGATGCGGTGTACATAATCTTCCGGCACGTTGGGCAATTCAAAATTGACCACGTGTGGCAGCTGGTCGATGTCGATGCCGCGGGCGGCGATGTCGGTAGCGACCAGTACGCGGATAGTGCCGGCTTTAAAATCAGCCAGCGCCCGGGTGCGTGCGCCCTGACTTTTGTTGCCGTGGATGGCGGCGGCAGTGATGCCGTCTTTGTTGAGCTGTTCAGCCAGCCGGTTGGCGCCGTGTTTGGTGCGGTTAAACACCAGCACCTGCTGCC
>WFOC01000021.1 GCA_015488295.1 Gammaproteobacteria bacterium
GCCTTCGATAAACAGCAATTCTACCGCATTTTCGCAACCTTTCTCAGACAAAAGGCCGTTTTTTGTATCAACCCAGTGCCTTTCCATGCCCGGCATGGCAGGCAGTTTATAGGGTTTATAGGCAACATCAGTAAACAGATTTTTCCAGATTTTCATGGCACCGCTGGAACCGGTCAGCGTGGTTGGCCGGTTGTCATCAAAGCCAGTCCACACCACGGCCATCACATCACCGGAGAAGCCGGCGAACCAGCTGTCACGCAAATCATCTGAAGTGCCGGTCTTGCCCGCGACCTGCAAAGGCAGCTGTTTGGCCAGACGTTTTGCGGTGCCATATCTGGCAACATCGATCAGCGCTGAATTCACCAGCGCCATGGCTTCGGGTTTGACCTGGTTGTCCACCTCCAGCGAATAACGTTCCAGCGGCTGGCGTTCTTTATCCAGCACCGCGTGTACGCTGCGCAGCGGGCTGTGAAAACCGTTGTTGGCGAAGGTCTGATAAATGTTGGCGACATCCAGCGGCGACATGTTCATGGCACCGAGGGTCAACGAAGGAAAAGCTGTCACAGGTTTTTGATACCCCAGCGCAGAAAGTGTTTTGATAACATTATCCAGCCCAATATCCAGACCGGTGCGCACCGCCGGTATGTTGTACGACTTGAGCAGCGCCTGATACAAGGTCACATCACCATGATATTTTTTATCGTAATTTTGCGGCTGCCAGTTTTCCTGGTTCGGTATGTTATAGGTAAATTCTGAATCATCCAGCATAGTCGCCAGCGTGTAACGCGACGGTTCCTGCAAGGCGCTGAGATAGATCACCGGTTTGATCAGTGAGCCAATCTGACGCTCGGCATTGAGTGCGCGGTTAAAGCCTTTATACGAAGGTTTACGCCCGCCGACCACTGCCAGCAGATCACCGTTTGATGGCGACACCACAACCGCTGCTGCCTGCAGTTCTTTATCTCCGGATAATTGCGGCAGAGTCTTGATAACAGCCTGCTCGGTTTTATGCTGTATATAGGGATCGAGCGTGGTGAAAACGCGCAGACCGTCTGAACTTAAATCTTCCGGCTGGTAATCCTGCTGCAGTTGCAATTTCACCAGATCGATAAACGCTGGATACAGTCCCGAGCTTGCATGCTTGACGGTGACCACCGGCTTTTTCGATAATTTTTCTGCCTGACGCGCAGTGATCAAACCATTTTTCTGCATGGCGTTTAACACCACGTTACGCCGTTCAAACACGTGATCGGGATTTCGTTTTGGGTTGTAATAGGACGCACCTTTTACCATCGCGATCAGAATGGCCATCTCATCGATGGATAACTGTTTCAGCGTCTTGCCAAAATAAAATTCACTGGCCAGGCCGAAACCGTGAATCGAGCGACGGCCATCCTGCCCCAGATAGATTTCATTGAGATAGGTTTCCAGTATCAGTTTTTTATCGTAATGCAGCTCCAGCAAAAACGACATAAAGGCTTCATTGATTTTTCGCACCAGTGTTTTATCCCGGGTGAGAAATAAATTTTTCACCAGTTGCTGCGTAAGCGTGCTGCCGCCCTGCACTGTTTGACCGGAGTATAAATTCACCACCAGTGCTCTTGCGATAGAAAGCGGATCAACACCCCAGTGGGTAAAAAAGCGCCGGTCCTCGATTAGCAACAGCATTTTAATGAACATGTCGGGCACATCATCCAGCCGCAGTAACACTCTATCCTGTGCATGCGCCGGAAAAATCCCCGTGAGATAGCCGGCATCAAAACGCACAAGATCAACACTGTTACCGGAATATATATCAATCAATTCCGTAACCCTGTTATTTTTTATGCTGACGCGGACGATATGACTTTTTTCTTCACCGTCCCAAAAAATAAAATCACGTGTTTTTATTTCAAATGAATTATTCCAGTGACGGTACTGCGCCGCCCGCTGAGGCAACTGTTTTACTTTCTGGTAATTGAGGTAATTAAGTTCAAATAAAACCTGCTCACTGGAGATTGCTTTGCCGACATACAACTCAAGCGGACGCGCATAAACATGTGCCGGCAACTGCCAGATACGACCCTCAAAACGCTGTGTTATACGCTGATCAAGATAAAACAGATAAGCAGAAAAAAATACCAGTGAAACGGTCAGCAGTATTAAAAAGCGAGGTTTCAAAAATATTTTTTTTCGTTTTTTAGAGCGTTTTTTTGTGGAACGTCTAGCTGCTTTTGGCTTGCCGGTTTTTGATTTTTTTGCTGAGACGTTTTTGGTTTTTTTAGAGGGCATTAATATTAATGAAGCACTATCGAATCGGTAAAAGTATACCTGTTTTTACGCTGATTATCGCCGCCAATAAAAAAGCAGAACGAAATATCGTTCTGCTTTTACATAAATTCAGGTTTGAAATCAGCAGGATTATTTACATGTAGACAGGAACCTGGCTGATTTACCACTGCAGGGATCAGACTCAAACTGTGTTTTCCGCTCCTTTTTTTCTGCTTCGCGCTTTTTTATTAACGCTCGTTTTTCAGCTTCACGCCGTTCTGCTTCACGTTGCTGAGCGGCAGCACGCTGCTTTGCCAGCTGTCTCTCTTTTTCTTTCTGTGCTTTTGCAGCGGCTTGCTGACTGGCTTTTGACTGTGCTTCAGCGACGGCTGCAGCCGATGCAGCGTTCTTTTTAGCAGCTGCAGCTGCACGTGCTTTTGCTTCAGCCTGTTTTTGCGCCTGTAATTTACGCTGCTTTTCCTGTTGCGCCAGTCTTTCTTTTTCCTGCTTTGCTTTTAACTCCGCACGTTTTTTTTCATCTCTGCGCTTTTTCTCCATCGCCCAGCGTTGCTGATTTTCTCTTACCAGTATTATTTCGCGCTCGGCTTCCAGCACACCAACCAGCGCCGCTTTATTCAACCAGCCAAGCGCCTTACCTGAATTCTTTTTCATCCCTACGCCACGAGAATACATCTTGCCGATATAATATTGCGCCTGCGCATTGCCGTCATTGGCTTTTGCTTTCAGAGCCTCGAACCTGTCTCTGTTACTATCATTTACGCCATTTTTTTTGATATCCCAGTACAGCAATTTAAACTTCGCTGTATCGTGCCCCTGATCAGCGGCTTTTGAAATCCACTTCATTGCCTCTGCCTGATCGGGCTTGACACCAAAGCCGGTTTCATACATTTCACCAACTTTAAACTGTGCTTCCGCATTGCCCTTTTTGGCAAGCTTCATCTGGAAATCAAACAGGCCATCTGCCTGTGTGACAGAAGGTAAAAACAGAATTAATGTGACGAACATTAATGCAATAAAGCCTGCCTTGCTGGCAAGACCAGCAAAGCAGGCTTTTGATACGACAGTCAAATCAAAATTATTTGTATCCATAAAACTAAACCAGTTATATCTCAATGGAATTTCTGACGTGCAACTAAATTATTATTCAAATTATCTCGCTTTTTCCTGAGAAAATCAGCTCTAGAAAATCACATCCAGAGCGACACTCATGATACCAACTTTATTCATTGGTGGTGACTGCGAGAAGTTCGTATTAAACAGACCGTAGTTAAAGCCCTGATTAGCTTCTGCCAGCTCAGCAGGATCCTGCTCTACGTCTACTACCTGATATTCAATTTTCAAGGCAGCACTGTCATTCACTTCATAACGAAGACCGGCTGTAATTGAGGTTTGAATTTGAATCGGGAAATTAAGTGATCCAGGTGGATTAGGTATTCCTGATCCGGTAATAGCTCCATCACCGGTAGATAAACCAAATGTAGATGCTTCACCCGTAATCGATGCAAAAGTAATATGCGGCAGGAATTTACCGAAACGATAACCAATTGTTGCATAATACGCTTCTGTATCACCAAAAGCCCGTGATAACTCTTCGTCTGTCGTACGCTTGGTCCATTCTGCATAAACCACTACATTGGCCATATCCAGATTAAAACCAGCAGCGGTTACATCACAGTTGCCCTTACCGTTCAAATTAACGTTAAGCTGAGTTCCGAAAGGATTATTTGCATCCGTAGTAAAACCACCATATGTTTTCACTTCACACTGGAAATTACTGGCATGAACGGTGTAACCACGGCCTGAGTATTTAACATCAATACCGTAAATATTTTCAGCTTCAAAATAAGCGCCCTGCGCATTTGGAATATCATCGCGGTTTGAACCAACATAAGGTTGCAATGACAGGGTGCCCGGACCAACCGGGAATTGCAGCAACAGCTCGATGCCGTTTACTGTATTTAACGGGTTGTTCAGCAGATAAACTTCCTGTGGTGGACGAATCCATGGATAGGCGTAGCCCACCTCAACGTAATCGTTTACCAGATATACCGGCTGTTTAATTTTACCAACGTGAACACTGGTGGTTTCATGAATCTCGTAATCGATGTAAGCCCACTCGATAATGGCATTGAAGTTACCATTTTCACCACGGCCCAGTAACTGTGCAACCACCGACATATTCTCGGCAACATCTGAGCTGATCTGTAAACCAAAACGTGTGTCTTTTTCAAAGGAAAGGTCTTCAGAAATACCACGGTCACCCAGACCACCAATGTATATATTGCCTTTATCAGCATCGTCGATAGAAACAATCTGGGCAGCACCTGCAGTCATAAAACCGTCAAACTGAATTGCTTGTGCTGATGGGCTGGCAAGTACTGCCACGATAGCAGCACTAAGTAAGTTAAACTGTTTTTTCATCTCAGGGACTCCCCATTATTATTGTAATAATTTGTAATATTCTGAAGATAGTTCAAAAACAATACTTGGCAAGAAAATGTGACAAAATGTCACGAATCAATTAAGTAACAGCGCTATCAAATTGAAATATAAATAAAATTAATAGCAGTATTTCCACCATAAACCCTCTTCATCTGTAGTGAATATAGTCGATATAAAACAGAATTGAATAGTGAGAACTGATTATTTTTCTGGTTTGCTATGAGCGCCAGAGCGTGGGGGCCTTTAAGAAAACAAAGGCAAAAGCTTTTCTATGTTTTCTCTATGCCACTGCGGAAAACAGCTTTAAAGCTCTAACTATTTAACCCGGCCTCGTCCATCGCGGGTGTTTTTCTTTTTGCTGCTTTTGAATGGATTACTGTCGCTGCCTTTAAATTCGATCATTATCGGCGTGCCAACAGAGTTGAGCTCTTTACGGAAGAAATTTGTCAGATAACGTTTGTAGACTGCGGGTACTTTTGTGATTTGATTACCATGCACGATGATTCTTGGCGGGTTCATACCACCCTGGTGGGCGTAACGCAGTTTTATCCGGCGGCCGTTTATCAATGGTGGCTGGTGAGCCTGCACCGCTTTTTCCAGCAGACGCGTAAGGTCTGAAGTTGAATATTTTTTTGTCGCCGAAGCATAGGCGCGGTCGATTGCTTCATACAGTTTGCCAACCCCTGAACCATGCAGCGCCGAGATAAAGAAGGTTTCAGCAAAGCGTACAAAAGGCAGTTGTTTGTCGATGCCTTTGTGGATCAGATCTTTCTGATAGTCATCCATACCGTCCCATTTGTTGATGGTCAGCACCAGCGCACGCCCGGCTTCCAGCACATAACCGATAAGATGCAAATCCTGATCCGCAATCTCGGTGCGGGCATCAATCATCATGATAACAACGTTGGCGCGTTCGATGGCCTGCATGGATTTGATCACGCTGAATTTTTCGATAGCTTCATGTACCGCGCGTTTACGGCGGATACCGGCGGTATCAATGAAGGTATATTTTTTGCCATCACGGTCGAACGGAATGAACACACTGTCTCGCGTGGTGCCGGGCATGTCGTATACCACGACACGCTCTTCACCAAGAAAGCGATTGACCAGGGTTGATTTACCAACATTGGGGCGACCAATGATGGCAACTTTTACGCGCCTTTCTTCATCGTCTTCGTCGTCATCAAAAGCCTGCTCAGCTTCGATCAGTGTTTCATCCGGTTCTGCCGTTGCTTCATCAGGCACTGGCGGCACTGATTCACAGGTTTCCAGAACTTCAGACAACATCGCCTGAATACCACGATTTTGCGAAGCAGCAATAGCGATTGGTTCACCCAGACCCAGCGAGAAAAATTCACTGGCGACAGAGCGTGCATCCAGACCATCCGTTTTATTGACGATAAGCCTGACCTGTTTGCCGGTGCGGCGTAGTGAATCAGAAATGACCTCGTCAGCCGGTGTTAAACCATCACGGGCATCGACCATAAACAAAATGATGTCGCTCTCGTCTACTGCCAGTCGCGTCTGTTTTTCCATGTGCGAATCCAGCTCTTCACTTTCACCGCTTAGACCGCCGGTGTCGATAACAATGATCTCGGAAGAATTAAACGCTACCCGGCCATACTGACGGTCACGCGTCAAACCGGGATAGTCAGCAACCAGCGCATCACGCGATTTTGTCAGAACGTTGAACAGGGTCGACTTGCCGACGTTGGGACGGCCAACAAGTGCAACAACAAGTTCAAGAGAATCTGGAGTGTCCATAAAAACTGCGTTAGATATCGTCGTCATGTTCACGCAGCGCGAGAACGTACAGGATGCCGCCACGGGTAATCACGACCAGGCGATCTTTGGCAAACACGATAGGCGGCACGATGATGCCGGTGGCGAGTTCCCAGCCCAGGTTGTCATACTGCCCCAGCTGGAAACGCGCTACAAAACGGCCATCGTAACGTGACAGCAAATGCACATAACCTTCAAAATCACCAACCGCAATATAATCACCGATGATGGTCGGGCGGGTTAGTTTTCTATAGGCCAGCTTTTCCTGCTTCCAGATGGTGGCACCATTCAAACGGTCCAGCGCCCAGATGTTGCCGTTTTCATCACTGCTGTACAACGTTTTGTCATCAAGGACGATGCCGGTATGTGTGGAGAAATCACGCGCCCATAAAAACTGTCCGCGCTCAACATCGATGGCAGCGATTCGCCCCTGAAAACTGGCGGCGTATAACACCCGGCCATAAATCTGTGCATCGCCATCGATGTCAACCAGACGCTGTATTTCTGAACGCCCGGCAGGAATAGCCAGCGCCACATCCCAGATCACTTCCCCATTGTCCGGTGAGATTGCGATCAGACGACCATCGGCCAGGCCGACAAAAATCTTGCCGCGCGCGATCACCGGTTCGCTGGTGCCGCGCAGGGTCAGGTCAGGAATGGCGCGCTGATACTGCCAGCGAATTTTTCCGCTATCAATATTCAGACTGAGAATTTTACCGTCGATGGTTCTGACTATCGCCATGTCTTCATAAATAACCGGTTTCGCCAGCACTTCACTGGGCACCCGCGTACGCCAGCGCACAGCGCGCGTTTTTGCATCAACAGCGATGACATAAGCATCACGAGTCGCCAGCAACCAGACGGCTTCGTTGCCGCCGATGCCGGCGCTGATGGTCGCGTCGAGTTCGATCTCCTGTTCGAAATCCCCCGTCTTCAGACTGATAATACTCAAGATGCCATCACGACTGGCCGTGACTGCGATATTTTTTAATATCAGCGGGTATAAAAAAAGGTATTGCTCACCGGCACCTTCACCGGTCGAGTTGTGCCAGGTAACATCCAGCGAATACTTGCTGTCAAAAGGTTCCAGCTCGGTGGGCTGGTCGACATTAGTGTCATCAGCGCAGGCGCTGACAAACAGCACGGCCATGAGCAGGACAAGGTAACGGCAGGAACGAAAAACACTAATATTCACAGTTAAGATTCACGGTAAGATTTTTGAAGAGCTGAATACTGGCAAACAATATGACACCGGCAATTAAGGCCGTTTTTCAGGCTATAAGTTCACACTGCTGGTGTGCATCTCAACAGCGCCAGAATTTTCGGCCGAAGCCTCTCCCAGATTCTGACGTTTCAGCCTTAACCATTTGCTGACAGAAAAACCTTGCAGAGCAATAGCTTTATCGTAAGCAGCGCGGGCATCAGCAATATCACCTCTGGCACTGAACAGGTCACCTTTCAGCTCTTCGTATTGTGCGTCATAAGCGGCATTATGTTTCATATTTAACAGCGCCATCGCTTCGTCATATTTTTTCTGTTCGATATAAACGCTTGCCAGACGCAAACTGGCAATCTGCTTGATGACATCATCGTTGGCGTGTTTTATCGCCAGCTCAAGTTGTGCTTCAGCGGCATCGGCATTGCCTTTTTCATATTCGACTTTAGCCAGGGTTAGCGCAGACAGTGCTGCATATGGCGTATCAGAATATTCGTTAATCAGCTGGTTCTGAAAGTCGATGATTTTGTCATCAATGTTTTTAGTTACCGCACTTTGCATTACCTGCATGTAAATATCGCTGGCATGTACCGCCTGGATATTGTTCTGCTCCGCATAATAACGCCAGCCGAACAAGGCAGAGACACCAACCAGCAGACCGATGATCAACGATGTGCCGTTTTCTTTCCACCAGCCTTTTAAGGCTTCTACCTGCTGTTCTTCTGTTTCGTACTCGTTAATTGCCATTACTCAGCCCTATAAATATTTTTGATAAATTCAGCCAGCCCGTCGAAGCTGACGCTCGCCTGTTCTTTTTTCTCACGCAGGTATTTGACTGTCACCTGCGCATTTTTCAATTCGTCTTCAGCCAGTATCAGGGCGATAGTCGCGCCGCTTTTATCGGCTTTTTTCATCTGGCTCTTCAGCGAACCACCGCCGCAGTGGGCGACCATCTTAACACCCGGCACCTGCTCTCTGATTTGTTCTGCCAGTTGCAGACCTTTGAGCTCACTCGCCTCACCCAGCATCACCAGATAAACATCGATGCCCGGTGGCTGTTGCTGCTGTTGTGATTCCAGCAATGACAGGATGCGCTCCATGCCCAGAGCAAAACCAATAGCCGGTGTTGCCTTGCCGCCGAGTTGCTCA
>WFOC01000022.1 GCA_015488295.1 Gammaproteobacteria bacterium
GCTCGGAGATGTGTATAAGAGACAGCTTCGGAACCGGTGAGCAGGGCGAGCAGGTCGTAACCGGGCGAGTCCAGCGCATCGCAGCCGATGGTGAGTTCGTCGCCATCCATGGTCAGCACTTTGAGTTTGATGATGTTGTGCACGGTGAGGCCGTATTTCAGGCAATGCACGCCGCCGGCATTTTCTGCCACGTTGCCGCCGATGGAGCAGGCGATCTGCGAAGACGGATCGGGTGCGTAATACAGGCCGAATTCTTTGACTGCTTCGGAGATAGCCAGATTGCGCACGCCAGGCTGCACCACGGCGGTGTGATTTTCAGTATCGATGTCGATGATTTCTTTGAATTTTGCCAGGCTCAGCAGGATGCCGCCTTCCACCGGCAGCGCGCCGCCGGACAGACCGGTGCCGGAACCGCGCGCCACCACCGGCACTTCATTTTCATAACACAGTGCAAGAATGGCTTTGATCTGTTCGATGCTGTCGGGAATGGCGACCGCCAGCGGCATCACCTGATAGGCTGACAGGGCATCGCATTCATAGGGGCGCAGGTCCTCGGTTTCAAACAGCAGTTGCCGGCTGGATGTGTTGTCCGGAAAAACCGCTGCCAGCAGGCGGATGATTTTTTGCCGGTCTTTTCTTTGCGGCGGCGCTTCGGATGGTGTTTGATGATGCTCTGTCATGGCTTTACTGTTTGTTTGATAAGTTCCGGGTTTATCCTTTCTGGTTTACCCTTTTGGGCTTTGATAAATATCACCCTGATAACCGATGCGCGCAGAGATATTTCCTGCGGCGGCCATTACTTTGGCAATCCATTCATCGCGGCGGCGTTCAATCGGTGCGGATACGGAAAGCCCGGCAACCACTTTGCCGGAGGCATTGTATATCAGTGCGCCGATGCAGCCGACACCCAGTTCGGCTTCTTCATTATCCAGCGCGTAATTTTGTTGCAGAATTTTCTGCAGTTCAAGCTTAAGCGTTTTTAGATCGGTGAAGGTATTTTTTGTGTATTGCGCAAGACCGGTGTGTTTTGCATAGTCGCTTATCGCCTGCTCACCGCTTTGTGCCAGCATGAGTTTACCGACGGCGGTGACGTGCAACGGCGCACGGCTGCCGATGACCTGTTCAACGCGCATCATGCGGTTTGGTGTCACCCGCTCGATATAGACGATCTGGTTGCCTTCGCGGACGGTGAGGTTGACGGTTTCATCGAGCTCGTTTTTCAGCGCTTCCATAATGGGCAGGGCTTGCTGGCGCAGATCCTGACCGATATTCACCCGCGAGCCCAGCTCGCGTAATTTCTGCCCCAGCTGATAGTCACCGGTTTCATTGCGCGCGACAAAATCCTGATCAATTAATGAAGACAGAATGCGGTACGCGGTTGACGGGTGCAGGCCGGTATCGGCGGAAAGAATTTTCAGGCTGACAGCATCATCATAGCTGGCGATGGCATCCAGTAGCGTAGCCATGCGGTCGATGACCTGTATTGAAGACGGTTTTTTATCCATATTTCGTATTGTGAAAACGGTTTCGCTTTACAAAAAATAATTGACGACGTAGCATTATTGCATAGTGAAAATCATTTCGCAATGTGAAATTTATGAGGATAATACTATGAGCAGCGAAACATCAAACAAACCATCATCCGCCCCTGACTTTTGTCAGGGTATCCAGTATTTTGCCGAGGATTTGCCGCAGGGCGAAACTCTGGCCGCTTCCGCGGTGATCACGCCGGGCCAGTCAAAAATTGACAGCACCGACAGTGAGGCAGCGGTCTATCAGACCATGTTATGTGCCGATGCGCTGCGTTACCTGACCTTGCACGTCACCGGCGCCAAAGGCTCCGGCCACCCCGGTGGTTTTGCCAGCAGTGCGGATGTTTATGCTTCGCTGGTGATGCTGGGTCATACCAACATTGTGACCGAAGTGGGTCACCATGCGCCGGGTTTCTACAGCGCCATGTTCCTTGATACCTCACTGCAGGAAATGGGCATGAACACGGTTGACGATATGTGCGAACGTTTCCGCGAGCGTGAAGGCCTGCTGGGTCACCTGTCCGGTGCCATTCCCGGTTTGCTTGCCCCTGCCGGGCCGCTGGGTCAGGGCCAGCATTTTGCCATGTCGGGTGCGTTGCTGCATCGCGATAAGTTGTTTCCGGTGACCATCGGTGACGGCGGCATGGGCGAGCCTTATGTATTGAATTCGATGATGCATTTTCATACTTCGTTTCCGGAAGTGACCAATTTTCTGCCCTGCCTGATCTGGAACGGTTACTCGCAGGAGCATCATTCGATGGTGTCTTTGATGACAAATGAAGAGATGATCGCTTACTGGACCGGTCACGGTTTTGATGAGGTGGTGCTGATCGACGCGAAAGATTTTGATGACACCGATCAGCAGAGTGCTTATGTCGACAGCACTTATTTTTCGCAGGGACAGCGCATGAAGTTTACCGCTGCTGTACTTGATGGTGTTGACCGTGCCGCAAAATCGGCCATGAATGGCAAGCTGACAGCCTTTATTATCAAGCAGATGAAAGGCTCCGGGGTACATACCGTGGGTGCCAAATCGCATAACCTGTATCCGACCGACAGCCTGGATCAACCACTGATCGCCGATGGTTTGAAACGCCGTGCGCTGAGTGCGCAGGCCTGGCAGATCGTGCGGGATAACTTTGTTCGCGCCGGCGGTGGCCCGGCAGCAAAAACCGTGGTGACCGAATCGGTGCTGGAGCTAAAACCACTGGGTGAGCTGAACAAGCAGGAGTTTCCGGTCGGTGAAAATGCCGTGCCGGCGACTGCCATGGGCGCGCTGATTGCCGAGGTGGGCAGCATTGATGAGCGTTATATCGTGACCAATGCCGATGGTAACGAAGCTTCTGCCATGAAGAACATCAATGATGCGCTCAAGATACGCCATCCCACCGTCGATCCGCTGTATAACCAGGAACCGGATGGACAGGTTTATGAGCCGCTGAATGAAGATGCCTGCGCCGGTCTGACAGCGGGGCTTTCATTATTCGGCTCGCGTTCTATCTGGCTGTCTTATGAGAGTTTTGCCATCAATGGCTGGCCGATCATTCAGACCGTGTCGCAGGCGATGGCCGAACTGCGCCGTAAAACACCGTCGGTGGTGTGTATGTTTACCGCCGGTGCGCTGGAGCAGGGGCGTAACGGCTGGACCCATCAACGCCCGGAGATCGAAAACTTTTTCGCCGCCATGATGCGCAATGGTAATTCATTTCCGCTGTTTCCCTGTGATGCCAACGGTATTCAGACGGCCTACGAATATGCCACCAACAGTTTCAACAAGAGCATGGTCATCATTGCCTCGAAAAGCCCGTTGCCGGTGTATCTGACGCTGGAACAATCGCGTCAGGCGGTGGAGCAGGGTGCGGCAGTATTGTATGAGGGAGGTTCCGGTGACAAAGGCACGGTGGTGCTGGCAGCGACCGGCGATATGATTTTCCTGCCGGTATTCGAAGCCAAAGACAAGCTGGAAGCGGCCGGTTACCGTGTGCGCATAGTTGCCGTGGTTAATCCGCGCCAGCTTTATCGCCCGGGCGATGTGGCGTGGGATACGGTGTCTGAGCCGGATAACAACTTTATGGCTGATGAGGCGTTTAATGCCATGTTTGATGCCGATGTTTTGATCGGTGTCAGCGGTGGCCCGAGTGGTGCGCTGGAGCCGGTCTTGTTGCGCACCCGTGCGCCGCAGCGTGATGTTTTCGCCTGGAAACGCGGTGAGACCACAGCGTCACCAGGTGAGATTATGGCATTTAACGGCATTACCGCAGAGGCGATAGCCGATTGCGTACAGTCAAAGGCGTAACATCATGTCGCTGGAAAAGAGTGCAGGTGATGTGCCGGGTAATGGACCGACAACAAAGATCATCGTGCTGGATGATGATCCGACCGGCTCGCAGACGGTGCATTCCTGCCTGTTATTAACGCGCTGGGATGTGGCTACTTTAAGTGGGGCTTTGCTGGATGACTCGCCGCTGTTTTTTGTGCTGACCAATACCCGTGGCATGGATGCTGTGCGGGCGGCGGAAGTTACCCGTGAGGTTTGCTGGAATCTGAAAGATGCGCTGGAAAAACTGCAGGCCGATGGCAGAGCCATCAAGCCGATTATAGTCAGTCGCTCGGACTCGACGCTGCGCGGTCATTACCCGGTGGAAACCGATGTCATCGCGGAACAGCTGGGGCCGTTTGACGCGCATTTTCTGGTGCCGGCATTTTTTGAAGGCGGGCGCTTTACTCGCGATAGCACACATTATCTGCTGGTCGATGGCGAAGCGGTGCCGGTGCATGAGACCGAGTTTGCACAGGACTCGGTGTTTGGTTTCAGTACCGCTTATCTGCCGGATTATGTCGAGGAAAAAACCGCCGGTGGCATCAGGGCTGAACAGGTGCAACGTTTTTTGCTGGATGATGTGCGCGGTGACAGTCAGGTGCGGTTGGCAGCACTGACGGGTAATGTCTGTTGCGTGGTGGATTGTGAAACCCAGGATGATCTTGATCATTTTGCGCAGCAGCTTAATCAGGCGGCGGCGCAGGGCAAGCGTTTTCTGTTTCGCAGTGGCGCAAGTTTATTGACGGCGCTGGCGGGGCTGCCGCCACAGCCGGTGGCAGCAGAAGCGATGGCAGAATATGTGCGTGGTGGGCGTGCCGGTGCGGTGATTGTCGGTTCGCATGTTAAAAAAACCACGGCGCAGCTGGCGCAGTTATTGAAGCTGCCGTCGGTGAGTGGCGTGGAAGTGGATGTCTCGCGCATCAATGACAATCGTCAGTTGTTACTGACGGAAGTGAATGAGGCAGTCGCCAGCATCCATGCCGCAGGTAAACATGCGGTGATTTATACCAGTCGCACGGAAAAAACGTTTGCCGATCAGCAGACGCGCCTCGCCTTCGGTGAACAGGTGTCCGCTTTTTTGATGGATGTGGTGCGCCAGCTGCCGCAGACGCTGGGTTTTTTGATCAGCAAGGGCGGTATTACTTCGAACGATGTTTTGAGTGGCGGGCTGGCGCTTCGCACTTCACGGGTGCTGGGGCAGATCTTGCCCGGTTGCTCGGTGGTGCATTGCCCGCGGGATCATCGACGCTTTCCGCAGCTGCCGGTGGTGATCTTTCCGGGCAATGTGGGTGATGATGAGGCGCTGGCAACAGCGTTGACAAGGCTGGCTGGTGAGACGGCATAAACAATTAGTAAGAAGCGCCTTTGATTGATAGGCTATTTAATGGATTAATTCATATCCTGTCGTCCTGAGCGAAGCCGAAGGATCTATTGCCACCGTGTTATTAAGTAGGTACGGAGTATAAGATTCTTCGGCTTCGCTCAGAATGGCACGCATCAGAGATGCTCTAAAGTGTCGACAGCCAAAGCCGCAGCCGCAAACCGATCTCGCTGGTGTAGCCGGATTCAACAAAAGTGATATTGCCCTGCGGGTCGAGAATAAAGCTGGCGGGCACGCCCTGCAGGCCAAAGTCCTGCGCCAGTTCACCATTGTTATCCAGCATCACCGGGAAGCTCAGCTGATTCTGCTGCATGTAGGCGGCAACTTCTGCTTTCCCTTCTGACCATGAAGCGATGCTGATCACCGGGTAGTCTTCGGCAATCGATTGTATGCTGCCTTTTTGCAGGTCACAGATCGGGCACCAGGTCGCCCAGAAATGAAATAAAACCGGTCTGCCCGCGAACTCCGAAAGTGTGAATGCTGTCCCATCCATCAATACGCCACTGAATTCAGACAGATTGCCGTCGGGTGTATTGCGTGTTTTCCATGCGTTGGCGGCGAGCATAATGGCAAGAAAAAGAACGATGTAGGTCAGCCAGGAGCGCCATGGTTTTTTTGTTCGGGTTGTCATGCCTGCAATTCTACATGGATTGAAATGGATAAGCGGAGGCGATTGGCGAAGCGATATTCGCTTATGCAGCCAATAATTGCATGGTAGAATTCTGTCACAAATAACAACGATACAGGCCGTTTTTCGATGCGGCCATTTTCATAAAGGTAAGAGATATATGCGGTACAAAGCGATTGTTTTAACATTATTAC
>WFOC01000023.1 GCA_015488295.1 Gammaproteobacteria bacterium
CTTATGAAGAGCCGGCGTTTGATGTCTGGCAGTTGGTGGAGATTTGATTTTTTTAAGTGCTCTTTCGTAGCGTGGGCACGTTTTTGTGCCCACGCTGTTTTGGATGCTTCGGTTCTAAAATATTAACGATTTTTGTTGCTGAGACATTGCGGTTCTCGCACCGCAATGCCTAACACAAGCACCATCCCAGAAATTAAACAACGAAACTTACAAAGTGACGAAACCACGTGGGCACAAAAACGTGCCCACCCTACTTCTGCAATAGGGTCATGGCGTTGCCACTATGCTCAACACTCAAGCGACCAAGAAACGTCATACCAAGCAAGATCGGCCCCGGATGATTGCCATCGATCACAAACGCCTCAACATTTGTCTCGGTAATTCGCCCGACACTTACTGACTTCAAACGCACCCGATAAGCATCAGCAAATCCCGATGCCGTGCTGACACTGCCCCGTACGCCGGCTTTGTCATAACGAATACCCAGCTGCTTCGCCTGCTCGGTATTCATCGCAATGGCACTGGCACCGGTATCTACCAGAAAACGTACTGAACGGCCGTTGATGTTTCCGAAGGTCATAAACATGCCGCCGGAATTAACGAAGATGGTTTCTTTCTGTGATTTTCTTTTTGTGAAGGTGGTGCTGATGGTATTGCCGAGATCATACTGTTTCTGCTGACCATCGATCTCCAGAACTGCACCCCGGCTGTTGGCAGAAATAACTTTAACCCCTTCCGGGCTGGTTTGACCTACCGCGAGAATATGGCGTTTGCCATCGATCATCAAAACCGCTTTATTCGAAAACAGTGCCTGCACTTCCAGTTTTTCAATCGCGTAAGCGTCTGCCATGAATAACAGGGAAAGATAAGCAGCCAGCGGCAGGATTTGTTTTTTCATAAAATTCAGAACATAAAATATTCGATCAGTAACAAACAGGATAGACTAATAACACCGGCAATGACATCATCCAGCATGATTCCAAAACCGCCGTGAATGTTTTTATCGAACCACGAAATCGGCCACGGTTTGGCAGCATCAAAAAACCGGAACAGGGTAAAACCTGCCAGCATCCAGTACCAGCCTGCCGGCACAAACATCATGGTGATGAGAAAACCGGCGACCTCGTCATAGACGATGCCGGAGTGGTCATGTACTTTTAATTTTTTGGCTGCGTAACCACAGACCCAGGAACCAGTGACAAGCACGAACAATGTGACCAGCACATAAACCAGAAACGTTTGTTGTTGCAGAAAATAAACCAGCGGCACGGTGAGCAGGGTGCCGGCCGTACCCGGTGCTTTCGGTGACAGGCCGCCGCCCAGACCCATGGCAACAAACACCACCGGGTCTTTTAATTCACGCACATATATTTTTCTGTTTTTATCGGACATAATTTTCGGGCAACACACATAATAAAATAGCAATCCATAAACACTGTCATCCTTAGCGTAGCCGAAGGATATTTCACTCGTGCCACAAGATCCTTCGGCTACGCTAAGGATGACAACATTTTTAATAACACAATGTTATTAAAAATGTTTAAAACCTGTATCGGTAAAACTAACTAATTCACCATCGTCATTTAAAAAGTTTAATTCATGGCCTTCGGTTATTTCACCGATACAAGTTACTTTTAAATCATACTGACACGCCAGCTCGTTTACTCCAGACGTTTTATCTTTGTTAACAGTAAAACACAATTCATAATCATCACCTCGCGTCAGCAACATCGACCAGTCGATAACCGCTTTATTGTATTTATCAAAAAAATAACGCGAGGCTGAAGACAGAGGAATAGCCGACAGATGAACCTGCGCAGCACAGCCACTGGCATTGATAATATGCCCGAGATCAGCGACCAGGCCGTCTGAAATATCAATCGCACAATCAGAGAATGAAACCAGTTGCTGCGCAAATGCTACTCTGGCTTCAGGGCGGTTCAGCTTAGTTATGCAGGGTTGCAAAGCCGGGTCATCGATGTTGTTTAACAGCGCGTGCAAACCAATCGCTGCATCACCCGGTGTGCCGGTGATATAAATTTGATCACCTGCTTTCGCCTGGTCACGGCGCATTATTTTATCTTTGTCACACAAACCCATGGCCTGCATGGTAATCGATAGTGTTCCTTTTGTGGTATCACCACCGATCAGGCTGACATTAAAACGTTTTAACAGCTCACCCAGCGTTGCAGAAAAATTTTGCAACCAGGTCTCATCAACCTGCGGCAGCGAGATAGCCAGCGTGAGCCATGCCGGTGTTGCGCCCATCGCTGCCAGGTCACTGAGGTTGACCATGACCGCTTTGTAGGCAATATCTTCGGGGCTGGCTTTTTCGGGAAAGTGTACACCGGCGATCAGTGTGTCGGTGGTTATCAAGAGTTGTTTATCTGCCGGAACGGAGACACTGGCGCAATCATCACCCGCCGCGATTAACACGTCGTCCCGTGCAGCGGCGAAGGTGAAATATTTCTTTATGATATCGAATTCGCTATTCATTATTCAGCCATTCGTAATAAAGAGAAAATCTTTGTCAGACCAGGCTATGAACCGGCGATCAGGATTTTTTTGCTTGCGTTTCGATCTGGCGAATTTCTTTTGCTACTTTATCCAGCACCGCGTTAACAAAGGTATGGCTTTTTTCGGCACAGAACTCTTTGGTGATGTTGACCGCTTCGTTCAGCACCACACGATAAGGAATATCCAGACGGTTAATAAACTCGTAAGTCGCCAGCCGCAGGATCGAGCGCTCGACCGGGTCGACCGACTCCACTGTGCGTGTCATGTATTTTTCCAGCAGCGGATCAAGCTCGCTGATTGACGAAGCCACGCCGCTGACCATCTCGGAGAAAAACGCCGGATCCAGCTTCGCCATGTTGTTTTCTTCAACAAACTGCTGCTTGATGTCGGTGATGCTGTCGCCCGTCATCTGCCACTGGTAGATGGCCTGCATGGCAAGGCGGCGCGATTTGCCGCGCGCTTTGGCGACACTTTTCTGTGGCGGATTCTCACCCTCGGGTTTACTGGAATCAGACATCAGACGCTACTATATAAGGTGTATATAACAACTGGATTAATCCAGCTGCTTGAAGACATTGACCATCTCGATAGCCGCTGCTGCCGCTTCGGCACCTTTGTTACCGGCTTTGGTGCCAGCACGTTCGATGGTCTGTTCGATATTTTCGGTAGTCAGAATGCCGTTGATGATCGGCATGCCGTGATCCAGCGCGATAGCAGACAGACCTTTGGCAGACTCATTGGCGACGATATCAAAATGCGGTGTCGCACCACGAATGACTGCGCCCAGAGCGATGATCGCACTGTAGTTGCCAGACTGCGCCAGACCCTGCACGGTGACCGGTAATTCAAACGCACCGGGTACGCGAACAACGGTGATATCCGATGCGGCTACGCCGTGGCGCAACAGAGTATCCATGGCACCGGCCAGCAGGCTCTCGACGATGTAACCATTAAAACGTGCGACAACAATCGCGAAACGGCCATCCTGGTATTGCAGGCTGCCTTCAATTACTTTACTTTCACTCATGATCTTTCTCTTAATAATAATTTAATTTTTTAAACGTCTTTACCGGAAATGTAATCCACCACTTCCAGACCAAAACCGGCCAGACCGTGGATGACTTTTGGTGCGGTCATCAACCTCATTTTCTTCACACCCAGATCCATCAGTATCTGCGCGCCAGCACCATCAGTTCTGATGTCTGCCGGCTGTTTGGTTCTGACGATGTTATCCTGATCTGCCTCTGAACGTTCCGCCATCCATTGTAATATAGACGCGTCTTCATCCGGCAAGCTCAATACAACCACTACGCCCTGCTCCGCCTGCGCCACCTGTTTCAGTGCGTCCTGTAATGGCCAGGCTTTTGAATCCAGCGAACCAAAGGCATCGCTCAAGGCATTTTTCATATGCACGCGAACCACCACAGGCTCGTCTGAATTGATGCCGTCTTTGGCATTGAGCAGCGCATAATGCGTTAGCGAATCCAGGCTGTTGCGATAAGCGATTAATTTGAAGTTGCCGTAGTCTGACGGGAAATCACATTCTGCGATACGCTCGACCGTTTTTTCATTTTTCAAACGATAGCTGATCAGGTCTTCAATGGTGCCGATTTTCAGATTATGTTCTTTGGCAAATTTTTCCAGATCAGGACGGCGTGACATGGTGCCGTCTTCATTCAGAATCTCCACGATCATCGCGCTGGGATCAAGACCGGCAAGACCCGCCAGATCACAACCGGCTTCGGTATGGCCGGCGCGGGTCAACACGCCACCCGGTTGTGCCATCAGAGGAAAGATATGCCCCGGCTGCACGATGTCTTTTGCCGTAGCATCGGGCTTAACCGCAGCGGCGATTGTGACCGCGCGATCAGCCGCAGAGATACCGGTGGTCACACCTTCAGCCGCTTCAATCGACATAGTAAAGTTTGTGCTTTCCATCACATCCGTGCCGTGAATCATCAGCGGCAGATTTAACTGCTGACAGCGCTCCTGTGTCAGCGTTAGGCAAATCAGGCCACGACCATAACGCGCCATAAAGTTCACATCATCGGCGGTGACTGCGGTGGCGGCCATCAAAAGATCGCCTTCGTTTTCGCGATCTTCGTCATCCATGATGATAACCATCTTGCCCTGGCGGATGTCTTCGATAATTTCTTCTGTTGTATTTAACTTCATAATATTTTTCTATATTAAATTCTACTTACTTCGTAGGGTGGGCAAGCTTTTTTGCCCACGTGTTATAAAAATGTATTTGTACCGCGTGGGCAAAAAAGCTTGCCCACCCTACTTCAAAAAACTATCCGACAAAACCTGCCTTCGCCAAGCTTTCCAGCGTGATACCACCGCCGGTATTATCGTCCTGTTTCATTAACAGTCTTTCCAGGTAACGTGCAATCAAATCAACTTCGAGATTGACCTTTGTACCCGGTTTGTAATTTTTTATGATGGTTCGCTGCTGCGTGTGCGGCACGATATTGATTTCAAAATCAGCATCGGTAATTTTATTGACCGTCAGGCTGGTGCCGTCGATGCAGATCGAGCCTTTCATTGCAATGTAATGCTTCAATTCATCCGGCGCTCTGA
>WFOC01000024.1 GCA_015488295.1 Gammaproteobacteria bacterium
GATCGAAAGTATCTTTAAAACGGGTGCGCGTTTCCTTATCGATTTTAGCGATGGCCTGTTCCAGAATTTCCAGCGCAGCGGTAACGTCTCTGTCCTGCTCATCCAGATATTCCTTGCGCTGTAACTGCTCTTTGTATTCATCGATGGCGGCCAGATTGATCGGGCCGAGGCGAGAAATTTTCTGTGCAACTTCTGCCAGTTTCATTTCCCACTGCTTGCTGGTGGCGGGATTGTCTTCGCTTTCCAGTTCGCTCAAAGTTGCCAGCACTGCTTCCAGTTCAAAACCGGTTTCGGCTAACTGTTCCAGCGTGGTCTTGCTACGCACGCGGGTTTCCTGGCTGTCGAGACGGCATTTTTCCAGCTTGCTTCGCACCGACTGCGATTTTTGTTCAAATTCACTACGCTTCTGTTCCAGGCTTCTCAACGTATGATTGAGGCTTTCAACTTTGCGGCGCGCTTCAGCCAGGGCTTCTTCGGTTTTTAATCGCTGCTCCAGTAAAACTTTCAGCTCGGCTTCCAGTTGTTCGGTCGGCTGTGTCGATTGCGACAGCAATACCTGCAGTTCCTGCTTGCGCTGTAACTGCACTGTTTGCGCCTGCTCCATGCGTTGAACATTATGCTGCAAACCACTGAGACGGGTTTTCAGGCCTTCGACGCGAATCGCCAGTTGATGTGCCTGCTCACGGTGTTTCTGCAGATTACTGCGATGCTGCTGCAATTCCTGCTGCAATTGCTCACGCTGTCCTTGCAGGACTTTTCGATCCGACTCCATGGTCTCTGCATTTTCCAGCGCGGCATTACGGTTTTTTGTTGCCGTGGCAATGTCAGCCTCATCACTGCGGATTAAATTCTGTATTTCTTCCAGCTCGGCATCAAGATCCTTGCCACGGCTGGTGATATGTTCATGACGGGATTCACGTGCCGAGATCTGAGCCTTGATTTCATTCAGGCGTGAATGAATGCTGTTTAAGGCTACCTGAATTTCTTCGCGTTGCTGCTCCTTGCTTTGCAGCCTGCTGCGCAGTTCACCCAGTTCAGCATTGATTTTTTCGGCTTTTGTTTCCAGCTCACTCAATTTCTGCTGGCATTCGCGAATGCTGTTTTCACGTGCCAGTACGCCGGTGCTGGCATCGGTGTCGCGGCTGATGCGCAGCCAGTTGGAACCCAGCCAGATACCGTCTTTGGTGATGATGCTTTCATCAACAGCCAGCGAGTGACGCACTTTTAAAGCTTCATCCAGCGTCTCGGTGCAGCGGATACCGTGCAAAAACTGCCCCAGTTCCAGTGTTGATGAAACCTGTTCCAGCAACATACCCGCCGTCGTATTTAAAGGCGCGGCCGACTGCCCGGTTTCGATCAGGGAAACATTGCTGTTTTCCAGGCTGTTAAGTGCTGATGAAAACTGCTCAATGTTATCGACGCAAACCGCTTCCAGGGTATCGCCCAGCACGGTTTCCACCGCCAGTTCCCAGCCGTCTTTCACGCTCAGCTGTTCCGCAAAACGTGCATTGTTATTGATGCCGCTTTTTTCCAGCCACTGCTGCGCGGCCTTGTCGGTTTTACCCAGTGCGGCTTCCTGCAGAGCTTCCATCGATGACAGACTGCCCTGGTACTGGTGGATGTTGCGGCGCACGTCTGCTGACTGTTGCTCAACGCTGGAAATTTTTTCGCGGGTTTCACGAATCTGTGCGATAGCATCGCTCAGCTGCTGTTCACTGCTTTCTTTTTCTTCAGAAGATTTTTTCAGCAGGATGTTCAGATCAGCAATCTGCTCTTCCAGGTTCTCGCCACGCAAGGCCTGCTTTTCGACATCAATTTTTTGCAGGCGCTGTTTCAGCTGCTCAACGTGTCGCTCCAGCTGTTCCATGCGCGAACGTTCGATCTGCGCTTTCTGGCTTTCGGCAGAATACTGCTGATTACTCTCATCCCACTTTTTCTGCCAGTTCTGCATCGCCTGTTCGGCCTGCTGGAAAGCCGCAGCGTTTTCTTCTTCCTGCTTTTTCAACTCGGCCAGCTGTGGCTCTTCTGTTGCCAGATTGTTTTTGAATTCTTCGATGTCGCGCTTATCCGACTGAATAGCCTGCGTGGCATCGGCCAGTGCAATCTCAATCTGCTCGAGGTCTGTCTGCTGGCGCTGCAATAAATCCTGCTGATGTTTGATGTTCTGTTCTTTGGCAGAAATATCCGCACCCAGGCGGTAATATTCCGCCTGCACCTTGTTCAGAATTTCATTCGATTCAGTGCCCTGCTCGCGACTGGATTCGATTTCTGATTCCGTTGCGCGTTGCTCGGCGATGATCTGTTCCAGCAAGGTTTCAGTGCTCTGGATTTCCCTGTCACGGCTGTCAAGTTCGGTTTTCAGTTCACGCCATTGCAGGGTCAGGTATTCGGCTTTAAGCTCGCGCTCATCCTGCTTCAACTCTTTATAACGTTCTGCACTGCGGCTCTGGCGCTGCAGTCTGGCCAGCTGCTTCTCGATTTCTTCACGCAGGTCAGACAGGCGCTCCAGATTTTCACGGGTGTGGCGAATGCGGGTTTCGGTCTCACGGCGGCGTTCTTTATATTTAGAAATGCCGGCAGCTTCTTCGAGGAAATTACGCAGCTCTTCAGGCTTGGCTTCGATCAAACGCGAGATCATGCCCTGCTCGATGATGGCATAACTGCGCGGCCCCAGGCCGGTGCCTAAAAACAGATCAGCAACATCACGGCGGCGACAGCGGGTACCATTCAAACTGTATTTGGAACCGCCATCACGCGTCACCTGACGCTTCACCGAAATTTCAGAATAATTTGCGTACTGGCCGCCCAGCTTGCCTTCACTGTTGTCGAAGATCAGTTCAACAGCCGCCGTATCAATCGGCTTTCGCGCAGATGAGCCGTTAAAAATAACGTCGTCCATCGATGCGCCACGCAGGTGTTTCGCCGATGATTCACCCATCACCCAGCGAACCGCATCAATGGTATTGGACTTGCCACAGCCATTGGGACCGACAATGCCGGTAAGATTACTGGGGAAATTAATGGTGGTCGGATCTACGAAAGATTTAAAACCAGCGAGCTTGATCTTGCTTAAACGCATTCTTTTATATTCTATTTAGGTGTTCAGCTATAAGTTTTATAGCGACATTTTCAGGGAGGTTTTGCGCGATATAGATTTATTCGTAATGACGAAAAAAAACGCTTCGTACAAAGCTCCCTTATCATTAGTTTTGGCATAGTTTACATGACTGGCTACGCATTTTAAGAACGAATTGAGCATCTTTTCCAGTTAAATTTTTCAACACTAAACCCGCCTTTAACTAGCGTTTGTAAGCTGCTGAATTCATTACACACCGATCATTAAACAGCGCCAATATCAGTTATCAATAATATAATTTTCTGGCGATTTTTCTGTATAATGCCGGCTTTCGCAGCAAGCACCACAGAGACCAGCCATGTCCACCCAACCATCAAAAGAACTGGAAACATTTGACAACCCGAACCCCGAGCGCGACTACACCATTCGCATCACCCTGCCGGAGTTTACCTGCTTATGCCCAAAAACCGGACAGCCGGATTTTGCCACGCTAAACCTCGAATACGTACCAGAAACAAGCTGTATCGAATTGAAATCATTGAAAATGTACATCTGGTCTTTTCGTGATGAAGGCGCTTTTCACGAGGCCGTCACCAACGAAATCCTGTCCGACCTGGTCAAAGCCTGTGAGCCACGTTTCATGCGCCTGACCGCAGAATTCAACGTGCGTGGCGGGGTTTACACCACCGTGGTGGCGGAACACAAAAACCCGTCGTGGACGGCACCGGCCGTGGTTTCCCTGCCTTAAAATATCATGCCCCGCCCGATTTTCCTCGGCATTGATATCGGCACCTCAGGCATCCGCGCCAGCGGTATTGATGCCGATGCACAGGAACGGGTTTGCCATCACATCGCCTTTCAGGGCGTGCCGCCAGCGCAGGGCAAAAACGAGCAAAATCCGGTTGACTGGCTGGCACTGCTCGATCAGCTGCTGCTTGAGATCAGCAACAAAATAAACACGCTGAATAACGATTTTCGCATCCACGCCATCGCCATCGACGGCACATCAAGCACAATTTTTGCCTGCAAAAAAGACGGCACGCCGCTGTCGCCCGCGCTGATGTACAACGATGCACAAAGCCAGCCGCAGGCCGACATCATCCAGCATTTTGCGCCGAAGGAAAGCGCGGTACACAGTGCCAGCTCATCGCTGGCCAAAGCGCTGAACCTGTTGCAAGGCTTTCCACAGACCGAGCTTTTCTGTCACCAGGCAGACTGGCTGGCCGCCTCGCTCACCGGTATTTACGGCATCAGCGACGAGAACAACTGTTTGAAGCTGGGTTATGACAGCGTGCAGCAGCAGTGGCCGGGCTGGCTGTTTGAGAATGAGAAGAATGTAGTTCTGCCGAAAACATCTCTACCACGAGTAGTTGCTCCCGGCGATAAAATTGGCGAAGTCAAAGCCGAGCTGATCGAAAAATATCAACTCACCAGAAACTGTATCGTGGTCGCCGGCACCACCGACAGCAACGCCGCCGTGCTCGCCACCGGCTGCAACCAGCTCGGCGATGCAGTGACTTCGCTGGGCAGCACACTGGTGGTCAAACTTTTTTCTGACAAACCGATTTTTAACCCGGACTATGGCATCTACAGCCACCGCCTGAACAACCACTGGCTGGTCGGCGGCGCATCCAACTCCGGCGGCGCGGTTCTGCTACAGCATTTCAGCAAAGAACAGCTGGATGCGATGACCCTACAGCTAAAACCGGAACAACCAACAGGACTGGACTATTACCCGTTACCGGGCACCGGCGAGCGTTTTCCCGACAACAACAGCCACAAACAAAGTAGAATCACACCCCGACCGGAATCTGATGTAGAATTTTTTCAGGCCCTGCTGGAAGGCATCGCCAGCATCGAGGCTGAAGCCTATAAAAAGCTGGTGGATCTGGGCGCGGTTTCACCAAAAAGAATATTCACCGCAGGCGGCGGCGCAAAAAATCCAGCGTGGACAAAAATTCGAGAGCAAACAATTGGCGTGCCGGTCTTATCGGCCAGGCATAGTGAGGCCTGCTATGGCAGCGCTTTATTAGCTAAACAAGGTTACCAGACGAGTTAAGATTTTATGTTTACATTATTCATTATTCACTTTTCATTATTCATTGGCTTTTAATCGTGTTTTCTTTCATCAAAGGTTTCCTCGACGTATTCAGCGGTTTCAGCCTGATATTCAAACCCGGTATCCGGCGTTTTGTGCTTATTCCGTTTTTCATCAATCTGGCGCTGTTTTCGCTGGCGACAAAGCTGCTGAGCGATCAACTCGATGTCTGGATGCAAAAGCTGCTACCCGACTGGCTAGACTGGCTGGAGTGGTTGATATGGCCGCTGTTCGCCATCGCCATGTTTCTTATCGTGTTCTACAGCTTCACGGCTCTGGCCAACCTGATCGCGGCACCGTTTAACAGCATCCTGTCAGCAAAGATCGAAGCCATGCTTACTGGACAAACACCTGAAGACATCAATTCTGACGGCTTTATCAAGCTGATGGTGCGCACCTTGAAATCAGAAGCACAGAAAATTTTTTATGCCATCAAATGGTTTATTCCGTTGCTCATTATCACCGCTATTCCGGCGCTGAACATCATCGCACCTTTTCTCTGGATACTGTTTGCCGCCTGGTTTTTTGCACTGGAATACAACGACTACCCGCTGGCAAACCGCGGCCTGTTTTTTGAAGACATCAAAACCTATAACAGGCAAAACCGCATGCGTGCACTCGGTCTGGGCAGCGCCGTGTTTGTTTTAACCAGTATCCCGATCATGAACTTTTTCGCCATGCCGGTCGCCGTTGCCGGCGCGACAAAGCTGACCGTAAAAATCAATAACAATCAGGGAGCGGTTTAGTGATGGAAGACAGAGTCACAGAACTGGAAATTCGTTTAACCCACCTCGAAGACACCATCGATGTGTTAAACAAAACCATTATCAAACAGCACGATGCAATTGACCTGCTGCAGTTACAGGTTTCACTGCTGGAGAAAAAAATAAAAGCCTCTCAGTCATCACCAGTGGCGCATGAGAGTGAAGAGACACCGCCACCGCATTATTAAGTTAATGCCTTAAAAAAAACACCACAAAGGCGACGTTTAGTTAATGTTGCTGTCAGAGAAAAAATAAACCTGGAAATCCAGCGTTTTTTCTGCATATTCATTATGTGAATACGCAAAAAATTGATTGTGACTTTTATATTGCGATTAATTGTTATTATACGGGCTATGTTTTTAAACTTGCTGCTCACAGGGTACACAAATGAATGATCAAATAATGGCTGCCAAAGATATGCTACTGAATATGCAGGGTGGTTCTTATATACTGGTTGCAGTGATTTTGCTTGCAAGCTGGTTGTCTTATCTGTTTTCCTGTCGAATCATCCTGGTTTTATTGAGAAAATTTTTCAAGCAAACGGCAACGCATCTGGACGATATTTTAATCGAACAGGGTGTACTTAATCGTTTGTCTTATGCTGTGCCTCTAATAGTTATTTACCTGTTTTCAGATTTGTTTCCTGATTACAGTCATGTCATACAGCAGTTTTTATCTGCGTTGCTGGTCATTGTTTTTGCTCTTGTTGTAAATTCCATGCTTGATGCAGTTTATGAAATCTACAGCAGGAGCAAGTTTTCCCAGCAATTGAATATCAAAAGCTATTTGCAAATCAGCAAGCTGGTATTAAATATTCTGGCGGGCATTGTTGTTATTGCAATTCTTATCGATAAATCACCGGTTTATTTATTAAGTGGTATCGGTGCCTTAACAGCTGTTTTATTATTGATTTTCAAGGATACAATTTTATCGTTCGTCGCGAGTATTCAAATACATTCAAATGATTTGTTCAAGATAGGTGACTGGCTGGAGGCTCCCCAGTTTGGTGCTGACGGTGATGTAATTGACATTGCTCTGCACACAGTAAAAATACAGAACTGGGACAAAACTATTTCAATTATTCCTTCGCATAAATTAATTGCCTCCTCGTTTAAAAACTGGCGCGGAATGTCAGAAAGTGGCGGTCGTCGCATCAAGCGAGCCATTAATGTGGACCAGACCAGTATCCGTTTTTGTGATGAAGAAATGATTAACAAGTTCAGGTCTATTGAATTACTTGCACCCTATTTAGAATCAAAAGTATCTGAAATAGAAGCATTTAATTCAGGAAAAAATATAAATATGCAGACCCTGGTTAACGGTCGCCGATTGACCAATATCGGCACATTTCGAGCTTATATAGAGGCGTATCTAAAGAGCCACCCCATGATTCATGACAAGCATACATTTCTTGTGCGACAACTGGCACCGAGTGAGAAAGGCCTGCCCATTGAAATTTATGTTTTTACCAACACAACCGACTGGCTGGCTTATGAAGCGATACAGTCGGACATTTTTGATCATCTGCTGGCGGTAATGACTGAATTCGATCTGCAGGTTTTCCAGAATCCTACGGGAAAGAATTTTGAGCAGTTAAAACATTAGGCAGCACCCTGCAGGGTGGGCTTTATAAAAACCAATCAGAGGTTCTTTAGCTGTTGCTCGCAAATCAATACTGAAAAAACCCTACAGCGCCCCGCGACGCTTATCACTATCCAGTTCATCCTCCGGCAGGATTCTTTCCTGTACTACCCGCCACTGGCCATCGTCTTCTTTCTGAATAATAAATTCGATGCCGCTGGTATGGGTACTGCCGTCACTGCCTTCAACAGTTTCAACAGATTTAAACATGACCCGCTCAGTGGTTTCAGCGAGGATATTTAAACCTTCATAACTGACTTTTTTCAGCAGCTTGTTTTCGAACTCGTGCTGGCACTGGTTAAACCAGTCTTCATAAGTGATCACTTTAAAATCCGGTACGCCGTAGACGCTGACATCTTTGGAAATGAGGTTCATGTGCGCATCCAGGTCGAGTCTGTTTGCGGTGTCTGCCATAGCGGCTAAAAATTCCAGGGGATGCATATCGGTTACTTCAGTGTGATTGTTGGTCAATTAGTTTCTGGCGGTATTCAATGACGGTCGAATTGTCTTTACCCAGCATGATGAACAGACCGCGCATGCACAGGCTGGCGATGCCATCGCGCCAGGTGTAGTCCAGCTTGATGATCTGTAACAGCACATCCATGGCCTCGGCAAACTGGCTCTGCATCATTTTCTGGCTGCACAGCTGAAACAGAAGATCCATATCATCCGGCTTGTCCTTCAGCTGCTTTTGCAGTTCTTCCAGGCTTGTGGTTTTTTGTGCCGTCGATAAAAACAGTGCATTGGTCATCAGCACCACGGCTTCTTCATTCTCGTTTTTCAGCGGCGTTTTTTCCAGAAACTCATAAGCCTGCTCATAGGCCTCTTCTTTCATCAGCAGTTTGGCAAATACCAGCTGAATGCGTATGTTTTCCGGGTCGGTAAAAATCAGTTTGTTGAGCTTCTCGAAGGCCGCTTCTTTTTCGCCGTTCTGATATTGTGCAACGGCGGCAGCCAGATCTTTGTCAGACTCGCGAGCAAGGTATTTATCCAGCATTTTTTTGAAGCTGTCCGGCGAATCGTAGCCGTGAATCTGATCGATGACTTCACCGTTGATAAACAGTTTCACCGTCGGCACGCTGTTGACACCACAATCATGCGCCAGCTGTTTTTCCTTGTTGGTATCAACATTTGCCAGCAGGAACTGGCCGTTATAATCGTTTGCCAGCTTTTCCAGCACCGGCCACAGGCGTAAACAGGGGCCGGCATTTTCCGCCCAGTAATTCACCATCACCGGGCCTTTGTGCGAATTACTCAACACGGCATCGCCGAAGTTTTCGCTTGTTACATCAATAATATACGAACTCATTTACATATCCCGATAGAGCTGGCTCGACAGCGTTTGTAGTTTGACCAGGTGGTATCCTTCAAGATCGCGCCAGTAAAAATAGATTCCTCGATTTCAGCTTCCCTGAATGAGGCTTTGGTTAAATTTGCTTCACTGAAATCCGCATTAAGACCATCCGACTCATCGAGGACAGTTCGGATCATCTCTGCCTTTTTGAAGCTGGCGTAGTGTAATCGCGCACTGCGAAACACCGCCTTGCCTAATATCGCCTGATCAAAATTTGCCCGACTTACATTGCTGCGTTCAAAATCGGCTTCATTCAAGCGGGCATGAGTAAACACTGCCGATTCAAGTTTTGCATCATAAAACTCGGCCTTATCAGCCCTGACACCGGTAAAATCGGCGGCCTGAAGTTGTGCGCGACTCAGCCGTGCATTTTCCAGAACAGCATTTTTAAAACTGGCCCCCTGCGCTTTTACCGACAACAAACGTGCTCGTGGCATTCTGGCACCGTCGAAGCGTGTGTTTTTCAGGCTGGCAAAGTTAAACTCCGCGTTTTCCAGGATCGCCCCGCTGAAGTCAGCATTATCAAAATTTGCGCCCGTCATGATGGCATTTGACAGGTCAACATTGGTAAAATCTTTGCCGCTAAGGTCACAATTAACCCAGTTAACCTGCGGCCCGGCATCATCGCTACAGGCGGAAAATACTGGACTGATTCCGGATACGGAGAAAAGCAGTAAAAATAGGCCTTGAGGCAGTGTTTTTGGCATGCTTTTTCTCACATATTGACTAGAATTCAGGTTGCTTGATTTATACTTAGCAAAACCGGGATTTTACAGCGATTTAAAGCAGAATGTTATCACCACGTGCAAATTCAGCAAATATTTCATCACCTGCCTTCTTACTGGCGGTAACTTTGTTGTGTGCGCTGAAGATTACTGTAGTCCATGCGGAAAGCCGTGAATATTATCGCCATGAGCCCATCCTGCCAATTCCGCTGGCAACCGGGGCGGATGCTGACAAAGCCAGCCTGGGCGAAAAGCTTTTTTTCGACAAACGTTTATCCGCCAACAACCAGATTTCCTGCGCCAGTTGTCACCAGCTTGATGCTGGTGGTGATGATAATCTCGCTACAGGAATATCATCACTAACCGATCAACACGTTATCAACACACCAAGCATTTTTAATGCACGATACAATTTCAGGCAAAACTGGGATGGCTCAGTAAAAACACTGGAAGAGCAGATCGATATGGTGCTAGGTAACCAGCACGAATTTGATAACAACTGGCATGATGTTATTACTGTATTATCCAACGACGAGGACTTAACAAAAAATTTCTATGCTATCTATCAGGATGGCATCACCAAAAGCAACATCATCAATGCACTGGTCGAATTTGAAAAAACGCTGACAACCCCTAACTCACGATTTGACCAGTACCTGAGAAAAGAAGACAGCAGTCTCAGCGAGAAAGAACTTAAAGGCTACCTGATATTTAAAGAGCTGGGTTGCATCTCATGCCATCAGGGCGTAAACGTTGGCGGTAACCTCTATCAAAAATTCGGGGTTTTTTATAACTACATCGCAGAACGCGGTGATATTAAAAAAGTCGATTTCGGCAGAATGAATATCACCAATCGTCAGATGGACGCATACGTTTTCAAAGTCCCTTCACTGAGGAACATTGCTGTAACCGCCCCCTACCTGCATGATGGTAGCGCAGAAACCATTGAAGAAGCCATCAGCATCATGGGCAAGACGCAACTGGGCCGAACATTAACAACAAATGAAATACACCTGATCAAATCTTTTCTTTATACTTTGACGGGTGAATATAAAGGCAAACCGCTAGATGGTTCATCATGAGTAAAAGTAATATAAATTACTGGCTTGGCATTGCGATGCTGATCACCGTGCTCAGCTTCTTTTTTTACAAGAGCATCTTCAGCGAACTGCCACTCAACGAAACACTTTCCACCATCGAAGAAATACAGGACTTGCAGGTGCAGCTTCACCGCGATCTGCTGCGCTATAGAAGCAACCATATACAGCAATACGACACACTAAACGAAACCCTGTACAAACTTGATCAGCACATTTCAAATCTGAACAAGAACAATATTGCCGAAGAAGAAATTGGTGCGGAGACTATCCACAATATCGAAAACACCATCACCCATCAGTCTGCCCTGGTGGAAGACTTTAAAACGCATCATTCGATACTGCGAAACTCACTGTTTTATATTTTCAACGCAAGTACCGACCTGTACTCACTAAAACCAAAAACACAGTCAAAACAACAACTGCGTACCACCGCTGAGCTGATCGCATTACTGCTGGAATATAACGAAAACCCGGAAAATGATATCGCCAACAAAATCTATCCGCTGATTGATACCCTCAACCACAATCCCGATGCTGACACCAACGCCCTGATCAACCACAGCCTGATGATCATCGAACGTCTGCCCGAGATCGATAATATTCTGGAGCAGTTTAATTCGCTGGACATTGAAAACCAGATCATCTTGCTAAGAAACAAAGTAAGTGAACTGAAGAACAAACAAAATAACAATGCTCAGATCTTCAACATATTATTGTTTATATGCACCATCTATCTTATTTTCTACATCCTGTATATTTTTATTTCGCTGCGAAAAAATGAAGCCGAACTGTCAAACAGCAATGCCAAGCTGAATGACGAAATCAGTCTGCGCGCAAAAACCGAAAAAGCGCTTTATCAACTGGTTGATATTGACAAAAACAGCAATAACAGTGAAGACAGAATACTGTATCTGTTAAATGCCCTGTGTAAAGCGCTTGATGTTGAATACGCCTACATCACCAAAATAAACGAATCCGGCATGAGCGCAGAAATACTCGGTCTGCTGGATCATGGCATGTTCAGCAGTAACATCACCTACTCCCTGGCCAACACACCCTGCGAAGAAGTTATCAAAAATGGTCGCCTGGTACACAACCGTGACTTCTCAAACTATTTTCCCGACTGCGGCCATGAATTATTAAAAGATGCCAGCAGCTACATCGGCATCCGGTTAACCGATAAAAATGAAAACGTCATCGGCATGATTGCTATCGCCAGCAATACAACAATCGAGGATACAAACCTGGCAGAAAATATTCTCACCATTGCAACATCGCGCGCAATCATCGAACTGGAATATCAGGTAGAAATTAATAACAGCAAACGTTACCAGCAGGGACTCAAACTCATCGATGACTGGATCGCACGTTTAATCACCGAAGGTTATGACCGGGAAGCTTTTTTCAAAAACATCTGTCGCGCCGCGCAGGAAATAACCCGCTCCCAACTGGCAACTTTTCCGGTGGTAAAAGAAGACCGGGACACATACCACTTTCTTGCCGCCTGCGGCACACAGTCCGAGAAACTTGAAGGCCTCACCCTGGATGTTGCCGATGGCGGCCTGTGTGCATGGACAATTTTAAACGATGAAAATCTGCTGATAAACGATGTCACGTCCGACCCTCGCGCACAGAAAGAATTATCAAAAGAATTCTATATCAAGTCAGCATTGCTGACACCCGTCACATTAAAAGGCCAGCCTTATGGCGCTATAGCTGTATTCAGAGCTTACGATGAATTCGACCAGATTGATGAACAGTTAATTACCCAGTTCAGCCAGAGCGTTCAGATGGCGATCATCAACATGCAGCTGGTCAGCGACATGAAATCAGAGCGTGAACGCGCAGAAGTAACATTACACTCCATTGGTGATGCCGTAATTACCACCAACGTCAACGGTAAAATAGAATACATGAACCACGTTGCCGAATCACTTACCGGGTGGTCACTTGATGATGCCAAAAACAAGGCCGTACAAAATGTTTTCAGAATTGAAGACCTCGACACCGGCGAACCTATTCATGACGTTGTAAAATCCTGCCTGTACGACGGTATAAGCATCAATAAAAGCATACTGAGCCTTGCCAGCAGACACGGTGAAAAGAAAGACATCGAAAGTTCCATCTCCCCTATTCTGAACACATCAGGTAACGCAGAGGGCGTGGTCATTGTCTTCCACGACGAAACACAACGCCGCCAGCTGGAAAAAACCATCAAGCATCAGGCAGCACATGATCCGTTAACCAACCTGCTTAACAGGGATGCATTTGACATTCGCTTATCCGACCACGTTTACGATGCAAAAAACAATAACAAGCACCATGTACTGTGTTATCTCGATCTGGACAGGTTTAAACTCATTAACGACACGGCAGGACACAGCGCCGGCGATCAATGCCTGATCCAGGTCACCTCGTTAATCCAGTCATGCATTCGCAGTAACGACGTACTGGGACGACTGGGCGGCGATGAATTCGGCCTGATACTGAAAAACTGCACACAAAAAGGTGCTATGAAAATAGCCGGCAACATCACAAGAATCATTTCCGAAATGAAATTCAACTGGGACGGCTGCGACTATAGTCTGGGTGTCAGCATCGGCATCAACCCGCTCAGTAAAAACTCACAGGATGCTGCAGACGCTCTCAGGAAAGCAGACCTCGCCTGCTACACTGCAAAAGATCACGGCAAGGGCCAGGTTTACACATACGAAGAAGAAGACAGTGAACTTATCCGGCGACAGGAAGAAACATACTGGGCCACCCGAATTTCCGAAGCTATCGAAAATAACCGGCTGCAACTTTATGCGCAGCCAATTGTTGCATTAAAAAATAAAAAACTGCAAAAACGACATGTAGAAATTCTCATTCGCCTGCTCGATGAAAACAACAACCTGATCTCACCTAACGCTTTCATCCCTGCCGCTGAGCGTTATAACCTGATGCACCTGATTGATCGAAAAGTTATTTTTGAAACATTTTCTTTCATCAACAAATATTCGGGCAAAGATGAAAACATCACGCACTACTCGATAAACCTTTCCGGTAATACACTGGATGACAAGGAAATTATTTCCTATATCGAAAACACCGCCAAAAAATTCAAGATTGATGCCAGACTTATCTGCTTTGAAATCACCGAAACGGCTGCGATCAAAAACCTGAGAAAAGCAAAAACACTGATCAAGACACTGAAAGCCAGTGGCTTTAAATTTGCACTGGATGATTTTGGCAGTGGCCTGTCCTCTTTCCAGTATCTCAAAAACTTCCCGGTTGACTATCTCAAGATTGACGGCAGTTTCGTTTCTGACATGGTCAACAACAATATCGACCATGCCATGGTCGCCGCCATCAACGAAGTGGCCCATATAATGGGCATCGAAACTATCGCTGAGTATGTTGAAAACGATCAGATCATTAAAAAGCTGCGCGACCTCAATGTGGATTACGGTCAGGGTTATGGCATCGAACAGCCAAAACCGATCAAAGTGATTTTGTCATTCAGCAACGACAAGAAATCACCCTCGCTTAAGATTATTCACAACAAACCTTGACGGGCTGAGATAGTCCAGCACTTTTTTATTTACCGGTGACGGTTCGCCAGCCAGCTGTGCAGCAACAATTTCAGCCGAAAGAAAACTACTGGTAAAACCTCGCGAGCCATGCGCCGCAGAAATATACAAACCATCAAGATGCCTGGCTGGCAGATAACTTTTGCTTGTACTGCCGTGACGAATATCGGCATATTGCTCCTTAAAAAACGTTATATCCGGCACCGCACCAACCAGCGGCACCCGGTCTTTTGCCACTGTGCGAAACCCAACCCAGGAATCACAAAGGTCGCTGTCTTCAAAAATATCAGGAAAACATTCAGCAAGTGAATCCAGCAATTTCCGGTTTTCACTCTGACAAACATGCCGGCGTGTACAGCCTTTCACATAAGTTGCCCCCAGATAATGTTTGCCATGAATTGCCGGTGTGATATGCACACTGGCATTCAATGTTTTCCTGATCCGGGTAGACGTTTCATTCTCACGCAACGCAATAACCTGGCCACGCACGGTTTCAACCGGAAACTTCAACGGCAGACCCAGCCTGTTTATCTCTGTGCCATTGGCAACAATTAATACCGGCGCTTCATTGATCAGCCGCCAGCCACTGAAACATTGCCAGTCATTACCATGACGAGTAACACGGCTGACCTCTGCATCAATTATTTCCAGGCTGTTTTTGCAGGCCTGTTTCAAAACATCACACAGTATCGCTGGCAACACCACACCGGCTGATTTATACAGTGCATTCACCTGCCCGTTTGAATCGTCAATGCTGGAAACAAAATCACTGTTTAGCTGAAACTTGTCAATGATGCGGCTGATTCGTTTTTCATCTGTCTGCTGCAAAATACCATCATCAAACCAGAAAGCCTGTGCCGATTGTTTCTGCAAGGTTTTAAGCACATGCAGCGCATGACTGTAAGCAGCGATAAAAAACCCTGTGTCCACATCATTGTTGATCGACAAACGCGGATAAACAATGGGAGCAGGGTTTGACGAAGCTTCTTTCTGCTCGCTGCCGTGTTTGTCGATAATGCTTACCTTCCAGCCCCGCTGCACCAGCGCATAAGCCAGAGTCAAACCGGCGATACCTGCACCGATAATGGTTGCCTGCCCGGCAGAAACCGATTTTCTGGCCGGCGGCTCGAACCATGGCCTGTCTTTGTAATGCAGTACGGCAGCAGCATCCATTTTCTTTGCAGCCCGTTTTGCCACCAGCATCTCACGCTTTTTACCGTGGCCGCTTACCTTGCTGACAACAAACCCGGCCTGCTGAAGGTTTCGTTTTACAAAACCGGCAGCGGTGTATGTGCTGCAACTTGCATCCTCACAACTGTTAGCAGCAATGTTCTCAAACAATTGCTGCGACCACATATCCGGATTTTTTGCCGGAGAAAAACCGTCCAGAAACCAGGCATCGACATTCAGTCTGTCATTTATCAGCGCAGCACCAGCATCCATAAATTTGTAATGAATGACCACACGATTATCAAATAAACGGCGCGTATGACTTGCCTCGATTGCAGGTGGATAGCTTTCAAGTAATTCATCACAAAAGGGTTTCAGGACAGGATAACGCGAGAGCAATTCGACAATTGCTGCCGGTGAAAGCGGGTGTTTTTCTATCGCAATGTAATGCAGTGTTTTTTCTGTCTGACAGGCGGCACAATGTTTTAACCACTCACGAATCGTTAAAATACAGTTTAAACCACTGCCAAAACCCAGCTCGGCGATAACAAAATCATCACGCCCCTGCCAGCGCTCAGGCAAACCATTGTGCCTGAAAAAAACGTGCTGAAACTCATTCTCACCCGAAATATCTTCATCATCATTCGATGAATAATAAATATCATCAAACAGCTCGCTATAAGGCTGGCCATCACGCCAGATTAAATTTGTGTATTGCATATAGCTGTTTGCTGTCAAGACAAGTAAAATAGGCGATCAATTTTAAGCCTGCCAGCAGATTATGCAATCCACAAATAATATGAAAGACAAGACTATTCTCATCACAGGTGCCAGTGACGGCATCGGCAAAGCAACAGCGATGGAGTGTGCCCGACAGGGTGCAACCGTAATCATACATGGAAAGACCGTACCTAAACTTGAGAATCTGTACGATGAAATATTACAGGCCGGTTATGCCGAGCCTGTTATCTACCCGCTGGATTTTGAAAAAATCAGCCCCGAAGACTGCGACACCTTGCAGGAAGTCATCGAAAAAGAATTTGGTCAGCTGGACGGCCTGTTTAACAACGCAGGCTGGCTGGGCGCATCAAGCCCCATCGTGCAGCATGACATCAAGCTCTGGCACCGGGTCATGCAGGTTAATTTAAACGCCACATTCATGTTGACCCAAGCCTGCCTGCCACTGCTACAGAAGGCGAAATCCAGTTCAATCGTGTTCAGCCTTGATGATAAAAACACCGCATACTGGGGCGCATACGGTGTCGCAAAAGCCGGTTTGAAAGCAATGATGGAAATTCTCGCTGACGAAGTCGAAAATACCGCCATCAACGTAAGCGGGCTGATTCCAGGAAAAGTTAAAACCGCATTCCGCATCAGCGCCTTTCCGGCAGAAAACCCGGCGACACTGACAGAAACCAGTGATGTCGCTAAAGTCGCCGCATTTCTACTGAGCAACGACAGCCGAGTCATCAACGACAAACCATCTCACGGCAAAACATTCCGGCTTGATGAATTAAGCGATCATATCAACTAGATTTCAGCGGCACTTTTTCGAACATCGGTTTTACCAGCACCAGAAAATACGCGGTGGCAATACCGGCCGAACCCAAAATCATGCACATCACCATGATCTGGTACCGGGCCGCAATCAACGGCGATACACCGGATAATATCTGCCCCGTCATCATGCCCGGCAAAGACACCAGGCCAACCGCAAACAATGAATTAATCACCGGAATCAGTGACGACTGCAAGGCGATATTTCGAGCTTCATCATAAGGCACCTGCCGATTCAGTTCCGCATTCAAACGTTCAGCCGCCAGACTGACACTGTTCATGGCATTGGCAAAAATCATTCCTGCAATAGGAATCATCGACTGCGGCGCATACCAGGGATCAAGCACCAGCACGCCCTGGGTAATCAACGCCAGCGTCGCGCCACCACCAACCGTGATCGCCAGCAGAGCATGCTTATACAGCTGAAGCCGTTTATCAGCAATCGTGCCCAGAGCAATCCAGCTCGAAGCAAAAACCATCACGGCCAGAATAACAAGGATAATGCCGGCACTTTCCGACTCAAAAATATAACTCAGAAAATAGCCAATAAGCAGCAGCTGCACCAGCATGCGCGACACAGCATAAAGTGCATTTGTCGAATTTAACGACCACTTGAAAAGAATGGCTACCGTCAATAATGCTGGAATAAAAGCGAGTGATAAATTGAATAGCGGGATAGTTTCAATGGCATTATTCATAATTATGTTCTATCTGAAAAGCAAGGCGGCTCACGACAGAAGCACGAGAGCCTGAAGAATTTTTCTGTATTATTAACTGTGCTGCAGGCGCTGATAACAAAAAAGCGCCGGCAGAGTACTACCGACTGGCCGGCCTGAAAAAACGCCCGACAGACTTTTATTTACGCGTATTGATAAAAAAACCTTGTCTGAAAAACTACTCCATCAGATCAACTTCTATTCCCTGCTCACGCAGATGGTCAGCACGCTCATCAATGTAACGCTGGAAATTTGTCTGCGTTTTATAAGCGCCGGTAGAAACATAATCCAGCACCGACTGTGTGTGGAAAGATTTTAAATAAGCATCGGCTCGAAAGATTTCATCACCCTTGTCATCAAAAAATATCAGGCTGGGCGCATACTTCACATCCAGCTTTTTCGCCCAGTCACGAATTTTCATGCTTTCACCTGATGGCGTTTTCACCTGCTGGTCTGACCACATATCAAGCACCACAACATCAAAGCGTGACAGCAGCTCGATGCTTTCTTTGCGCTTTAATACATCCAGGTGCAGCTCATCACAGGTGTGGCATTGTTTCTGCTCGAACATAACCAGCAGTGGTTTTTTGGTTTTTGTCAGGTCAGACACCGAGGCAACACTGTTGATATCATCATGCAGTTTTCCGCTGGAGGCCTGTGGATTAACTTTTTCGATGTAATCCTGATAGCTGATTTTTTTATCCTGCTTCTGACCGATGTAATCCAGCAGCGCGCTGAATTTTTCCGGTGGGTAATAACCATTGGCGCGGAACACGATTTTTTTATTTTCATCAAAAAACAGCAGGGTCGGCGTGTACTGCACTTTCAGGGCTTCAGCAAACTGCTTTTCTGTGTAGGTCCGGTCACCGACGGTAACTTCTTTATCGCCCCACATGTTGATCGAAACCACATCAAAATATTTTTGTGTTTTGTCAGCAATCTCGCGTTGTGAAAAATTATCTTCCAGTAATTTTTTGCAATAAGGGCAACCATCCTGGTAGTAATAAATCAACAGACGTTTATTATTATCAGTGGCTTCTTCAATGTCTTCGAACAGATCAAGAAAGGAAATTTTGAACCAGGAAGGATGTTCCTGATAACCGGGATTCACCATGCCGGCAGAAAGCTCACCTTCTGATTTAGCACTGGCAATCGATTCATTGAGTATCAAAACAAGAAACAGAAAAAATTTCATGTTTAATAAATTTATTATTTTCATAATGCACCCGGATAATAAAATTACACGCAAGATGGGCACGCCTCTTTACCCACGCAGAACGTAAAAAACCCGAAAAAACGCAGGCAAAAAAACAGGCATCCCTACATCAGCGCTTTTTCTTTATTTTTGATTGTACCGACTTTGGTTTCTTTCTCAAGCCAGCCCTGTGCCTTTGACCCGTGCTGGCGCGAGAAGTTTTCGAACGTGGACTACTGCCGTACAATTGTTGCTTTATCGATGAATTTTTGGCCTTTTTGCTTCTTTCTCTGGCAGCTTCGTCACGCGATGCCGGCCACTCAAGCTTGACGAAATCAAACAGCGCTTTTATCTCGTCCAGTGACAGCTCGACTTTTCTACCCAGCTTCAGAGTACGCGGCAAGGTAAGATTGCCATAACGCACACGTATCAAACGGCTGACCCTGACATCCTGCGACTGCCACAAACGGCGCACTTCACGATTGCGACCTTCTTTGATAATCACGTTATACCAGTGATTGGAACCCTGGCCACCGCTGTCGGTGATGCTGTCAAACTTGAGAAAACCGTCTTCCAGCTCAACACCTTTTAATAGATTTTTAACAATGTCAGCAGTCACCTCTCCCTGAACGCGCACCGCATATTCGCGCTCAATTTCATGTGACGGATGCATCAGGTGGTTGGCCAGTTCGCCGTAGTTGGTGAACAGTAATAAACCGCTGGAATTAATATCCAGCCGGCCGACGCTGATCCAGCGCCCCTGTTGTAATTTGCCGATGCTTTCAAACACCGTAGGACGACCTTCATCGTCTTTTTGCGTACAAATTTCACCTTCGGGTTTATTGTAGATGAGCACACGAATGCGGCCAACGTCGGAACTGATAACAGCGCGGCGATTACCGATGTTGATCTTATCGCCTTCTTTGACGTGGTCACCCGGTTTTGCCAGCTGACCGTTGATGCGAATTTTCCCTTCGCCTATCAGTCGCTCAATCTCGCGGCGCGAACCAAAACCCATGCGCGCCAGCGCTTTCTGAACACGCTCCAGTTTTTCGTGTTCTGCGGTTACGGAAGATTCAGTCATCGGAATTCAGTTAAAAAAAAGAAAGACAGCTTGATTCGAAAATCAAACATTAAATGCCGGTCGCGTTGATTCTGCTTTAGCTTCTTCCGCTGTTTCATCTTCGCTCACATCATCAGCTTCAGCCATCGTGAGTTCTGCGTCTTCAGTAGTCGCGTTCTCACCATCTTCAGAAACGGTTTCTTCAGACGCTGATGCCTGCGCATCAACATCATTTGCAGACAGATCCTTCGGCTCATCGCCAGTCGCAGAATCTTCATCACCCTCAACCTTATCTTCATCCAGTTCCAGCTCGGGATGAATCGCGTCCAGATCCTTGATTTCAGCCAGTGTCGGCAGCTGGTCGAGTTTTTGCAGATTGAAATAATCGAGGAATTCTTTGGTGGTGCCGTAAAGCGTGGGTTTTCCGGGCACGTCTTTGTGGCCGAGCACTTTTATCCAGTCACGCTCCAGCAGGGTTTTGATGATGTTCGAGCTGACACTGACACCGCGCACTTCTTCAATCTCACCACGGGTGATGGGCTGGCGATAAGCAATCAGCGCCATGGTTTCCAGCAGCGCACGGGTATAACGCGCCGGGCGCTCCTCCCACAGACGACCTACCCAGGTGGCGTATTCCTGCTTTACCTGCAGGCGGTAACCGCTGGCAACATGTTTTAATTCGAAGCTGCGTGTTTCGTAATCCTCTTCCATCTCGTGCAGGGATTTACGAATTTCATCGCGCGTCGGGCGCTCTTCATCAAGCTCGAACAAAGCTTCCAGCTGCGGCACAGTCATGCTGCGCTCAGCCGCCAGTAAAACCGCTTCAAGAATATTTTTAAGTTTTTTTATTTCCATGATCTATGCCTCAAACGTTGGCGGTTCAGCTGTTTTCGTTGCTGGGTTCAGCATTGCTGGAACCGGTCGCTTTCAAGTGTATCGGTGCAAAAGCTTCCGCCTGCACCAGGTCGATTAGTTGTTCCTTGACCAGCTCAAGGATGGCCAGCAAAGTCACCACCACGCCACGACGGCCTTCTTCGATGGTGAACAGGCTGGTGTAGTCGGTAAACCCATCAGCGCTGATTTTACTGAGCACTCTGGTCATGCGTTCACGCACCGACAGCGCCTCACGCTGGATGTGATGATGGCTGTACATTTCAGCGCGTGCCATGGCATCTTTGAAGGCGAACAGAATGTCTCGCAGATCGACTTCGGGCAGTGGTTTGTCCTGATGAACTTCCGGCAGCTCGACATCGGTCAAATAAATGTCGCGGTTTACCCGTGGCAAAGCATCGATGTTTTGCGCGGCATCCTTGAAACGTTCGTATTCCTGCAGACGGCGGATCAGTTCGGCGCGTGGATCATCCTCATCCTCGCTTTCTGCCGGTCTCGGCAGCAACATGCGCGATTTGATTTCGGCCAGCATGGCGGCCATCAGCAAATATTCGGCAGCCAGCTCGATTTTCAGATTATGCATCAGATCGATGTACTGCATGTACTGGCGCGTGGTTTCTTCCAGCGGAATTTCCAGAATGTCGATATTCTGGCGCTTTATCAAATACAGCAATAAATCCAGCGGGCCTTCGAAGGCTTCCAGGATCACTTCCAGCGCATTGGGCGGAATGTAAAGATCCTGCGGAATGACGGTCAGCGGCTCACCCTGAATCAGCGCGAACGGCATTTCGCCCTGACTGCTGGCCTGAGCACCGGCCTGAGCACCGGCCTGAACACCGGCCTGCCCGGCAACCTGCGCCGCAATCTGTGCTTTTTTATCAGGCGTGTCCGCTTTATCGGCGTTGATCGCCTCGGCAAGTGCTTCTTGCTGCTGGGTTTCCTGTATGTCCGGGTTTGCCATCTATTTATATGTGCTCTTTTCTATAGGTATGCGATACCCATCGCTTTCCTGACATCTTCAAGTGTATCACGCGCCACTTCTCTTGCGGCCTCATTTCCCTCGTCAATAATCGCTTTCACGGTGGAAACATCTTCTTCGTATTCCTTCGCTCTTTCCTGCATGGGTTTCAATTCGGCGAGCACAGAATCAATGATGGGCTGCTTGCAATCGACACAGCCGATAGAAGCATTGCGACAACCATCCTGCACCCATTCACAGGTTTTATCGTCGGAATACACTTCGTGGAACTGCCACACCGGGCACTTCGCCGGATCACCCGCATCCGTGCGGCGTATGCGCGCAGGATCAGTCGGCATGGTGCGCAACTTTTTCACCACAGTGTCAATGTCATCACGCAGCGCAATGGTGTTGTTGTAGGACTTGGACATTTTCTGACCATCCAGCCCCGGCATTTTTGAAGCCGGTGTGAGCAGCGCCTGCGGCTCCGGCAGGATAATTTTACCCGAACCTTCGAGGTAGCCGAACAGGCGTTCTTTGTCACCGATGGAAATATTCTGCTGCGAATCCAGCAATGCCTGCGCCACGTTCAGCGCGTCAGCATCGCCTTTTTCCTGATATTCTTTTCTGTATTTAAAAAACATACGGGCATTTTTCTTGCCCATTTTGGCAGCGGCCTGCTCGGCTTTTTCTTCAAAACCCGGCTCACGACCATAAAGGTGATTGAAGCGACGCGCCACTTCACGTGTCAGCTCAACGTGTGCTACCTGGTCCTCACCCACTGGCACTAAACCGGCTTTATAAACCAGGATATCAGCGCTTTGCAGCAGCGGGTAGCCGAGAAAACCGTAAGTCGCCAGGTCTTTTTCTTTCAGCGCTTCCTGCTGGTCCTTGTAGGTCGGTACGCGTTCCAGCCAGCTCAGTGGCGTGATCATCGACAATAGTGTGTGCAGCTCGGCGTGCTCAGGCACTTTCGACTGAATGAATAACTTGGCCGAGCCAGGACTGATGCCCGCCGCCAGCCAGTCGACCACCATTTCCCAGGTGCTCTGCTCGATAATGGACGGGTCTTCATAATGCGTGGTCAGCGCGTGCCAGTCAGCGACAAAAAAGAAACATTCGTATTCGTGCTGTAACTGCACCCAGTTTTTCAGCACACCGTGATAATGCCCCAGATGCAGACGACCGGTCGGTCGCATGCCGGATAAAACGCGTTTATGTTGAGAGACGACTGTATTCAAACTGTGGTTACCTTTGTGATTATGGAGCGAATGATGACCGGGTTAAGGGTTTAGCGTAACCCGAAAATAAAACCAATAATTTCGATGAAATGCTGCACGATTGGCCACATGATTTTACCGAGTATTCCGCTGACAAGTAATAGCAAAATAATGATCATACCGAATCTTTCCAGCTGCATAAACGGCAGCGCCAGCTTCGGTGGCAGAATGCCCGCCACCACGCGGCCACCATCCAGCGGCGGAATCGGCAGCAGATTCAACACCATCAGCACAATATTAATGATGATACCGTTTTTACCCATCTCGGTCAGAAAAGCCAGCGTTTGCGATGGTTCCAGCGACATCACCGCCAACTGGATAAACATCGCCCAGAAACAGGCCATGAAAAAATTTGATACCGGGCCAGCCACCGCCACCAGCGCCATGTCCAGCAGCGGCGACTTGAAATAGCGTGGTTCCACCGGCACCGGCTTGGCCCAGCCCAGAACAAACGGGCTGATCATCGCCAGAAAAAGCGGCACCGCAATCGTACCCACCGGGTCGATATGTTTTATCGGGTTAAGCGTAATTCGCCCCAGACTCTTCGCCGTGGGGTCACCCAGTTTATTCGCCACCCAACCGTGCGCCGCCTCATGCAAGGTGATGGCAAACAGGATGGGCGCAGCCCAGACGGCGATGGTGTAAGCAATATCAGGAATGGATGACATGAAAGGCAGTTACTGTTTTTTGATATGTTTAATTTTTAGGGAAGTTTACACTTAAAAACAATGAAAAGTGAAAAATGAAAAATGAAAAATAAATAACAAAAAAGCTATTCACTAGCTGTGATTACTTCTAAAATTTTTCATTTTTCATTTTTCATTTTTCATTTTTCATTTTTCATTTTTCATTTTTCATTGACCGCAGGTCTAAAGCCCATGCGCCTTCCCCTTGCCATGCCGCCGCACATCCGGCACGCCATCGGTGAGGCGGATCACCGTGGTGGGTTCGATGCCGCAGTGGCCGCCGTCGATGATCAGGTCGACCTGTTTTTCCAGGCGGGTGCGAATATCTTCAGCTTCGGTCACCGGCAGCTCTTCACCCGGCATTACCAGCGTGCAGCTGATCAGCGGCTGCCCCAGTTCTTCCAGCAAAGCATTAACCACCGGGTGATCCATCACGCGCAGGCCGATGTGGCGGCGCTTGGGGTGCATCAGACGGCGCGGCACTTCACTGGTGCCGGGCAAAATGAAGGTGTACGGCCCCGGGGTCAGTGATTTCAGCAGACGATAATCAGTGTTGCTGATCTTGGCGTAGGTCGCAATCTCGGACAGGTCGCGGCACACCAGCGTGAGGTTGTGCTTGTCATCGATTTGCCGGATGCGGCGCAAACGGGTAACCGCATTTTTATCACCGATGTGGCAGCCCAGCGCATAACTGGAATCAGTGGGATACACAATCACCCCGCCTTTATGGATAATATCGACCGCCTGCTTGATCAGACGCTTCTGCGGGTTATCGGGGTGGATTTCGAAATACTGGCTCATGGGGGAATTTTACACCTTGTGTAAAATTAATGAATAATGAAAAATGAATAACATACTTGGGACGCATCAGGTTTTAAAACGAAACCGTGGCAACTTGATATCAAAATAAATCGCCAGCAGGCGGGCAATGAAAATACTCAGACCGGCGGTGATGGCGGCCAATGCGGCATCCATATCCAGTTGCAACAAGCCGATGAACAGCAGCGAACCTGCCCACGAAACAGTGGCATACAGCGGGCTGTGAAACACGATGGGCGGCTCATTGCACAGCACATCACGGAAAATGCCGCCCATGATGCCGGTCATCACACCCATAAAACTGGCCACCAGCCAGGGCGCACCATCCATCAGGGAAACCAGCGTGCCGGCCACGGCAAAGGTCGCCAGACCGGCAGCATCAGGAATAAGAAAGAATTTATGTGAAATAACGATCAGCCGTGCAGCCAGAAAAACTACAATGGCGCTGCCCAGCGAGACGATGAAAAACACCTGATCATGAATCCAGAACACATCATGATCCAGCAACATGTCACGCAACGAGCCGCCACCCAGACCGGTAACAACAGCAATGATGATAACGCCAAACAGGTCGAACTGTTTAAACCCCGCCTTTAACACGCCCGAAGCCGAAGACACGATAACGGCGAACAGCGTAATCCAGTACAGGTTTTCCAGCAGTGCGGGAGTCGGATTTAGAGTCATAACGTTTGCTTCTTGTTGTCAGCAAACGCCACTTAGAAAAATATCAGGAAAAGTTTCAGGGTTTGCTAGTCCGATACATTATCATGCTTTGTATCGATGTGAAGAATCTCTTCCAGTGCCAGCCCGGTCATGCCGCGAATGGTACGCCACAGATAATAAAAAATACTCATCATCATAATCATGGAGGGAATCGCGATCATCGGATAACTGAGCAGGGTCATCCGCCCCAGTTCTTCATTAAACGCCGCGCTGCCCGCCGGGCTGGTAACCAGCCATTTTGCCAGCACGTAATTCATCACCGCCGAAAAGAAAAACGTGCCGCCCAGTAGATACGTCGCATTCATCAGCCGCGCTTCAAACGCCTCCGTGTTGCCCAGCTCTTCAAGCTTCTGCGCAATCTTGTCGACACGCATAACCTTCGGGTTATACAGCAGGGTTTTGATCAGTGGATAACGCGTCTGGGTGGAGACCAGCACTGCGATGCCAATCACCGCAGGAATCGCTGCTTCCTTGACCGCCAGCCATTGTGTATCCAGCTGCAGCAGGCCGATGCCGCCGGTCAGCAGCACGCTGACCAGACCCAGCAGTGCAATAAAGTTGAATTTTTTGTATTTGATCAGTTCGAACAGACCCCAGCCCAGCGGAAAGGACAGCGCGATGATCAGCGCGGTGCTTGCGCCCAGATCGTTTTCGCCACTGAACTTCATCAGGATGACGGAGGGAATCACGATACCCAGCAGCAAATCGACCAGCGGACGCTGTTTATGCTCGGGTGTTTTTTCTACAGTAATATCAGGGTTGTTTGCCATACTCAAAAATTTTTGCACCTTGCCGGCGCTGTGTTACCTGCGATTAAAATTGTACCCGCTGCACCGCCCGGCCATCACGTATCCATCGGGTAATGCCATCACGCACATTATAGACATTGGTATAACCCAGTTGTTCCACCAGGTAGCGCGCCAGTGTGCTGGTGCGGTTACCGGTGCGGCAGATCAGAATTACCGGATCATCCTTGCCCACGGCGTGGGTAAAACGCTCGAGAAAACCGGGAGTCACGCGCCCGCCGCTATCAACAAAAGTCAGCAACTGGCTGCCTTCGATAACACCGGTCTGCCGCCACTCGTCTTTACGGCGAATATCAAAAATCGGCACGCCCTGTGTGAGCA
>WFOC01000025.1 GCA_015488295.1 Gammaproteobacteria bacterium
GCCTGGCATCGTGTGCACGGTTTTTGTCCAGCCAGAAAATCGCTGGCTGGCCGGTGGCACGAGCACGGTTGACCGCCAGTTTCACCCAGTCCTGAATCGGCAGGTCTTTGGTCTGGCACATGCGCCAGATGTCACCTTCTTCGACTTTATGTTCCAGCAGAACATTGCCGGCACGATCAGTTACCTTCACTGTACCACTGGCAGGAATCTGGAAAGTTTTATCGTGCGAACCATATTCTTCGGCTTTTTGCGCCATCAAACCAACATTACTGACATTTCCCATGGTGGTCACATCAAACGCGCCGTGCTTCTGGCAGAAGGCGATGGTCGCCTGGTAAATACCGGCATAACAGCGATCTGGAATCATCGCCTTGGTGTCTTTTAACTTGCCGTCCGGCCCCCACATTTTGCCGGAAGAACGAATGGCTGCCGGCATCGAAGCGTCGATGATGACATCACTTGGCACGTGCAGATTGGTAATGCCGTTGTCGGAATTGACCATCGCCAGTTCCGGCCGGCTCTGGTAGACCGCCTGAATGTCCGCTTCAATTTCAGCGCGCTGTGCATCTGGCAACGCAGCAATTTTTGCATAGACATCGCCCAGGCCATTGCGGGTATCAACACCGATTTTCTCGAATGTGGCAGCGTGTTTTTCAAACACGTCTTTGTAATAAACATTAACCGCGTGGCCGAACATAATCGGGTCAGAGACCTTCATCATGGTGGCTTTCAAGTGCAGTGACAGCAACACGTCCTGCTTTTTTGCATCCTGTGCAGCTTCTTCAAAAAAAGCACACAGAGCGTTGCGGTTCATCACTGCTGCATCAATTACTTCACCCGCCTGCACCGGTGTGGATTCTTTTAATACCGTGGTTTCACCATTGTCGCTGTGCAATGTGATTTTAACGTCATCATCGGCGGCCAGCACCACTGACTGTTCGCTGGAATAAAAATCGCCGTCACTCATTGAAGCAACATGTGATTTTGAATCGGCTGACCACTCTCCCATGCTGTGCGAATGTTTCTGTGCGTATTCTTTTACCGGTGCGGCTACGCGACGATCTGAATTACCTTCACGTAAAACCGGGTTAACTGCGCTGCCCAGAACTTTGGCATAACGCGCCTTGATGTCCTGTTCGTTCTCATTTTTCGCTTCTTCCGGAAAATCAGGAATATCGTAACCCTTGTCCTGTAATTCGGTAATCGCCGCCTGCAGCTGCGGGATGGACGCGCTGATGTTCGGCAGCTTGATAATGTTGGCTTCTGGTGTTTTTGCCAGCTCGCCCAGTTCGCCCAAGGCATCACTCTGCTTTTGTTCCTCATCCAGATTATCGGGGAAATTGGCAATGATGCGACCGGCCAGTGAAATGTCTCGGGTCTCGACATTGATACCAGCAGCTTTTGCGTAAGCCTGCACAATCGGCAACAAAGAATAAGTGGCTAATGCAGGTGATTCATCGGTTTCGGTGTAAATAATCCTGGAACTGGGCATTGTAAGTATCTCTGAAAAATAGTGTTAGCAGTGATCTGCACCTGTGATGCAGCGGTGGCGCATTATATCAGAATGTGTCCGGGCTGAAATCTGCTCGTGCCGACTTATTCTGCAGATCTTAGACGTGCAAGGCTGGCGATAAAAACGAACAGGCTGAACAGCAGGAACAACACCGACAGCACCATGAGTGCCTCCGCCATGGTGATGCCAAAAATAACTTCCGGCGTGTAACCGCAGGAGGTCTCAACCCGGTACAGCCAGGGCAGCCATTCTTCAATGGCAAACCAGCTGGGTAGACCTAGGCTGAAGCCACAGTCGGCAAACACAAAACCACGCTCCGTTCCCAGCAACATGTAGGAACGTTCACTCAGGCCGGCAAAAACAAGCACCGCCGAAAGGTGGGTAACGATGCTCATCACCCTGTTATGGCGAAAGAGTAAACCGGCTATCGAGACAAAAATCAGCAGGGAAATCAGCAATCGCACCTGTATGCACATCAGGCACGGTTGCTCGTCACGAACAAATTGAAAAAACAGCGCGGCCGCCAGCAGGGAAAGGCTGCCGACGATATACAGTAGCCAGTAGCCACGGCTGGCAGAAAGATTTTTTATTTGCTTAAAGAGATTCATGAGCGCCATTCTAATATAGCTCATTCCTTCTGAGAACATCCGTTATTATCAGGAATGCGACTGTAGCGAATAACAGCGCCATGTGCCGGCTCAGGAAATGACTTCCTGACCGGGTTCAACTCAAGGCATCAGCGCCTGCGGGCAACCAAAGCGCAGCAAGTGCTACTCATTAGTAAACAGGTCTCTAAACCCCATATCCGTGCTGCGCCGCGCATAACCGGATCGCCGGTCACCGCCTTTTTCATCAAAACGCACCATGGCTCTTCTGCCCGGGCTTACACGTCTATCCATGACCATTCTACGATCCTGAAGCTTGCTTCTGCCAGATTCGGCTTTTGCTTCTAAATCTACCGTACTCATGGATCACCTCTATATTAAAAGTCAGGTTTTACTAATTGTATCAACATCTTGGGCAATGAAAACATCTCGAAGTTCAGATTGCCAAAAATTGAGCGCAAAAGGCTTAAAACAGCGCATTTAGCCCCAGACTGTACACCGTGCGCCTGTATGCAAAAATATCCTTGGTTGAGTGGTTGCTGGTGTAGTCCACTTTTGCTCTCAATTTAAGTTTTTTGGTAAAACGATAATCAGCATACAGCGCTGCGCGATAACGGTCGTCCTGGCGATCCTGGCTGGCGGTGACGGGATAATCACTGGCGCGGTATGACAGGTCGCCGGTCAACTGCCACTGCCGGCTCAGGGTGCGAGCATATCTGCCGCGCAGGGTGTGCCGTGTTGGCGAATAACTGTAAACACCGGCGTTCACCCCGGTCAGAACAGTCAGGTCGTTACGATTATTCAGCTCAAGCTCGTAATAAATTCGCGCCCTGTCCTGCTTGCGATACAGACGGTATTCGGCACGAAACTTCTGCCGCCAGCCTTCCAGGTAATCAAAAATTTCTTTATCACTTTTAATGTCTTCGTAACTATAACGAAAATAAAGCCGCTCATTTCTGGATAATGAATGTTTTGCCTGGGTAGCCAGCCGGGCGATTGTCTGATAATCGTCGCTGGCATAAAGAATCTTATCCACATCCAGCATGTAATATGTCTGCCAGTTCCGGCTTATCTGCAGGTTTTTCTTGATACCGATGCCGTAGTCATACTCATCGTAAATATTTTCATTCAGATAATTGATGTCATAAAAAAACACTTCACCCAGCCAGCCATTCTTTCTGTCACCGGAAAACAGGTAATCGGCCGTTGCGATCACTTCAGTAAAGTTATCCGATCTTCCCCGGGTAATACCCAGTGGTGCAAAGTTAACGTTATCGTCATAACCCAGCCTGCCGCTGATATAGCTGGTCCACTTTTTATTGACCCAGCGAGTTTTTTTCGAGGCACTGCGGGGGCGTTCTGTTTTCAGATTACTTTCTGCCAGTGCCACCAGTTTTTTGTCTGTACTGTTTTTTGCAACAAGGCTAAACCACTTTCTGGCGGTTTTTTTATCGTTCATTTTCAGTGCTGTCAGGCCAAGATTATATTCGGCCAGGCTCTGCATACTTTCGTATTCACGCACTTTTTCAAAATATGTTTGCGCCTTGTCGTACTCACCCAGCTTGTAATAACTGCTGGCCAGGTTGTAATAAAGTGCCGGTGATTTTATGCCCAGTGCTTCTGCTTTCCTGAAGGATTTTACCGCAGCGGCATAATCCCCCTGATTAAAATAACTGGCACCGCTGTTAAAAAATTCCGATGATGAGGCGGCAATAAGCGAAGAAGAAAAAGCTGTCAGAACAATCAGGGCAACAAATAACAGCTTATTTTTTTTTGAATTCATTTTATATTCCTGTAATACACTCTTAACACGCAAAAACCTCTCCCTTGTATCCAGAGGAAGAGGTTTTTCAGTATTGAATTAATTCGCTAATTCAAGCCTGGAAAGCACAATATTTCATACGGCTGTACTCATTATGTCGGGTCATCATCGTCTCCGGAATCATTGCCATCCTGATCGGGTAAATCAAGCTCTGGCTGATCATCATCACTGTGATCATCATCGATACCGTCATGTTCGACTTCATCACGGTCGATGCCTTCATGTTCTACATCTTTACGATCATCCCGCTCGCCATCTATGTCACGCTCGTGATCATCTTCCCGATCCATGTCGCGTTCATTGTCGTCTTCACGGTCCATATCACGCTCGTTATCATCTTCCCGGTCGTTATCTTCTCTGTCGTTATCGTCATCTTCCCGGTCATTATCGTCCCGGTCATCGTCTTCCCGATCATCATCTTCACGGTCATCGTCTTCACGGTCATCGTCTTCACGGTCGCCATCTTCTCTGTCACTGTCTTCCCGATCACTGTCATGATCATCCCGGGATTCTTTATCTTTATCACTTTCGCCGTCTCTGTCCTTATCTTTGTCTTTGTCCTTGTCTTTATCTTTGTCATCGCTGTGATCATCCTTCGATTTATCCGCGTCATGATCGCTGCCATGTTTTTCTTTTCTTTCAGGAAGTTCGATATGGCTGGTAATAGCATCTGCAGCGTATTCATTCATTTCCATCATGCGAATGGTGACATCATCAGGCGAAGCAATAACCCCTGGCGGCAGTGCCATGCCGAGCGAAATTAAGATTGCCTTGCTTAAGTGTTTCATGATTCTGTTCCCCAGCATCAAGCTGATTTTAACGTATTAATCTGGTAAAGAAGTGCGCCATCACTGGCGGTTTTTAATACAACGCGAAACTGCTGTGTTTTATCGCCATAATTTAACTGAGCCAGTAACTCGCCCTGACCGTCGCCAATAGCAATGACTGGCAGCGCAAGAATGTTTTGTCCTTTGTTTAAATTTGTCTGCCAGACCAGTTGCTTCTCTCCGGCATAACCTTCAAGTTCGACATTTTCAGGCAGTTCGAGTGTCAGTGTAACTTCTGCCAGATCGGACGGTGCTTCAAAGACCAGTTTGACTGTGCGCGCCTGGTGCATTGCCAGCGTAACCGTCTGCGATCCGGACTGCGGATTTTGCTCATCAAGCTGCGGAGAATACACCGTGCTGGTAAACCACAGCGCCAGACTGGCAACCATCGCGGTACCAAAGCCGGCGACAAAGCGTTTGTCAAAACGGCTGCCGCTGTGTGTGCCGTAATGGCTACGCACTTGAGCAAACACCTTTTTTTCAAAATCCGGCGATGTCTGCTCAACAGGTAATGAACGCAGTGCCTGACGAATGACCCGGCGAGCATCTATTTCATGCTGACAGGAGTCACATTGCTGCAAATGAGATTCGACCGCTTTCTGTTCGCCCAGCGACATAGCATCATCAAGATAATCGTCTAAATTTTTTTGTATGTCTGTGCATTTCATCATTATCACCTGTTACTCATTAACACGCCTGGCCGCATCAAAAGGTTCCATATTGCTCAATAATTCACGTAAACGGGTACGCGCACGATTGAGGCGTGATTTCAATGTACCGATGGAAACATCGTGCATGGTATGGATCTCGTTCAGTGTGTAACCTTCAACATCGTGCAGAATCATCAGCGCCCGCTGGTCTTCATTGAGCTGGTTCAGGGCATCCTGCAAACGGCTCTGCAATAAGGCATTTTCGGTGTTGCCTGCCGGATCCGGGGTTTCGTCGTAGTGTTCATCCAGTTCGCTCTCATCGTCAGTGACCAGATGCAGCGGTGAACGTTGCCTGCTGCGTAACCGGTCAACAAAATGACGGTATAAAACACGCGCCAGCCAGGGGCTTAATTTTTCGATTTTCTGCATTTCCTGCAGGCGCGGGTAGAGTTTGACAACAACATCCTGCACCAGGTCTTCTGCATCGGCACGCTGCCCGGTAAAACGGTAGGCAAGCTTGTAAAGCTGTTGCAGATGCGGCTGCAACAGGGCTTCAAACTGCTCATGTTCCGATTTCCCTGATGACCAGAGTTTTATTATTGCCATAGTGGGTACACGTCAAAAACGTCAAAATGGTTCCATTAAACTGAAAAAATATCTACCCGTGCAAACCGGCAAATCCCCCGCCCCCAAAAAACCGGGCTCAGCACGCTGAACCGGCTTATAAGCCATTGTTTTCATTCTAATTTAACACAGCCGCTGTATCCAGTGTTTAAAACTGCTTATGACCAGATATGGCTCAGGTTATACTTTTCCAGTGATGAAGCGAATAATTATTATCTGTAAACACATCATTTACGCCTTAAAACGTCTATTTCCAGTCAGAAACACAGGGAAAACCATCATGCCATTGTCTCTATCAAAACACTTTCGCTGCCCGCTGTTGAGCAGTTTGTGCCTGCTCGCACTCACCGGCTGCGGTTACCAGCGCCCCGATGGCCAGTGGATACCGCTGGATGCATCCAGCATTCAGCTCGCTGCAGTACAGCTCGATACAGAAGCCATCGACCCGAACGATGCTGCAATATGTGAAGAAGCGCGCAATGAAATTTATCACCAGCTGCTCAAAAAGCTGCCCAAAAAAATCGCCCCGCTGACGCTGGCAACAGAGGAAGCTTCAACAGGAAAAAGTGCAGATACGGCGGCTTTGGAAATCAGAATCACAGGATGTGACATCGATGTTGATCAGAGCGGCGGGAGGTTCAGCTATTACCTGACTTTACCGGTTAAAGTTAAACTCACACTGAATGAAAAAAACCTGCTGAACCATGAAATGGATACCTGTGAGCAGGTATCCGTCAGTATGCCTGCGCCTGAATTCGAATTCACTTTTGCCGAGCCGGTAGCGCGTACCTTACTGCTGTTTGATGGTAAGCGTCTGTGGCTTCCGGCTAACTGAAAGCTGCTTATTTTGACTGAAGTTTTTTAGCAATGGTCTGGCTGAACTGGCTCAGGCCAAAGCCTTTGTCTGAATTATCCGGCGCGCTGCTCACACTGATAATAACGCGGGCATTTTTCTCACTCAGGTCAAACTCATAGGCCAGCTTTTCCTGCTGGTTCGTCGCTGAAGCACTCTGTATATAATCACCAAAACCCGTTTCTTCCAGATCACTGCTGTCATCAATGTCCCAGCCGGCATTTTCATCTATCAGTTCGGGGGGTTTGCTAAATATGGCGATCAGCCTGTGCGCTGATTCAGTCACCACTTCAGCATCCATGCGGTCCAGTACTCTGATCAGCTTGTTGCGAACAAAATCCAGCGATCCGGGTATGTCGATGTCATAACGGTCAGCAGTGATGCGTTCGGCCTTCAGCTCAGCCACGGTAAAGGCTGAAACCATCTGGTCAGCCTGCTCGGCACTGGCACCGCTGTATAGTGCCAGGCGCGATAACATTTCTATTTCCAGCTGCGGGCTGGCGGGAAGATAACCGGTGTACACTGCTTCTTCGTCTATCATGATTCCGTAAGCACTGTGGTTGATGAAAACGCGCGTGCCCTGACCATCCGGCAGACGCTCAACACGCAGGCGAAAGCGCTCTCTGCGTTCAGGTGCCTGATCACTCAAAAGAATCGAAAGCAAACGCTCCGTTGGCAGATCCTTGCTCCAGTCGGTCTCCATATAACCCAGCAAGGGCTCTTCTTTTTTCAGCGTGATGCCTTCATTTGACCAGAAGTTTTTCAACATCGGCCACAAGGCTCCTGCATCTTTATCAAACTGCAGCCAGTACAATGAACCTTCAGAGCGCAGAGTAACACCGTCAACAGCAGGGGCTACTTTCGACTCGGCATTTAACGCCGTGCTGCCAATCATCAATGCTAAAAATAATATCGCTGTCTTGTACATAAGCTGTCCTGCCTGATCGGCACGTTGGGATGCAGGGTGATTTTACACAATTGAGACTGCCTGATGATATAAATATCCGCAGAATACCCCCCGTCTCGCGAAAAGCACAGTATGCTGCAAGCATCTGAAAGCCATCCGAAAAGAGTCATTATCCCCGGCACATTGTTACTGAATCATTACGAAATATAATGTAATATCAAGACTCACGCTAGCTAACACAGCAACGGCTGCACAAAGGTATTCTCATGCGCTACACACAAAACCAGATAGCAGAAATCGATATTCTGATTCGCTACAACCTGCAAACCACCCAGCAAGGCATCAAAGTCCACTCCAGCGCGAACATCGAACAGGTGCAGGCCGTCGAGCGTTTATTTGATAAAGGGCTGGTGACAGCAATTGATGGCGGTTATCTCACCGACCTGGGCAGAACAGCCGCCGAACACGCACAGGCATTATGTCTGATTCTGGCTCCACATAATCAGAGCATTGCCAGCTAAAAAAACCGGCAAAGACCGCACGGGCTATTTGCCGTAGATTACGTGCTCGCCCCAGTTCCAGGTCTTCAGAACGGTTTTTCCCGAAAGCGCGAATAACTCCACCGTCATCGCCGGCAGACTAAGAATCGCACAGCTGTTATTGAACACCGAACTGCCCGGATTCACCACCAGCATATTACCTAAAGTCTCGATAAATACCTGGTGGGTGTGGCCAACGATCAGCACATCATAATCAAAAGCCTGCAACCTTTGCGTCCATAATTCCACCCTGTCAGCCATCAGGGCACCGTGTTTATCGAGCAATTTAATACCACCGTGACAGCCATCGGGTGGCTGCGCATGCACCATGTACAGGCTTTTTCCCTCAACCGTGGTTTGATAAAACGCGGGCAGGCTTTTCAGAAAAGCCACTGCGGTATTATCACGTTCGTCTTCATGGTGGTCCAGATATAACAAATCATGATTGCCAATGACGCTGCGACAATCATGCGCCTGCAGCAGCTCGATAGTCGATTCCGGCTCATCCATATAACCGGCAATGTCACCGGCACACAGCACCTGATCAACACCGGCTTTTTCAAAAATCGAAAATGCTTCTGCCAGCGGTGCCGGCGCGGCATGTACATCACTGATTAATCCGATTAATGTCACATCATCAACCTTTTTTTATTATCCGGCTTCAGAATAAACCGGCGAGGCTGAAAACTCAATAAGCCTGTAATTTATACCTCATTGTACTTGACCCGCAAAAGAACAGGACAGGCACATTGCTTCTGTCAAACCACATTTTATGGCAAACACACCACAGAAACTGCCTGCTCTGTTCTTAATCCAGGTCAAGTAGCCGGGCGGCATATTTTGCTACACTCTTTCGTTCAATTAATTTTGTCACACGAGGACAGAGATATGGGTTGTTGCGGTAGCTGTGGCGGTGAAGCGCCTAATCATACAAATGATCAGGATAAAAACAAAGAGAAAGAAACCGAGGTTACAGGTCAACCTCAGGAACAGGACAAAGAGAAAGAATAAGCTGTTCACAGGATAATGATCGGAACAACAAAAAGCCGGACATTTGTCCGGCTTTTTGTTGTTCAGGTATATGCATTCAAAGTAAGTAGAAATACTCACTCATCCGGAATAAAACGCTCAGCCTGCATGCCAGCATTTGACTGATCATCAAACACACGGTATTCGTAATTACAGATACAAAATTCACCCTGCTTCATCTCAGATTCTGAAACCACCGTGCTATTAACAATCTGCTTGAGCCTGATCAAAATTCACTCCAAAAGTTACTCCAAAACGGGGTTTGTTTTTTATAAAAACTGCACTGGAACAACCATCGTTCAAACAGAAACGAAAAATTGTTAAAACATTAGAATATACTTGTATTACAGAAGAATAATATGTTCAGGTGCAAAAAAAAAGCGCGTCAAATTTTTGACAAAAATCATACAAATCACAAATAAACAGGCGTACAATCAAAAGTGCCGGGGGATGAGTCCGGCACTAAATGTGAAGAAAAAAGGAGATGTATATGGATAAAAAAAAACCGCTGGAAGAAAATGAAGCGAGAAGACTTACTTTTGCCGTTATCTACATGACAATGTTCGTGCTCGTATTATTTGGTCTAGGACCATCAATCTAAGAGTGGCCGTTTTATTTGAGATAAAAGCCACTGCTTAAGCAACTACTACGGCGACTACTATGGTCGCCGTATTTTTTTGCACGAACACTTCTGGCAGAATCAGACAACAGAAAAACAGCAATACCCCCGCCTTCTTCAGTCAAGAGAAGATGCTGTCAAACACCGGTTTCGACCACTGTCCTTGGCAGCGTAAAGCGCCCGGTCAGCACGTTCAAACATCGACTCATGACTATCACCGGCAACAAAGCTGGTAATACCACAGGACACAGTGATGCGCACAACACCACCGTGATGACTGAATTTGCAGGCCGCAATTTTTTCACGCAGAGCATCCGCCAGTTCCAGCGCCTTGTCCTCATCTGTACCGGGCAGAAACATAACAAACTCCTCACCTCCATAACGTGCGATAAAGTCTGTTTCACGCATACGTGCACTGAGCAACTGCGCAACCGCTTTTAGTACTTTGTCACCTACCTTGTGGCCATGCGTATCATTCACCTGTTTAAAATAATCCACATCCCACACCGCCATACTCAATGGCACAGAAAAACGATTGCAACGGGCAATTTCTTCTGCGCCCTTTTTCTCGTAAGCAAGTCGATTGGGAACCTCAGTCAGCACATCCATCATCGCTTCTTTGTTTTTCTCCCGAATTAATTTACGAAGCTCTCCCGATTCCTGCTCCAGCATTTGCAAACGTGACTGCATGTTTTCCACATTTTGCTGCGCACTGCTGTAACGCGCCTGCTCATTAATGCGATATTGTTTAATGTGATCTGAAACCACATTCAGACGTTTTTCGACTTTGCTTTTAAGATCATCCAGGTTATCCGCCGTGTTCATGTCATCATGAATATCCTGCACCTGCGCACTCACAGCCGCATCGAATACTCCACCCGCCTGCTCCGCCTCAGTCAGCGCCGCATTTTCCCGTAGTAAAAAGCCATCCATTTCCTGCAAGCGACCGGTAATCTGTTGCAGGAAGGTTTCAAACTCATGTTTTTCCTCCTGCATCCGGTTGCGCAATGTATTGATCAACTGCGCAATATCTTTCAATAAAGGTTTCCAGTTCGAGCCGGCACTTTCCTGCTTGATGCGTTTCTTCAGATTGTCAACAACTTCATGCAGGTCAGACGGCACCGATAACTGTTCCAGCAGACGAACCAGAATTTCCTGTGCAGAAGGCTCCCTGCTTTTATTGTGTGTTTTTTGCTTGCTGGCAATTCGTTCAGCAGAAAAATTTTCAGGTACAGTGGTTTTGCTGCTACGCTCCTGTTTTTCATCGTGACGAGCCGGACGAATATCCCTGGTTTTATTTTTCGCAGAATCATTTGAAGCAAACAGGTTATGCAGAAAACCTTGTTTTTTTGCAGCCGGGCTGTCACCTGTTTCGTGTTTAATAGCAGCGGATAGCAGGCTTTGAAATTCAGCAACAAGCACATCAGCTTTTTCATCTGAGGCTTTCGCCAGTTTTTTAATCAGTTTGTTTTTTTGTTTGCTGAACGTTTCAGGAAGCACTATTGACTCAAGCAGTTGCTGTAAAGTCGACACAACTTTTCTATCAACAAGTTTTTGCCTGTCACCCAGTTTTAACAACACCGCTGAAATTTCTTCCAGACTGTTTTCCAGGCGTACCGCATTAAGCTGTTTTTTTACCAGGCCACGAATATCCTGAAGATGCCGGTCGATAGTCGCATGCTGCCCTTCGGCTGCAATACTCAGTCGCAGCACGGTTTTTTTGAGAATAGACTCCAGCGCACGCCATTCTTTCTCCTTCTGATCAAGAAGATCGAGATGGTCAAAATATTGCTGCTTCCAGTTTTTTGCTTCCTGATCGGAAGTATTGTTGGTCATAAATTTTCCTGACAATAAAGTGTCACGGTTTTATTACTGCGGACGCTGTAAAAGATCAACCCGCATCGGCATCCAGAAATGCGCACCATCATCACCAAGATGTTGCTCAAAACGCTGTTTCACCTGCTGATACAACACATCATCCAGCGAGTGATGACTGTGTGTGGCATTGATGGTATTGCTTTCAAACTCAGCAAAGTTTTCAAAATTCATTGGTGAATTAAAAAACCGCTGTTCACGCAAATCGAACAAACCATCATCCACGGCTTTTTTTACCGTGTTAAATGCTGCTTCACGCACTTTTTGTTCGTCATGAAACAAACGTAGAATTTCATTAAAATCGCCGGCGAAAATCGGCTCTGAGATGTACAACAACCCTCCCGGTTTCAGCGCCCGTCGAATCTCATGCATTGACGCGTCCATCAGTTCTAACGGCACGTGATGCAAAGACTTAAACATTAATGCCACATCAACCGATTCATCCGGCAGTGGAATAGACTGTGCACCAGCAAGAACAAAGCTCACATTGGGCAAGTCGCTGATTTGCATGTTTTTCTCATGCGCGATCTGATCGACTTCCAGCGCGGTGATTTTTCGCTTGCTGCCAGTGGTGGCAATATTGCGGGTAATCTGCGCACTGCCGCAGCCCAGCTCCAGAACGTGTTTGCCATCCAGCGCCAACAGCGGCTCATATACCTCGGATTCAAGACAGTTTATATTACTGTGCGGCCGGGCAATTTTCATTTACAACCTCGGATTTCATTTATATATCAACATCACTAACAACTGATACTACCAGCACCTCACCAGCTTTTGTATCCTTATTGGCAGGGTTTCTGTTTCAAACACAAGATAAAGACATTACGCGAATTTGGACTAAAATAATCTTTATAAAGTTTCAGGAAGGTCAGCCGAAAGGTTGGATCAGAATAAAAATAAAGGGATAAAAGAATAAAAATGAAAACGGCCCCACGGTTTATTGTTTCAAAATTCATATTGAGCCTTATCATTCTGAGCCTGTCATTTTCAGTATCAGCAAAAGCTGATTTTGACATCAATCAGATGAAGGACATGTTCAACAAATATCAGCGCCAGCAGGCATACCAGTACGCCAGCCAGTATCTCAGTGAGCTGGAAGGCGATCCGTATTTTGATTATTACTACGGTGTTTCAGCTATTGATGCAGGCTTTGCCAGTCAGGGGGTGTTTGCCCTGGAACGTGTATTGATGCAGTTTCCGGAAGATCATGTCGCCCGCCTGGAACTGGCCAGGGGATATTTCATTCTCGAAGAATTCGCTCGCTCACGCCAGGAGTTTGAAGCGGTGCTTAAAACAAGTCCGCCTGACGGCGTGAAACGAACCGCCTATTTATACCTTGATCGCATTCGCATCGAAGAGGCTCGCTACAAAACCACCGTCAGCGGTTTTGTTGAACTGGGCGCAGGTTATGACAGCAATGTAAACAGCGCACCCGGTGATACTTTTAATGGTTTACTGACACCTGCAAGTACGTCTCAGGAAGACAATTTTTACAGGCTCTCCGGTAGCGCTCAACTGGCCTACCCGTTTGCACCGGGCTGGAAGCTTAATATTGTCGGCATCGGCAACCTGAAAAAAAATCAGGATTTCAGCCAGTACGACACCACCACCGGCACCTTGCAAACCGGGGTTTCATTAAAAACCAAAGCCAGCCAGTACAATTTTGATCTGGTTATACAGAGCTTTCTGCTGGACGGTGAAAGTTATCGTACACTGACTGGTGCTAATGCCGGCTGGGTATATCAAATAACTGAACAGTCCAGTTTCACCTCCAGCTTGCAGTTTGCCCGACTGAGTTATGAAACTTATTCAATTCTCGACTCAGACCTGATGACATTAAACCTGGGATATTCAAAAGAATTCAGCGCGAAACTGGCACCGGTTTTTTTCAGTAATCTCAAGCTGGGCAATGAAAATGCAAAAAGCGATTCCGCCGCTGCAAAAGCCAATACCTCACGTGATATTTACAGCCTGCGCCTGGGTCTTGCACTGAGTTTTTCATCACGTCTTATCGTACAGGCTGCCATCGGCTCACAGGGTAGCCGCTACAAAGGTGAACAGATCACAATACCTGTAGGCATAAAACGCAGTGACACCTATAACACAGCTGATCTCAGCCTGTTCTGGATATTAAACAAAGACTGGCGCGTTGATACCCGCATCACCTACTCCAAAAATGACAGCAATGTACCACTGCGTGAATACGACCGCCTGCTGGCAAACATCAACATCAACTATAATTTTTAAGCGTGGCAGTAAAAACACCCGAGACTAAACTTATGGACAGATTAAAAAAAATCCGCAAGAAACTGTGTATTCAGTCCGCCACTTTTTTTATCGTTGTATTCAGCAATTATGGCACCGCCGGCATCAGTGGTGATGGTTACTGGCTTGTTGAAAGCGGCGACAGTGTTTACTCCATCGCAAGAAATGTGTTTCCCGATGACCCGGCCAGACAAAGCCAGTTTCGCAAAGAGCTGATTGCAAACAACGCTGCCGTGCTCAAGGGTGACCCTGCAAAAATCAACATCGGCGACAGGCTGGTTTTGCCGGCTTTTGCCATCAGCAAACCTGTTACAGACAAAAAACCCGTCGAGAAAAAAGTCGAACCGGCTCAGGCTGAAGTCCTCCCGGCACCTGTCACGGCTGAAAAAACTGAAATCGTAACCCCCGACCCTGAAGAAGTCATCGGCCATGTCGTCATCAGTGTCGGAAAAATGCAGGCCAGCAATCGCGGCACATTTCGTGATCTGGTACGCAATTCAAAAGTGTTCAGGGGCGACACCATTAAAACGGCCAAAAATACTTATACACAGGTTCGCATGAAAGATGGTGCCCTGCTGTCACTGCGCCCGAATACAGAACTGGTTATCACCGACTACCATTTTAATGGCAAGCAAGATGGCAGCGAGCGAAGTTTCATGGAACTGCTTCGTGGTGGTTTCAGAACCATCACCGGCTACATCGGCCATAAAAACAAAAGCAACTACCGCGTCAAAACCGCTGTTGCTACCATCGGTATTCGTGGCACACATTATGGCCTGATGGTTTGCACAAACGGCAGTTGCAGTAACGAAGCCAAGCCACTGGAAGACGGTGTTTATGGTGGCGTGGTCGATGGCAGCATCAATGTATCAAACGACAGCGGCGACTACACATTTAACAATGACCAGTATTTTCACGTAGCAAACGCCTCCTCGGCTGCCGTTGAGCAACTGGTACCGCCACCCGTGTTTCACGGCAGCAATGACCGGGTTTATACCAGAAAAGAAAAAGCTGGAGAATCAAAGCAAACGCAACAGGATGTGGCCAACAGTAAAAAACGTGAATTAAAAGCCGCGTTAAACGATAAAGCAAAATCATTAACCGGCAACATCGATACAAAAAAAGTGCGCGGCAACCGACTTGGCTCACTGGTAAGATCTTATGTTAACAACAGACCACCACCGGTATTACCGGACCAGGTAAATGATGCCATCAAAGACACACCGATATTTGTTGCAGCACCCAATGGCTCTGCCGTATTGATCGGCCTGCTGGGTACAGATATTACAGGGGCCCCGGATCATATTGCTGCTTCAATTATCGTTGCACCCGATACTGCCGGCAGCATTATACTGGGAGCAAAACAGACGGCTGATGGCTCTCTTATTAAAAACATCCCGGTGGCTATTCGTGACATTAGTAATGGCAATCTTTATGAATTATTCCTGCCCAGCGCCACTGCCGGTGTAAGTTTTCCTGATGGCAACCCTGTCGGCGTTAGCTGGGGACGCTGGACTGGCGATAAAGTGCTGACTGAAAATGGTACGCCATTGCCCACGCAGGGGGATCTGCATTATGTTTATAGTGACCAGATTACATCACCTGCACAAATTACTGCACTTGGTGGTTTATTATCAACAGCGGTATACAATCTCGCTGGCAATACATCACCAACAGACCCTGCGGGTAACGAACTGGTGTTAAACAGTTTAACGATTACTACTGACTTTCAGGCACAGGCTATTGTTGATTACAACGTAGTAGTAGATGACCTGAACGGCATATCATCTTTTAGCATGTCCGCACAAAACATCCCTTTCCTAGTGCCCAATGCCACAACCGGAAATGTAATGAGTGAATTTGATTTGAGTGATGTCAATTGCACCAGTTGCACAGGCAGAGCATCCGCTGCTTTTATCGGCGACCAGGGGCAAGGCATAATCACCACTTTTTCCATGGGTGACTCAGTCGACCAGACCAAAGGCGCTAACGGTGCCGCAGTATTGCTCAGATAAAATCTGATATTAAAAATCCGGTGCAGCGCGTAATATCTACGGAATATTATTCTCTGCGCCGGGTTGTTTTATTTATATGATTTCACTTTACAGAAATATCACACTGGCCGTCATTTTTTTATCTGCACTGCCCGCCTGTTCACAACAGGGCAGACAAACTTTCACCACCATCGCCGATGCTCGCGAGCACCCCGCACAGTTTATCGATACCGGTAAACCCGGAGATTCTGTCGGCGACATTCTGGTTTTTGATCAACCACTACTGGACGAAACCAAAAAAACCATCGGTAATAACAGCGGTTACTGTATTCGCACCCGTATCGCTCACAGTTTTCAATGCCAGTGGACGCTAACCACCGTCAACGGAAGTATTCAGGTTGCAGGACGTGAATTTGAAAAAGGAAGTTCAGATATCAGCATTATTGGCGGCACGGGAAAATATGCCGGAATTTACGGTGAGATGACATCAGGCAATAACAACGATGGAACCTTTACACAGGTATTGCACTACAGAATCCGCTAATAATAAAAATTAGCCGGTGACCACATTCTCAGCACCACGGGGCAATGTTTCCCCGTTCAGACTGGCAATCTTGTCCGCTTCAAAAGACAAACCGTATGCCAGTGAGAGCCTGTCGTATGAATCTTCCGGCAAATTCTCAAGCATTAAATCATCCGGTGCGTTTAATTTTATTGAGATAATTTTGTGCGGCGGCAATTTATTTTCAAGACGGTGAATAATGTTTTGCAAAATTTCCAGACGCGCACCGCCGCTATAACTAAAGGTTTGCACGCCGTTTTCCCAGCAGGCAGGATCCGGACAATACTGCTTTTTTGTCTCATCCATTATTTTGTTAATCAACCTGACTACTTCACCGCTGTATAAAGTATCGGCAAATTTTATATCTTTTTCTGTGAGCTCATGCGCCTGAGAAAAAGTGGCATTATCAGGAATATTCTCAAACAGATTTATTTCATCACCGGGCAACTGTAAATTCTCATACCTTTTTTTAAGAAGATAATTAACCGCAACCGGTTCAACTGCGCAGGCATAAAGTGTGCATTTTTTTTCGTGCATAGCCTCGTCTGCATCTTCAACCATAAAGGTCGCAACATTGATCGTGCTCGCACCAACATCAATCAACATATGCAGGTCATTACTGCAATTTCCTGAATGCAGGTAGCCGCATATCTGCGCGCTGCATCCGGCAAAAATATTAATCGAATTTTTTCTGATAATCTTCGACCGATACAGGGCTGGAAAAGCATCGAAGGCGTGCTCACCGGCATGCAAATACTGAGCAACCCGGTTCAATGTGATCGGACCGGGCAACACGCTGATCACCCAGGCAGTATATAAAACATCTTTATAGACACCGGACAATTCAGAATCACTGACGCTATCAATCGGTAAACCTGCATTAACCGACCAGCATAATTCGCTATAACCGTATCTTTTTTTATAACGCGCCAGCAACCAGCCGATACTGGCACGAAATACCAGCGCCAGGTAAGCGGAAAGTCGCAGCATGTCTTCTTCTATATAAGAATTATCCAACAGCGGGATTTTGAGGTTTTCTGCCGTATTATTTGCTTTGTCAGCGGGCGTTAAATGACAGTGCTTGTTATCATCGATGTTCAAAATAGACGGCAGCAGGTATTGATTATCCGGGCATGCAAATGCAGCAAAAGGCACCGCATACTTAACCCGCTGATCACCAATCACCACTTTGGTAAAAGCGGCACCAAAATCCAGACCGATGATAAGCCGCTTCTTGCTAGCGCCTTTTTTCTCAATGAGCGAATGATTCATAAACTGCCACAGTGCCTCTGACCAGGAAGATGATCCGTCAAGAAATCCCAGATTCAAAAACCGGCTTCAAAAATCAGCCTTTGCTTATGCAGCATTTCTCAACGAAGCACCAGTATACATAATTCCGGCCACCGCTGTGAACAGCTTCAAACCGAGGATTTAATAATCAGCATCACACCACTCACCAGCAATAAAATACTAATCACCTGGTTAAATCGTTTCTGATCAATTTTGATATGCAGGTGATGGCCAACATACATACCGGCAAACAGCACCGGCAGCAAGGTAAGCACCAGCCATAAAACCTGCGGTGTAAACAACCCGTTTAGCGCATAAGCCATCATACGCGTGCCGCCATCGACCAGGAAAATCATCGCAATGGTGGCGCGAAAATGGTTTTTATTCAGCTGACGCATTTTCAGGTACACCACATAAAATGGCCCGCCAGTGCCAAACAGTGCACCCACAACACCACCACCCAGACCGGCAGGCATTGCCCACCATCGGCTGCCAGCACGCACCGACAAAGGCAACAGGGAATAAACCGCATACATCAACACAAATACTCCCAGAGCAAGTACCAGCCGGTTCGCATCAACATTAACCAGCAACCAGACCGCAATTGCGATGCCGATCAAGGAAAACGGGATGAGCGGCAGCATGTCTCGCCACGCCACCTGCTTCCGCAAATGGAAACTCTGGGTGATCGTGCCGCTATAACTTAACAAGCCCAGCACCGGCACAATAAAAGTCAGTGGAAACATAAAGGCCAGTAAAGGAATTGCGATCAGCCCGCTACCGAAACCGGATAAACCTTTCACGGTATATGCGACAAAAATAATCACAACGGCCACAATAATTTGTATCAGGTTCAGATCAACTAGTTCGAGGAGCATGGATATTTCAGCAGAAAAATAAGCAGTTGGGATGGGAATTCTACCTGTAAACCGGCTTTAACATAACGCCAAACCGTTCGAACCCCGTCCAGGCCCTTGCATCAATGAGGTTGTGCGCGGCGGCTTCAGGGATCAAACGAACTTAAATATGGCGGACCGGACGGGATTATTCGGCGCGTCGTGCGCCTCACCCTGCGGGTCATCCGCTTGAAAACGCGAATGATCAAAATCGTTCCTGACGATTTTGTCGAACCGTTCGAACCCCGTCCAGGCCCTTGCATCAATGAGGTTGTGCGCGGCGGCTTCAGAGATCAAACGAACTTAAATATGGCGGACCGGACGGGATTCGAACCCGCGACCTCCGGCGTGACAGGCCGGCATTCTAACCAGCTGAACTACCGGTCCTTAGAATTTGGTGGGTGCTGAGGGAGTCGAACCCCCGACATTCGCCTTGTAAGGGCGACGCTCTACCAGCTGAGCTAAGCACCCGTAAAAGCGCTGGGGATTGTATATCATCAAGTGTTAATACACAACAATACCGGGGAAAAAATCAGATATTGTCACTTTTAGCACGATTAATATGCCGCTTTAACTGACGTAGCGCCTTTTACAGCGTCTCTCCGACCACAATCAAGCTTCGCCTTAAGGCAAAACCTGTCCTCATCAGACAGCAGCACGACTTCCTTTCTTTATAGTTTAACCACTTGCTGTCGATACGATTTACAGGAACTTTATTTTGTGCCAGCCGACAGCTGGTACCAGTTCGTATATGTTACTAAATCACAGGAAAATTTAAATGCAAGATGCTTTTGTCGGCAGACAACCTATTTTTGATCAACATAAATCCGTTTATGCCTACGAGCTGCTATTTCGAAATGGCAGCAGCACCAGTGCAAACGTTGTCGATGGTAACCAGGCCAGCACCCAGGTCATACTCAACACACTGACTGAATTTGGTCTCGACAGCATCGTCGGCAAGCACCGTGCCTTTATCAACCTGACACGCGAACTACTGGTCGATGATTTAATTCAGATGCTTCCCCAAAAACGTGTGGTGCTTGAAATACTGGAAGATGTCACGGTTGATAAAGAGCTGGTTGATGCGGTTCGTGAGCTGTCGCAGCAGGGTTATATTATTGCACTGGATGATTTTGTTTACAGTGATGACTGGCAGCCGCTGGTAGAAATTGCAGACATCATCAAACTTGATGTAATGGCGATGGCCGACAACGAAATAGCACAGCAGGTCAAATTTCTTCGCGGTTTCGACACGCTGTTGCTGGCAGAAAAAGTCGAAACCATGGAGCACTTCAACTTTTTAAAAACACTAAAGTTTGATTATTATCAGGGCTATTTTCTCAGCAAACCTTCTATCATCGAAGGCAAACGTACACCAACCAATAAACTGTCTATTCTGCAACTGCTGGCCAAACTGGCATGCGCGGAAACACCTCATAGCGAAATAGAATCACTCATCACGCAAGACGTTACCCTCAGCTACAAAATTCTGCGTTACATTAACGCCGCCTGTTTTGCCCTGCCAAGAAAAATCGCTTCCATCAATGAAGCCATCATTTATCTTGGACTCAGCAATATTCGTCGTTTTGCTTCGATGATGGCGATGACCGGCTTTAATGACCAGCCACACGAAATTCTGCTTACCTCACTTATCAGAGCACGCATGTGTGAATTACTGGCAGAAGCCACCGGCCAGCAAAACACCGACACTTATTTCACTCTCGGCCTGTTTTCCTCACTGGATATCATGCTGCTCATGCCGATGGTAAAACTGGTAGATGAACTTCCCCTGGGCGAAGACCTGACGCAGGCGCTACTCGATAAGGATGGCCAGTTAAGTGAAGCACTGCGCTGCGTGCTCGCCTACGAACGCCAGCAATGGCAGGTAGTAAAATTCACCGGGCTGTCTGGCCAGGAAATCAGCAATATTTATTTACAGGCAGTGCAATGGGGCAACGAAGCGGGCACAACCATACGCTCATAAGAAATATCAGAAGAAAAAAGCAGCACGGCCCCACTTCACGGGAGCCCCGTTAGCCTGGCCTTATTTCAGCCTCGCCAACACACCACACAACGAACATCTTAAGCAACCTTCGCATTCACACTGCCGCAATACGGGCAGCAGCCCGGTGCAGGTGCCGGGTTTCTGGCAGTAATGGCGTTTCTTTCCTGCTTGAGCAAACGCATGGCTTCTTCGTCACTGATCCCCATATCCAGCGAATAATTTTTCAGAACATTGCTTTCCGCATCATCAAGCACGCCATCGGTCAGCGCATCCTGCACCATGCTGCGATATGTTTCACGGCGCTTGTTCACTTCACGGGTAAAGCCCGAGGCGATGATACCGGCTGGCAGCGCCGCCATACCCACGCCGAGAATAGTAATAAGCACCCCAAGAATTTTGCCGGAAACCGTCACCGGAATGACATCACCATAACCAACCGTGGACAGCGTAATCGTCGCCCACCACATGGCGCGGGGGATGGTGCCGAACGCAGCCGGCTGTGCGTCACGCTCGACCATAAACATGCCGGCAGAGGCCAGCACGATCAGCACCAGCATAATAAAAATGGCCGAAACCAGTGTTGCTATTTCATTTTTGATCACTGTCAGCAAAACGCTCATGGCGCTAAAATGCCGCGACAGTTTGAAAATTCTGAACAGCCGGAGAACACGCAGGAAACGGGTGTCAAGGTTGAAAAAGATTCCCAGATAAAACGGCAGTACGGCGACCAGATCCACAATCGCCATCGGTGATATCATGTATTTCAGCCGGCCTGTCACCGGCTGCCGGTATTTTGGATTTTCCACGCAGACCCAGACACGGGTGATATATTCCAGCGAAAAAACAATTATCGAGAATAGCTCAAAGTTGTCAAAAGCCAGCTGCAGGTCGTTATAAATAACGCTATCAGACGCAAGAATAACCGCCACCACATTGCTCATAATCAGCATCATCAACAGCAGGCTGACGAACCTCGCCATCGCGCTGGAATTGCTCTGCTCCAGAAAACCGTAGAAGTATGATCGCATGATAATTGTTAACAGCTGACTATTTAATTATTTTCAATGAGTACATACACTTAAAGTCGGCTGATTGGCGGGAAACCTTAATTTCAAGCAAGCATGGCTTTCAGGAAATTAAAAACCGTTATCAAAAATAAAAGAAATCTGAAACGGTGAGACACCGTTACATACCAGGTTGAACAAACCTGTGACTGAAACAGGGATATTAAATCCCCTGCACTTCGTACTGCACCCAGAGCTGATGCGCTTTGCCGGGTTCGATGGTTACCACGTCGTCTGCCGCATTACTGCTTTCGACACAGAGCATGTGTTTATAACCATTACTGCCCAGGTCGCCCATTTTATCGGCAGTTTCCTGCCACGGGTTCCACACCACGGTGGAGTGACTGCCGCATTTTATGATGATGATATTTCGCTTCAGCACCCTGTCTTCGATAACACAGTCACTGGCGGTGTCGAGGTAAATTCGGTCAACTTCTTCATTGATGGTAACCGGGCCATGCTGAATCTTGCACTTGAAACCTTCGAGCTTGTCGAGGTAGCTGGTGTCGTCCAGCCCGTGCAGCAACACTTTGCTGACATCACCGACCCTGAAATAGGTATGCAGCGCCTGGCCGATGGTGATGGTTTCACTTCCGTTGTTGTGGGTGAGTAGTTCCATCTCCAGCTTTTTGCCAACAGTCATCTGAAATTGCACACTGGTGTCCGCTGGCCACATGGCCTGTGTCTCTGGTTGCGGCTGCGTGGTGAAAGTGATGCGGGTATTGCCGTTACTGAGTGCTTCGGTGGTAACCACGTCCCAGTGAGTGGTGCGGGCAAAACCGTGCGCCGGAAAGTCTGCGTTTGAAGCGTGCGCGCCAAACCAGGGCCAGCAGATGGGAACGCCACCGCGAACAGACTTGCCAGCCGCAAATGTCGCATCCTCCGACAACCAGATTACCTCTTCTTCACCTGCTGGTATCCAGCTGAGCAGATGCGCCCCCTGCAGGCTGATTAGCGCACGGCCGTGCTGGTTATTAATTTCAACAAGCGGTAGCCCGCCACTGCCGGCTTTAAAATGCAGGTTGTTGCCAGCAACCTCTAATGAAAATTCATTATTTAAGTGATCGATGTTGTCTGAATCAGATGTGCTCATTTATATTTATTCCCGTCAATAAAACGCCCGCAGAAAGCGGGCTTTGCTGTACCAGTTTATTGGCTGCGAATTGGTGCATTTGCCGAGCCTTTAACTAGACTAATAGCATGAATGCATGCTTTTTTATCATGGTAGCCATCGTCAGAACTCGCGATAATTCTGTTATTCGCCGCATATAAACGCCAGCGCCACTGATTTTTATCATCTTTAAATATAAAGTAAAACATGAAAAATCCCTCTTCAGAAAAATTTAAAACATACCTGTTCAGTTATACGCATAACAACGCAAAGTGGGGTTTTGAAATCCAGGCCGAAAGTGAAGAAGATGCCAGATTACGCGTTGCAAAATTAATCTACGCCAAATACGATGGCGAACTGGCAATGAAAATTCCTGCCCGGCTGAGCTTTTTCCCACGCCTTTTTGTTACTTTACTAAACAGTCCCAGCGCACTCGTGCGGTTACTGTCGGCACGTTAAGCTGCGCCCAAATCACGCGCTTACAAACATACCACTTTCATTTATCATTTTCTATGATAGCCAGCATTTACCGGCTTTGCGCTCACTCAAACTGCACACGATGAAAGCTTGTTTTATGGCATTTCGGGCATGGCGGAATGCGTGCCGGTTTGTGAAAATGCAGCTTCTCGCCACACTCATCACAGATAAGCGTACCAAAGCCCGCTATTTCACCGGTGTGGTAAACCGCCGGCTGGTTTGCATTTTCTTTCATCCGTAACAGCGCCAGCGTGGTTTTATCAGCAGTATCCAGCATCGCCTGAATCAGTTCATTTTTAATCAATGCGGTTTCAAAACCCAGCCAGTCACGAAAGGCATGTTCTGTTTCGGAAAGGTAATTAATGGCATCATCAAGATCACGTTTCAGCCATTTTGCAAGATTCTCGGCATCCTCCTCCGTTACCTGCTCCAGTTTTTTTGCTTTTTCCTTGGCATCATCCACCAGCTCGTGAACCAGCGTTTCGGTCTTATCCTTCGCTTTATGTAAATTGTCCGCGACGTGTTCATACATGGTTTCATAAACCGCACCCAGCGCATCAAGTGGGTCGGCACGTTTTTTATCGGTCATATCTTTCCCCTGATCTGGTGGTTATTTCGGTATTCATTCATCTTATGCCAGTGTATGCATCCTGAACCTAATTTTGTTGATACAAATCAACAGTAAGCGACATCAACTGCTATATTACATACGAATCAATCTTTTACATAAATTTACATGTTTAATCGAATAATACATCTAACCGGGATTTTATGTCTGTTATTCCTGCATAAGGTCGCTTTAGCCGCCCCTGGCGATATTTTGTTCTCAGATGACTTTGAACGTGCTGATCTGGCTCCAAACTGGACGGCCGATGTAACGGCAGCAGCCGGCATCAGCAGTGCAACCGCCAACTCACCGAGCCGTTCAATGTACACCCGTAACCAGGCAGTGACTGTTACCAGCAGTATCATCGACCTGACCGTCCCCGGTGCTGATATTTCCTACTGGGTGCGGCGCGGTATCGATATCGCCGGCTCGGAAGACCCCGATGCCAACGAAGACCTGATCATCGAATTTTTAGACAGTGTCGGCACCTGGGTAAATGTTGTCGCCTATCTGGGCGATGGCACACCGGGCGAGATTTTCACCGGCACCATCTCATTGCCGTTCACCGCCCTGCATGCAAATTTCCAGCTTCGCATCCGCCAGACCGGCGGTAGCGGCGTTGACTGGGATTACTGGCACATCGACGACATTGTCATCACCGAAACCGCCGCATCACGTCCCCCGCTAACACTGGGCAGCTGCGATGATTTTGAACAGGGCATGTCAAACTGGAATATTGTCAGTGGCGGCGGTAATGCCGGCATCAGCACCGCCACCTCACAGTCTCCAGGTTCATCCATGTTCACCAACAGTGGCGTGGTTGCTGTTACCTCAAACGATATCGACACCAGCAACCCGCTGTTCAACGGCATCTCGATGTGGATTCGTCGTGGCTCAGACACCTTCAGTGAAGACCCGGACGGCGGTGAAGATTTTGTTGTGGAATATCTGGATAACACGCTCAGCTGGATCACTCTGGAAACCTTCCCCGGCAGCGGTACACCGGGCGAGACTTTCAGCCGAAACTACAGCCTGCCGACCAGCGCACAACACACCGGCTTTCAGATTCGTTTCCGGCAAATTGCGGGCAACAGCGGCCTGTGGGATTACTGGCACGTGGATGATGTCTGTATCGAAGGCAGCGTGCCATTTCCAACGCTGGTGGTATTAAAAACCGTGGCGCTGGAAGATGACCCGGTAAATGCGACCAGCCCCAAAGCCATTCCGCTTTCAAACTCGGTTTACACCATCCGCATCTCCAATGCCGGTTTTGGCTCACCCGATGCTGATTCACTGGTGATCAACGATGACATCCCCGCCGGCACCGAACTATTCACCGGCGACTTCAGCGGTGGCGCACCCTATTCCTTCATTGACGGCAGCGGCGCAGATGCCAGCGGTGTAACCTGTGATTTTGTTAGTCTGAGTGATACCAGCGACTGCGTGACCTTCCTTGATGCCGCCTCAAACCCGATCATTCCAAACGGCAGTTATGACCCGGCAGTCAAAACCATCCGCTTTCAACCCGCTGGCACCATGAACGCAAGCACAGGTTCAAACACGCCGTACTTCGATATTAATTTCAGGATTCGGGTGACCGGGCCTTAATAAATTATTATGCAGGGGCGGCATTTGCACAATATTCTGTCGGGCAATGCCCGACCTGCATATTACTTCGGCATTAATTTCAGAATTCGAGAGAGCGGGCTTCAGGCTTTGCTCTATGATGCAATCATAACCTGAGGCAGCATGACCTGTTCGGCAACGCCACTAAAACAGAAATAACGAAAGGAAACTAAAAATGAATACAATCATTAAATCCACCATCATCGTATTACTGAGCGCGCTCTCTATTATGGCATGCTCCAGCAGCCCGGAGCCAAAAAGAGATCCATACAATGATGCGGATTCGCAAAGATCCAGAGCCGATCAGGCACAGGATGAAATGTCCCGGGATACGTCCAGGTAGAAGTCTGGCTGTTTTTTATTCTGATCTGTCCGCAAAAGCGGCATGATCACTCTGGCCTTCAGGCCACGTATAATGTTGGAAGCATTACCTGTTTCTATTCTGGCTTTGGCGACGGTTACTTTTACTGCAGCCTGCACATTTAAAGAATCAAACCACTTCTCTTATACGGGTTTGAAGCATCTTCCCTGATACATTCTAATATTTTTATACCAAAACAAACGGCAACCTACAGGTTACTGCTGTGCAACTAATTTGGTAATGGACTACAGCACATATTTACCCTGGAAGGTTATGACGCTCTTTAAAGGCAGCAGCTTAATGCTTTGAAAAAATCCTGATAAAACGCTGCCACAAAGACAAAGGCCGTGATACATGATGGCTTAGATCAATCTGCCAGGGTATTGCGCGAAGCAAGCCAGCATCAAGCTCATCAGGTGCCTTGCTGGTGATAACAACCATACCGGAATAAGCTGCGATACGTTTCAGCAAATAAGCAATTTCCAGATTGGCGTAGCGTTCATCTTCAGCATCAGCATCTTTGCCAAACAGTGCATCCACCTCATCAATCAGCAAAACAAAGCCGTGCTGATCAACAAATTCAAAAACCTGCAATAGATTTTTTTCTGTTTCACCAAGGTGGCGTGAAGCCGTCACCGATAAATTGATACGATACAATTCCTTGCCAAGCTGGCTGGCGAGCAAACCGGCCGCCAGTACATTTTCATCAGCAGAACCGCCGGTGAACATAATGGTGTTGCCCCTGTCGTTCTGAAAATGGCTGACGATAGAGCGAAGCTGTCTTGGCAGATTGGGTGGCAGCTGCTTTTTATCAATGGGCAGAGTGAGCCGTAGTGGCTTCAGGAAATTATCAAGGGTATCAGGTATTTCCATCACTTATGACCTCATAACAGATAGAGTCTCACATTATGCACACTGATAATGTCAACATCTTGTTGTAGGTCAATTATCCCGCAGTATGCGTCAATAGATGCTTTCTAAAAATGAAGCGTCTAGCACAGAATACCGCATGTTCAGACAAACTGCTGCCATACAATTTGAATCGCCGTGATATTACAGGGACTGAACGCAGGACAGTATTTTCTGGGCATGGCCATCTGCAGTAACGCCATAAATAACATCAACCAGCTCACCATTTTTATCAATAACAAACGTTGAACGAACGATGCCCATCTTCTTCACACCGTTTTTCTCTTTTTCCTGCCATACGCCATAAGCGTCGCATAACTCACCACTGACATCCGCCAGCAAATCGACCTTAAGACCAAACTTATCGATAAATGCCTGATGGCTGTCACAGGAATCTTTGCTGACACCCAGCACCACTGTATCAGCTTTGGCAAAGTCGCTGGCCAACTCGGTAAACTGATTCGCTTCAATAGTGCAGCCCGGGGTATCGTCTTTCGGATAAAAATACAGAACAACGTTTTTACTGCCCTTGAAGTCGGACAGGTTTATCGTTTCATTATTCTGATTTGTTGTACTGAATGCGGGTGCGGTCTGATTTTTTTCAAGCATGGCTCTGGTCTCTCATCATAGTTTTTCAGTAATAATACCAAGCCTGAAGTTAGAGAACACGGAGGAAGTATGTGGGTACGTATTACGCTTACGGCCTATCTTAGTGTAAGCAACATTTTTTATACTTTTTGCCGCTGCCGCAAGGGCAAGGCTCATTTCGTCCAATTTTAGCTTCATTTACCACTGGCTGATGTGATTGCTCCTCCAGCACTGTCTGAATACTACGGCCAATGTGCGCATACTGGCGCATCGCATCGTCAAACATATCAAGCATTCTATCGACGTATTCTTCCAGCGACTGCCCGCTGGAAACGGCTATTTCCTGATGAAAAGCTTCAGCCAGTTTCCGGTTTGAAAACAAGCCTAATATCATCATACTACTGCCAAGTTCTTCAGACAGGGCATCAGGTGTATATTGATCCCACAGTTCTATCAGCCAGTCATGCCCCATAAAATATCCGCTTGACCATTGGCCCAAAGGCGCATCTTCACCAATATTAGCCATCGCATTGTTATCGACTGTAATATCGCCAGGCAATGCCACGCTACCTTCAAACACCTGCGCGTTAATATCGTTATACAACACCATCAAAGCCTGCGTAATTTCCTCGGCCTCTTCCATGCTGCTATATCCAGCTTCTTGCTCATTAAATATTAATGGCATCCATTCCGAAGGCATAATAAGTTCAGGCGAACAACAAATCGCAAACAGGAAACCCTGTAACTGATGATAAGTTAACGTGCCTTCGGGCCTTTCAGATGAGGCAAGAAATTGAATAAGTTGTGTGTGAATAGAGGATGCCATTATTCAGTTATATTACGTGTGATCTCAGGCACAGATATTTTTTTATACAGGATATTTTGTAGATGGAGATTCTGATTCGACATATTTACACCGCCAGCAAACCAGCCAACCGTGACCGATATTCCTGCGCAGCTTCCGGGTTATTCGGCGCAATCGTATTAATGATGGTAACTATCATCTCCTTCGCCGCGCCATCTTTAAACTCCGGGCTGTTCTGCTGTATATAAAACAGATGCTCAAGTGCCTGCTCAGTATTGTGCTGTGATATTTCACATATCGCGCAATCGAATCGTGCATCAAAATCATCAGGATTAAGAAGTATGGCTTGCTTCAAACTATCCAGCCCCGCCGTTTTCCCGGCCTGTTCAATTATCCACAACTGCCCAGTCAGACTTAGGCCGGTTTCGCTGGATTTTACGCTGTCGGGTAAACGGTTGAACAAACTATGCGCTTGCTCTATTTCGCCCATATCGATAAAAATCTGCACCATGTCCATCGCCACATTGGTGTTCGACGGATCCTGCTGTATCGCCAGCGTTAACAGCATAATGGCATCCTGTGTCTCACCCTGCATATGAAGCTGCCGCGCCTGCTGCCGTTTCTCTTCAGTCTCGTTGATTATACCAAAACTTTTCAACAAGGCTCTAACCTCGTCTTCAGATATCTGCCCTTCTTCGGTGATCGCAGCTTTACCATCGACAAACACTTTAAGTGTAGGAACATTTTTAATTTCGAAGCGCTCGACCAGCGACTTGTTCTCATCAATATCCACTTTCGCAAAAACAAACTGCTCTGCAAACTCCCTCGCCAGTGCAGATAACATATCGGCAGTCTGAATACAGGGCTCGGCCCAAACATTCATAAACAGGACAAAAACGGGGGCTTTGTCAGAATTGTTGATAACGTATTTATCAAAACTGCGTTCACTGACTTCAAAGATAATGGCTTCTTTATTCATGGGTTGTTTGTTATTTTGAGATCAAATGGATTTAAATATGGCGGACCGGACGGGATTCGAACCCGCGACCTCCGGCGTGACAGGCCGGCATTCTAACCAGCTGAACTACCGGTCCGTAAATTGGTGGGTGCTGAGGGAGTCGAACCCCCGACATTCGCCTTGTAAGGGCGACGCTCTACCAGCTGAGCTAAGCACCCATAAAGCGGCGTAATTCTATATCATTTTGGCCTGTCATTGTAGTTCTCAAACTTTCCTTTATTGAGATTCAAAATACTGGCTCTCTATCTGCTTTCATCCAGGAATTTAGCTTTAGTCTCCACCATCCTTTCTCTGCTACTTCAGCCGACAAAATTATATTATTCTGTCTAAGCCTTGTAGCGGCCCAACGCATATCGTATTGCTATGTGTAATACAGATCACCGGAATGTTGGAGTTCTTCACTATGGTTTTCCCAAATATGTCTGGCAACCTGAACGATAGTCCCATTGCCTCCAAATGACTTTAGAGCTTCAATTACCCAATCTTGCAAATCATCTCTGGTACACATATAAACTCCTTTTTGAAAGTAAATAGTTCCTGTTTAATTTATTGTGCTGCTTTAAAACGATCAAACTCACCAGGCATAAGTTGCAACAAATCATCCCGCTCCATTGAGAACAAATCATAGTTTATTTCAAGTTGCTGCAGCCAGCTGACAAAGCGATAAACACAACCGGCACTGGTACGACCGGCCGATCCTTTTTTAAAGGTTTTGTTCTCAGGGTCATAATACAGCTTGCTGGCCGTTTTCATCACACCTTCGCAGCCAAGGTAATACTGCCTTGCCATTAATTGCTCGATTAACTCCCCACGTACAGGTAATTCCTTGCTTAGCAAGAAACGAGTATCTTCACCATATTTACTCACCAGTTGCCATGTCGTAAAGATTGCATGACGTGGTCTGTGGTTATAGTTTTCACTGAGAATATAGTTATATACCATCGCCGGTTTTCGGAAACCATCTGTCTTTACCGGACATAGCTGATCAAACCAGTACAGTGCCAATGCACTCCAGAAGCCGGTATCCCCCACATACGCACGACCATCAACTGGCTCAAGTTTTTCAGTCAGGTACTGACCAAGTTCATATCGATTGGCAAATGTTCTGTCATCAATATCCAGTTCAAAATCCAGTGGCTGTGATGTTTCATCACTGGTGAGCAAGCCTGAAGGTGTGTTTTGTTTGCCGCCATTACGCAAATCATTAATAAATTTGCCAAATTCATCCAGTCCCTGTTTGTTCAGTTTACGAATTATCATGATGACACCTCCTCAAGTTTCAGAAGCAGTATCTCGGTAAGCCTGAATGCTCTGGAAAATTCACTGACTACGTCATCAATCCACTGCATCAACAACAACGGATCATTTTCATGGGGTCTTTCATTCAACAACTGCTCTGCGAACAGTAACCATTGTCCGGCTATCGGGTCATCATCATCCGTGTCATCATTCCACAGATAAAACATCAGAATCTGTCGCAATGCAGCCGGTAATATAAGCGACTGGAAACGTGGGTTGCTGGCAAGCTGACCTTTGGCATCAGGTATCCTGCTGTTGATACATAAAACAGGTTTAACGCCGCTTTCAATCTCTACTTTCCAGGTTAACTCTTCAAGCGGTGTACTCTTTACCGGCAGCAGACTGTTTTTCTGGATATCCTCATCACTGTCTGGCCTGATCTGGTCAGCGCTGGCAACCAGCCTGCCATGATGCCCGGTTTCATCAACAATCCTGATTCTGAACAGTGTAGGCGCAGAAAGGTCAATCTGGTCCAGTTTCCGGTTTTCGGGTTTGACAATATGCCCGACAGTGCCGAAATGAAAGCGCTGGATAGTATTGTTTTTATAAGCTTCAATATAAATGGTTGCGTCATCAGGCAGATTGTCACGCTTGAGACTGAAATCCACATCAAATTCAGGTGTGCTATCTTCTGACACCTTCATATTAATCTGTAATTCACTGCGCAGAATCTTTCTGCGGCCAGTATGATTAATGGTTGCCTGCATAGGCTCAGCCCTCCTTCACCAGTTTTATCTTAAGGTCACGATTTACATCAAAGCCTTTGGCCGTCAATTTGAATGGAAGTCCAGTGACTTCCAGTTTGATACTGTTTTCTTTCGAACTGATCAGTCTGGCCTTGTCTTTGGACATTGCAATACTGATACTGCTGTTACTGCCCAGTTTAAAATCCAGCGGGTTATATTTCTTCCACGGGTTACCGGTAGCAACATCGTAGGCTACATCAATTCGTATAGTTTGAGGAAACCGGTCTTCACTGGTTGTGTTCGTTGTGGTCACAGTAAAACCATCTTCATTTTTACTGATACTGAAATCCTTCGGACGAGGTTCCGGTGGTGGTGGAATAACCACCGGTGATTTTTTCTTCTTTTTCCTGGGTTTACTGCTGTCTTCAGGCTCTTCGATACCAAAGAAATCCTGTAATGCCTGCTCGTCAATTTCTTCAACCACTTCGGCAAGCAGATCATATAATTGAACCACAGCATGTTTGATAATTTTGACAGTCTTGCCGGGATTGCGATAATTTCTTTTTATCTTCTCTGCACTGGCTATCCATTGTGTATGGGCAGCATTTTCAGCATCACCCAGAAACGAGCAAATCGCTTCATCTTCGGCAATCATTGCACCCAGTGCCTTGCGTTCCCTGAACTTGGCTTCACCTGGCAAGGTCAGTCCGCCACGTACATACAGGTCAAGACCTTTTTCCAGTTCAGCCGGCCGCTTGATAAAAACCGAGAAGCCGGTTTCATGAATCGTTCCATCCTTTTCCTTGATGGTAACCGGCAGATAAACAGCAACAAGTTCACCATTAGAGAACTTTTCACGGATGATTTCCAGAACGTCAGCTTCAAAATCATTTTCTCCCAGCTTCTGGTCATCCGCCCAGCTTGATTTCAGTTCCAGTAATTTATGTTTATCTGCTTGCCAGGCCTCTTCGATGAAATCAAACAGGGTATCTATGTCACTGAAACTGTCGGAGGCATATTCGTGTGCCAATTCGCGAACATTTTCATTATTGATAATCGTATCGTTAAACTGCAGAACCAGTTGACCGGTGATCAGCGGATAAAAATAATTAACAATGGAAACCCCTATCATCGCTTCAATGCTGAAATCGGGATTGGGAAACGGAATCATTACCGACAAACCAGTTTTGTTTTCACGGTCAAGAGAAAAGTTATTGATAAACCTGTTTATCAGGTCATCATCCTTGATCGGCACAGGCATTAGCATGTAAATATCGTCATCATCACCCTCAACGTCAGCAAAAAAACCATGCGGCGGGTATTCCTTGCCATTTACCTTGCGAAGGTTCAATACCGTCTGACCCATCACATGAATCTGTGGATCATTCGCCCTCAAGGTAGCACCAAAGAAAACCCCTAACTGGCTGGTTGTAGAATAAACCAGCTTGCCAAGTCCCCAACGTCCACGGCTTTTACCTGTTTTATGTGATTTACCGTGGCGTCGCCAGAAATCACTGAAGTTATCCTCATCCTTTGTGTTTACGCTACCGGTAAGGCCACAGGTACCAAAATCTTCAATAATCAGTGCGGATGGATTATCAAAATCGATAGCGTCAATATCAAGACCTGCTTCCCTGGCATGAACAAGCTGCTCATCGAGTATCGAATTCATAAAATCTTTTTCGAGGGAGTTAACACCGTTTAACCAGCGAAATGCGACTTTGACACCGCCCTGGTCATTATCAGCAGCATCAAGTGAGTTCTGGATAGATTCCCTGACAATGGTTTCAGAAAGCTGAACCTCGTCATTGCTGAACTGGTCACGCTGGGTGACTTCTGTTTCTACCTGGCCCGGAAGTTGAGGTGAGAAAAACCAATTCAAAATAAAGAACTCCTATTTAATGATCAGTAAGTGTCGATTTTTCATGGTGTAGTTAGGTAAGTGTGGCCAAGCCGAGTAACATGCCTCCCCAGCCATCCCATCAAGTCTGCTAACATTTCTTCTCTTACTCTGTACTTAGGCAAACCTAGCTGCTCCAGATTTTCTTGAGGCAGTGTCATTTGCAGATTGGCATTTATTAATAATACAAATGAACCTGAACTATCGACAAATTCTGGAGACATTCGCATGAAGTCGCCTTTCAACTTACCTGTTATATTCTCATCATTCGAATAATCAACTGCCCATGCATGTGCAATGTTATCCATTGGTACTCGGCAAACTAAAGTATAGCGGTGCCAAGTATCTTTTTTCTGGGCGTGATCACATGGCGGCGTCGAATCGAATAAATACAGGGTGCATATTTCAGATATACTTCTGGCATCTGCTTTTGCAACAGCCTTTTGAAAGCAGAGGAAATAACGTCTGATAAATTTCCCTTTTTTTTGTATAGTATCAAGATCTGAAAGTTGAGCTAGTTCAGGCACATCTATTAGTGACGTTAGTATTCCGGGCTTGGTGGCAATATCGTTTTCATCCGGAAACACCTCTAGGTTTATCATTGTATTAATACGTCTTTTCCATTCGGTCAAGTCGCCAGTACCAGTTACAGACTTGAGGTTATCTTTGTGGCATTGTTGCTCGGCACTTGGTGTATGCGATGAAAGTCTGTCTGATAATAAAGAAGTCAAGACTTTATAAAGAGATATTGAATAGTCATCGTAGTCATGGAGTGATTTACCTGCCTCGGCCATAGAGAGCTCGTACAGCAGTGCACCCAAGCCAGCTTGTACCGAGGGTGCACCAAGTGATGCTGCAGTTTGACTCAGTTCAGATATAACATTATTTGCTGATGTCATCACGCCAGCTTCCCAACTCAGCAGACACTTAACGGCATCAGAATGATCCATAATTTCTCGCAGCTTAGACTGCATCTCATCATCTTTAACTGTTCCATCGTCATTCAGAAAATCTTCCTTATTCATGACAACATTACCGAAAGGTTTTATAGAAACAGGCAGACGCTCTTCGAGATGATTCAATAACCGATCAGCATGATCCGCATGACCAGTCCAGGTTACCAAAGTCCATGGCCCATTATTTTCATCCAGAATAGTTGTTAACGCAGCTTCTACGTCAGCATATGCACGTGCTCCATCACCTATGCGGCCTTCACCAGCGAGGTCCAGATCCATGAAAATAAGTCGAACACCGCTGTATTTTCCATACTCACCATTTATAAGTCGCTCACCATACTCCACAAAAAGTGCAGCATAGCCAAGCCACCACAACTTCCTTGCGATGGCTTCACCATGCTCAGGTTTGTCATCAACAATAATAATTCTTGGTGAGGCTATACCCATGTTTATCTCCTACTTGGGAAAGACCATCGCAACCACTGCACCAGTACATGCTTGTGGAATATCGAGGTCGGCGCGTTCAGGAAAAGACAATCGTCCACTATGTGCCTTCATAGCCATATCTGTGTAATACAGGCCCAGCCCCATACCTTCCAGTCTTCTTGTAAAAAAAGGTTTGATTAATATTTCAGGATCATCCTGGAAACCCGGACCACTATCAGCAACAACAATTGCCGGGCCTTCGAGATCATCAGATGGTCCAACCCATATACATCGTTTCTGTTTATCAATCTCACCAGCAATATTGATCCAGTGAATTGCATTATCGACAAGATTGGTGAGAGATGCAGTTAACATACGCCGCGTACCTTTTATCGAAAAATCCTTGTCTTGAAGGTTTTCAAACCCGTTTAGTAGTTGAATGTTGTGGTAGTTACAACGTGATCGACTGGAAAAGGCAACATACTTAAAGAGATCTGATGCCTTAATAGATTCACGCTCACTTTTCCGAACCAGAAAAGATGCGCCATCCAGCATTTCGGCCAGTTGCCGACCCATTTCAGTCAGTTTTTCAGTATCTTGGCCATGTTCAATTGCATACACCAGTCCACGCACACCTCTTTCAATTTCATGAAAAACAAGTGACAGTCCCAAGCCAGCTCCCACAGCAGACATAAGGACATCCCTGGCTTCTTTATAGGTAGATTCAACCCGATTAACATAACCACCAAGCTTGTCAGACAAGTTAGCTTCAATAACTTTCTTGCGTAATGCATCAATAGCCGATTCCGGCGAATTGATGCCAGTGTAATCATTGTCTTTTTTTGCTTTGAAAATCTGTCTCAGTGTGTCCTTATCAATACTTCGCTCGGTTTCGAGTACACTTAAAATACACATTACTGCATATCGAAACTCCCTATAGGCATCGTTCTCGATAAGTCCTTCTCTGTTTGTTTTCTCATGTAATTCTGTACTTGCAGCCAAGTCCAGATGCACTTCACCGAGAATCAGATTGTTGCTGACAAGTTTTGCAGGCTTTTGCACACGGCGTACATCAAGGCCGAGCCAGTCATTTTCTGGTTCACCATAGTCATATACACGCATACCGTCACGATAGACACGAACACCACCCTGCTCCTTCAGAAATTGGGTTAACCCTTGGACATCATGCAATCTGTTTTTAATTTCTCTATCAAGATCAAAAACTATAAATTGGCCAGTAACAGAGCCAACGCCGATAGCTTCAAGGCTGACACGTTCATTTCGAGTGCTTCGTTTTTTCCAACGCTGATCATCTTCTGGTGGCTCGTATGTAAAAAATTCAAATGCAGGATCAACATCAACAGATTTTTCCCTATCGTTTATCAGCCCAGGAAAGTCTGCTTTGATTGAATCATAAGGTGTAAATTTATAGTTCCAGCTCAGACCATTATCATCAAGCCTGAAATCAAAATGAAATAACGCATGTTCTTCTGCTTTTCTTGCAGAAAACAGATCATCCAGCCAGCCGTAGTCAGGTGTTATCTTAAAATCGACATCAAACCGATCATTGGTAGCAAATGGAGAAACCATTGCTGTTATAGAACGATACACACGTCGTACATCACCACGTGTCCAGCTGTTTTTGAGGTTTTTTATACGAATAAGCGTACCATGATCGTCACCTTTAAAAGTTTCAGGTTCTCTTTCAATCACAGTCAACTCTGCATCTGACAAATAGTGGCTTTTCACCAGCTCACTCCAGTCCATTTTCAGAACTATTTCTGGTTGTCCTGCTTTTCTGGTAACCAGTTCAGCATAATTTCCGAGTTTCTGCACTGCAAACCGACCAACACCTTTCTCTCCAACTGGCAATCGATTGAATCGTTTTGATCTGATATTCTGTTTACGTATTTTTGCCTTATGATCTGATGCAGGTTCAAGCCAGATATTCAGCACCGTATCAATATCCATGCCTTCACCGGAATCTTGTATTTCAATTACCCCTGCATCTTTGTTTTTAACATCTTTTATTATTATTGAAACATTAGCTGAATCAGCATCATAAGCATTCTTAACAAGCTCAAAGAGTGCGATTCTATGATGACGAATCAACTGATCACCAAGCAATTCAAGTAACCGCGCCCTAGGCTTAAATGTAACGTTATGTTTTTTCATTTGATAAATTATTTCTTGTACATAATGTTTACTTCACTATAGCTATAAAGGCATCAATATTCATCAACCAGTCTTGTTGTTTTCTCGTAAACGTTGAATGTAACTCCTGTGGCAACACCAGTTGCAAGTCATGGTGCCGCATCTCATTTGTCTGTGCTTCACTGATTCCCGGCTCTATCGTACACAGGTGTTTGTGTTTTATTCTTTTTGCTTCCGGTAGTACCTGTCGCCATCTGTCTTTACAGGTGGTTTTGGCACCCAGCATAATCAATCTGTTTTCCGGAAAGTTTCTGTCACTGTATTCATCAATACCGGGAAACAGGAAATCTGGTTTTGCCTTGTTTTCTGTGACTTTACCACGACTGTAGAAGATGTTGTGATCTATAAATATTTGTTCCAGATGATTTTCCAGTGACTGCCCTGCTCTTGATTTTCGTCGGTTCTGTACACTGAGTGAATAGCTGATGAAGGCATCGACATCATCTTCAAAACCCTGCCTGAGCCGTTCGGATATCAGATGTTTTTCCATCAAACGAAACAGCATTTCTTCACGCTGCAACCAGGCAATCAGGGTACCGTCCGGATCGTCCATTGAATTTTGTTGTGTGGTGTTTCGTGCGTATCCCGAAAATACCCTGGTTATCGGAAAAACGCCATTGAATGTGATCAGAAGGTCATCGAGGTATGTATCGTCGCTGATTTTGAGTTCGATACCCAGTCGTTCCATGATGGTTTGCGAGCCAAAATCCAGCGCGCCCTGCTCCGGGATGTTTCTGGTTTTGTAACCTGTGATTGCCTCATCGTCTTCCAGGGCAAATAACCAGCGCAGCTGCTGTTCCCAGGTGCTGCCGGCTTGTACTATGAGTATATCAACGGACTTGTCGGGCTTTTGTGCGCCGATGATCAGATCATCCGGCTGAGCCTGGTTTTGCACGATGTTAAGTTCTGCCGGGTAATACAGTCTGAATTCTGCACTGCGTTGCGGGTTGTTCTCGCGGCTGTCGTACCATTTGAGTGTGCCACTTTGGCTAACGTCCTCTTCGTCTTCATCATCCGAGAGGTAATGTATGGTGGCGTTTATTTCACAACGTTCGGTACCGAACATGTCACGGAATGCATTAACGCCCTGAAACTCATGGCCGTGCGAGGTATTTAGGTCAACTTCTGTGGCACTCAGCCGCTTGTAACCGATGGCAGTGTAATAGTTTTTCAGGCTTCCGTAGTTCATGCCGGTTTCCCCTTGATGGTACAGCTACGGTGAGCCTGTAGCGCGCGACTTATTCTGTCAGTAACTGTTTCAATACCAAGCTTGCCCTTGCCTTTCAAGGCACATTCCCAGACGGTGATGATTTTCCAGCCTGCGGATTTCAGTTGTACAGTCACTTCGTTATCCTTTTCCCGGTTTCTGTTTATTTTTTTCTTCCAGAAGGCCGGGCGTGTTTTTGGCCACTTGAATAAATGGCAGTTGTGACCGTGCCAGAAACAGCCGTGGACGAATATCACGGCGCTGTATTTCTTAAGTACCATATCCGGTTTTCCAGGCAAGTGTTTGTCGTGCAGGCGATAACGATAGCCTTTTCTGAATAATGCTTTTCTGGTCTGTATTTCCGGTTTGGTGTTTTTGCCTTTTATACCAGACATCATTCTACTGCGGGTGGCAGCATCGACGACATCTGTCATCAGGCAAGCAGCCCCATTTGTTTTACTGCGTACTCTTCTGATTCAACCTCAACCAGATTCATGATATGCGGCTTCATTATTCTTGCGACTTCTTCCACAACAGGGACAACAACCCCGTTACCAAACTGTTTATAGGCACGGGTATCAGATACCGGTATTTCGAAGCGTCGACTTTCAGATTCATAGCCCATAAGCCTTGCGCACTCACGCGGGGTAAGACGACGCGGGTTGTATCGGCCTCTGGAAACCAGTATTTCCGAGCCGTCTTTATAGTATCTGGCTGAGAGTGTTCTGGCTGTTGATTTGGGCGTTACCTTGCCGAAGCCGAAACCGTTACCGGCTTTTCTGTGTTTTTCTGCATAGGCTTGCAGGTAATTCCAGAGTTTGTCGCTGAGAATGTATTTAGGATTAACCTTTCCTTTAGAGCCGATTATGTATGGTTCATCCGGTTCTTCAGTTCCGTTTTGCGGGTGCAGTATATCTTTCAGGTTTTTTGATGTTTTGTCTGGCAATTCCAGTGCATCCCAGGTAAATTCGGTATCTTCCCGAAAACCAACAATAAAGATTCTCTCCCGGTGTTGAGGTACAAAACCTTTGGCATCAATAACGCGGTAATGTATTTTGTAACCAAGTTCTTCCGTCAGAGTATGCTGGATAATCCGGAATGTATTGCCCTTGTCATGGCTTACCAGGTTTTTTACATTTTCCAGCAGAAAGGCTTTCGGCCTTTTATCCTGTATGATTTTTGCGATATCGAAAAACAGGGTGCCCTGGGTTTCACATTCAAAGCCGTGCTTTCTTCCCATTGCATTTTTCTTGGACACACCTGCAATAGAAAATGGCTGGCACGGGAAACCTGCCAACAGTACGTCATGATCCGGTACGGCATTTTCCTGGATATATGGCGAGATATCACCGATGATGTCATGGTCTACGGCATGGTTGGCCAGGTAGGTTTTTTGTGCGTAGGAATCCCATTCGCTGGTAAATACGCATTTGCCACCGTGAGTTTCAAACCCCATGCGTAAACCACCGATGCCTGCGAACAGGTCAATAAAAGTAAATTCCGCATCCGTATTTTTCGGCTCTGCGGTGAACAGCATTTGCTGAAAGCCGGGGATAGTATACGCAGGCGGGCCGTCTTCATTGGCTTCCCAGCGTTTTACCTGCCTGACCGATTTACCGAAGTAATCAGCAATTTCCTGTTGTGTATGGTGTACTCTGGCTTTGTATAAAAGCGATTTTGAATCTACTTTGGCATCCATTTGGCCCCCTGCATTATTGTTGTTTTTCTGGGAATAATTAGGGACATTATGTCATCTTTTTGTCCCAGTCAACAGATATCTTGATAATCGTTGGATTATATTGAAATTCAATAATTTGCAGGGAGTAAGCGGATAGTTGACTGTAGCTAAAATTGTTGCTTTCATTACCTCTCCCCACGCCGGTGATATCATGCTTCTAATGCTAGACCGCCCACCCCGTTTGAGATTTTAACCATTGGATAAATTACTGCTGAGAATTGCTTTACTTGGTGCGGTCACCGACCTGATGGCGGGGGTGCTGGTGACGCTGTTTCGGCTTTCTATTGAGTATAGCCAGACCTGGTTGCTTCCCGATGGCCAGATCGGTAACTATGAAGCTCTGCCCGGCTGGATGCGATTTTTACTGCCGGTCGCTGGCGTGGTTATGCTGGGAATTTTCTTTGAGCGGCTGCCTGCCGAGAAACGTTCGGTCGGTATCGTTCATCTTCTTAACTTCATGCGTTTTCGCAAACAGTCTGCCTTTTTCCAACGCGATGGTACAGTTTTTCGGCGGACTGATCGCGATTGTTTCCGGGCACTCGGTGGATCGCGAAGGCCCCGGCGTGCATCTGGGTGCGGCCAATGCCGCGTTGATCGGTCGTCGCTTAAAACTTAGCAAGTCAGTAAGCACTTGCAGGGGATCGAGCTACAAAATATTTAGATTAAGGAAATGGTGCC
>WFOC01000026.1 GCA_015488295.1 Gammaproteobacteria bacterium
GAATAAAACGAAGGCGCGTATAATACCGAAACAAAACACAAGAAAGATGCCCGTACATAAATCGTAATAATAATTTAATACTTCTGTCACAAATTTTTTACGATCTGAACCAGCCGGAATCTATTAAAACAATAAAAAAGGGCCGGCTAAGCCGACCCCTTTTTCACATGTTTGCAGCACAGGGCTGCTATGCCAAATCAAAGCATCTATTACAAAGTGCTGTTGATGTTAACGGTTGGCAGGTTACATGTATTGGGCGTGCCCAGAGGCGCGTGCGTAGCTGTAGTGACAGGATTTGCATCGCTGTGAGGAAAGCTGGGGACGTGACCATTGGTGTTTAGTGCAAGGTAGGCACCTGTGCCGAAACCATGAACAAACTTGGTGTTCAGTGCTGAGATTGTTCCAGGTGTACTGGCATCTCTGGCAATGGTTTGCAAAATAGCCAACGCATCACCGGCAGGGCCGGCATTCGCCGCATTGCGCCACTGAATAGTTGTTTCAACCCAGTCTTTGTACTTGTTTTCAGCAACATTTTTCAGTGTTGGTGCAACACCGTCAATTTTAGGGAAGCGGAAAGAAGCATCTGATTTCTCAAGACTCTGTACACCGATGGCCCATTTGCCAGAAGCAAATTTATCCTGCAAACAAACAGTTAAATCACCTGAGCCCGAGTTCTCCTGAACAATAGGACCAAACACAGGGTTTGTATCAGCCTGACGAGCAGGTTTCTGAACACCTGTTGAACATGGTGTATTCGCAAATACAGCATTCATCTGAGCCTGCGTACCAGAGCCCGGAACACGGCGGCAATAATGAACCAGTGGGCCGACAGGGTTTGTACCAAACAGATCAGGTGTTGGCGGAGTAACACCGGCAATCTGAGTTAAAGGAATGCCATTCACCAGTAACTGGTCCCATTTTTTGATGTTACCGGTAATCAGGGCATTAACCTGCGCAGAGCTTAAAGACGGCATATTAACTTCATCGTCTTTGGTAGAATCAAGCCCCTGAGCAATCTGCAAGGCACGATACAGATTTTCAGTCACAGGCACGCCAAAGATAACAGCATTCATTGAAGTGATGTCCATTTTAGAAACCTGAGCAGGTGTCACCGCAACATCACCAGGAGGCACATTGGGATCAGTAAACATTGCAGGCTCTACATCCGAAATACCAGCTGTAGAAACTTTCATGAAGAGATCACCACCAGCAACACCACCGGCAATACTGCAATCCCATGTAGTATCACCATTGTCAGTACAGTTACCGTTATTGATATTCATCGCTTCAATAGCAACACCATCAGCAACAACCTGTACACCTTTACCGGAACCACCCGCTGAACGCTTGTTGATAAGAACTTTTTTATCAGCACTCATACCTGGAACCAGTGCAGAGTTTATAGTGCAGAAATACGATGTATAAGCCTTGCCTTTTTTGGCTGGATTAACCGTATCCTTAAAAGTATCCAGAGTACCGGCAACACATAAATTACCAACCAGTGCTTTTAAAGCTTTATCCTGTGCAGAAGCACCAGAGATATAGATAACTTCATCCGGCACAACACCTGGTGCATGCGCAAACGCCTGAGCTGAAATAAGTGCAGTAGCGCAAGCCATTGCAATTTTAGTAAGTTTCATTATTTTTTCCTCAAAGAAAATTTTATAAGTTAAAAGATTTATTTAATTAAACTTCAGATTTTTTCCGACGTGCAACGCCGACCAGACCCAGCAAGCCGGAAGCCATTAACCAGGCTGCCGCAGGTACGGGTACAGTAGAAGGTGCCGCATAGGCAATTGTGTTGCCATCAAATGACCATGAACCCGCTGCCCTGGTTACAGTTGGGTTTGGTGAAAAACCACCTGTTCTCCAGTAATAAAAATCAAGATCCGTACCGAAGGAAGCCGAGTTGTTTGTTGCATTGTTTGTGTTCCAGCTTGTGCCCCAGTTAGCATCAGTACCTGCATAACCGCCGTTAGCAATCGTACCGAAATAAGCATCATTTAATGCTGGATCATTATTTACAGGTGTGGTTGTTCCCCGAAGAGCTGTGGCATATGCATCATGCTGGTTAATCGCCTGCGTCAGAGCAGCGCTGTTAATTGCATTGCCAAGATTAGATGTACTGATAACACCAAAATCTTCAAAGTTTGCAAAGTTAGCATCCTGACCATTTGCAACACTGACATTCCATAACAGGTTTGAAGCACTGGAAGTGCCAAGCGCCGCGTTATACAGGGTAACATCAGAAATATTATATGAAACAGAGAAAGCATTGTTGCTTAAGTTATCGCGAAATGTCTGCCAGGTAGTTCCCAGATCCTGCGAATATGACTGATTGGTTATTGGGTCCCAGATAGAAAATACGGCTTCACTTAAACCGCCTGCTTCAATAGGGCTGAGGATCGCTGCAGATGCGTTGGCAGACACTGCCATAGCAATAGATGCTAACAATATTTTGATTTTCATAATTTAAAACTCCAGTTTTATTAATTTAAAAATAGTATTCTGTCTGCCGGCGTATAAAGCTCTTTACGAAAACAAACATTTCAGTATCGATATACATCGAGCTGAGACTGTTCAGACACAGCAGATATTGGAGCAAGGCTGTTACAATGAAATGAACGAGTTATGTCGTTTATGTGAACATTCATTTACGAAAAAACCAGAGACCGGTATTCAACAACCGGACTCTGGCCTGTGTTTTTTCAGGAAGTCTGATGACTGGTTATATTCTGTTACCAGAAAATCTCAAGGTGGTATTCAGAGAAGGAATCTCAGAGCTCATCGACCAGGAGAGCCTTTCTCCCGTAGAACGAATTATGAAAGCCTGCACTTCTGCGATAATCAAACCTCCCGCACTATCTGTATCCGTAAAATCAAAAGCAAGACGATAAGTATCTCTGTCACCAGGAAACACTGACCACCCTATTGTCTCCAGCATAGAGTTTGAACCCGTCAAACCCGCCAACACACCTGACGAACCACTTATGACTGCACCCGGCATATCTATTGCCTGATCCTGTAAAGTCAGTATCAATGCAGTGCGATCATTTATATTTCCCAGATACTGCCTGGGCAAGGAGACACTATAATACTGCGTTAAAGCAACAACTATCGGCGGTGTCTGCACATTATTTATCGTCGTACTGTAGGACAAAGTTGATACCACCGGAATTGCTTCCACACCGTTAAAAATATCTTTAACGCCCGTTTTTATTTCATAGCTTCCAGTATATTCACGACCATAATCATCAGCACCTGTTATCGCATAATTCTCAACATAACCCGCGTCAAAATACCCGTCTGGAAATAATGCAATTTTTGCAATCAGTTGCTCGCTATTAACATCATTCGACCGGCTGACCGTTTCCACAGACTCTCCACATGAAACCAGTAACACAGAAAACAACGTAATAAATACACCCTTAAAAAGTTCAGAAAAGTTTTTTTGACATGTCTTCATAATGTTTATTTAATAAGTCGTTAATGATTGTGACATTTTCATGAACCGTTATGACGAGCATGTGAATTAAATATGAACGTTGTGTTACGCCGCCTTAAAAAAACCCGGACATAAAAAAAGCAACGGCCAAATAAATGGTTCGCTGCTTCCTGAAATCTGGCGGGAAGATTCTCCCGCACATGATTTTTATATTTTAAAAGTCAGGATAATTACAACTGCCCTGCCTCGATGTGATTGTTTTTCTTCTTGGCTGCATCGTTGCGCTTGTCAAACAGGCGTTTGAAGTAAGCCTCGTCGATATCCTGCGTTATATATTCACCATTAAAGCAGGAGCTGTCAAATTGCGTAAGCGCTTCATTACCCTTGCGCACAGCCTTGATCAGGTCGTCGAGATCCTGGTAGACCAGCCAGTCTGCGCCGATGACTTTTGTGATTTCTTCAACCGTTCTACCATGCGCAACAAACTCTTCGTGTGATGCCATATCGATGCCGTAAACATTCGGATAACGCACCGGTGGTGCAGCCGATGCCATGTACACTTTTCTGGCTCCGGCTTCACGCGCCATCTGCACAATCTGTTTCGAGGTCGTGCCGCGCACAATAGAGTCGTCCACCAGCAGAACATTTTTACCGGCGAATTCCAGCTCAATCGGGTTCAGTTTCTGGCGCACGGATTTTTTACGTTCCTGCTGGCCGGGCATAATAAACGTTCTGCCGATGTAACGGTTTTTGATAAACCCTTCACGGTATTTCACATTCAGGTGATAAGCCACTTCCAGCGCGGTGCTGCGGCTGGTATCAGGAATGGGGATGACTACATCGATGTCGTGCTCGGGCATTTCACACAGAATTTTCTGCACCAGCGTCTGACCCATGCGCAGGCGTGCCTTATACACCGAAACACCATCGATGATGGAATCAGGACGCGCAAAATAAACATATTCAAAAATGCAGGGCGACAGCACCGGATTCTCGGCACACTGTTTATTGAAGAACTCACCATCTTCACTAATAAAAACAGCTTCACCCGGCTCGATGTCACGCACCAGTTCAAAACCCTGCGCCTGCAGAGCCACGCTTTCAGAAGCGACCATGTAATCATCACCCTGCTCGGTTTTGCGAATGCCATAACACAACGGACGAATGCCGTGCGGATCACGAACCGCCAGAATGCCTTTACCGACCACCATGGCGACCACGGCATAACCACCACGGCAGCGACGATGCAACCCTTCAACCGCAGTAAAAATATCTTCGTGGTTAAAATCGGGTTTGGCGATGACCTGCAATTCGTGGGCAAAAATATTAAGCAATGCTTCAGTGTCCGAATCGGTATTCAGGTGACGTAGCTCGGTCTGGAACAGTTCATCTTTTAACTGTTCGGCATTGGTCAGGTTGCCGTTGTGCGCCAGCGCGATGCCATAAGGCGAATTCACATACAGCGGCTGCGCTTCGGCAGAAGACGAGGTGCCGGCCGTGGGATAACGCGCATGAGCAATGCCCATTTTTCCTGGCAGGCGTTGCATGTGTTTTTTGAAGAACACATCACGCACCAGGCCGTTGCCTTTCTTCATGTAGAAACGACCGTTCTCGCAGGTGGTTATACCCGCCGCATCCTGGCCACGGTGCTGCAGCACCGACAGAGATTCATAAAGATCAAGATTTACTGCGCTATGCGCAACAATACCAGTAATACCACACATACAAAATACCCGAGCTAGCTCACAGGATTAATAAGAAAGTTTCAGGTCTTGCGGAATATAGTCCTGAATGACAATGGCAGCGCTTTCGAACCACTGCAACATTGTCGATGACTGCCACCAGTCAGTATCAGGCAGCGGTGTCATACCGCCGACGACAACAAAAACGATAACGATTAAGCCACCGCGCAGCACACCAAATGCCACGCCGAAAATACGGTCGGCACCGGAAAGCCCGGTCTTTTTCACCAGCTGGTTGATCAATGTATTGATGATTGCTCCAATCACTAAAGTCAGCACAAACAATACGCCAAAACCAACGGCCTGACGCACGGCTTCAGATTCGATACTGTTAGGTAAAACGGCGGCCAGCTTTGGGGCAAAGGTTGCGGCCAGCCAGATGGCGATAATCCAGGTCGCCAGTGAAATGGCTTCCTTGACAAACCCTCGGATCAAACTGAATAAGGCGGAGAGGAAAATTACAAATATTACGACTACGTCTACGACTGTCATGAGGGTCACATGTGTTTTTCTAAATGGGTATTATACGCTGTTAGCGACGGGGTGTAAAAAAGCAAAACACCTTACATAGCTCAGGGATGATTAACGATGTAACCGTCGATTTTCTTCGACTTTTTGAGTTTGGTTTTTATCTTTTCCAGCACACTGCGTTCCAGCTCGGGGCCGATTCTTACTTTGTATGTCGTTTTGCCTTTCGCGGTCGACTTGTACACAAACGCAGAGTAGCCCGCTTTGTGCATCTGGTCGCGCATTTTTTCAGCATTCTCGTTACTGCTAAAAGTACCAACCTGCAGAGCAAAACTTTTGATCGGTTTTTTGTGCGGCTGCTTCGGATCAGCCTGCTGTTGCTTAAGCTGTTCTTTTTTGTTTTTTTCCAGAGGCGTTATTATTGGTTCGACTGTTTTCTGTGTCAACGGCGGAAACACCGGCTTTTCCCTGATCTCGATATCCTGCACCTGGCGCGAGCGATAACCGGAACCGTCAAGCAGCGCCGGGATAAAAATCACCCCCAGGGTGACCAGAACAATGGCACCGACGATACGTTGTTGCAAAGGCGCTTCCATTAATTTTTTAACTCCAGAGTTTGGTTGACAGAAAAACAGTTCATCGCTTCAGCCACGGTGTAGAACGAACCAAAAATAATAATGCGATCATGCGGCTGAATTTTTGATAACACCTGCTCACAGGCCTGCGCCACCGTCTCCGCCAGCAGCACCGTTTCAGACAGCATTGTACACTTATTTAAGGCTAATTCACGGCGATTTTGTTCCCTGATCCCGGTCTGTGCTGGCACAAAAAAACCTTCCGGCAAGGCTTCAAATAAAGATTGTGCCGACAGGCCTCGAGGGATATTTGCCAGCCCGGCAAAGCACCAGCCTTCAATATCATCCGATAGATTTTCCAGTACACCGGCAGCATCCTTGTCCGCCAGCATCGCCACAATCGCCCAGGTTTTGCCTTTGTCCGGCGCGGTCAGCTTCAGCTGTGATGACAGTGCCTGCGCCGCCTGCGGGTTGTGTGCGACATCGACAAAAACCGGGGGCTGCGCATTGATCTGCTGAAAGCGCCCGGCCAGATTGATTTGCGTTAAGGCCGTGCTCGCTGCCTGCGCAAGATCCAGCTGCGCGTTCAACCGGCCTTCGGCCTGCAACATTTGCAGGGCAACAATGGCACTGGCGGCATTGAATTTCTGGAAGTCACCGATCAGGTTTGGTGCCGGTAAGTCAGCTACATCAGCCAGCCGGCTTTTCAGCGTCCAGTGTTCGGTTGCCGCATTTTGTTCAACATTATAATCACGCCCCGCCAGTAAAAAGTCACAATGTTTTTTTTCAGCTTCAACAATAACGCTTTGCGGTGGGTTCTGCTCGCCACAGATCACCGATTTGTTCTCACGAAAAACACCGGCTTTTTCAAAACCGATGGCTTCCCGGTTATCCCCCAGCCAGTCGATGTGATCGATGCCGACAGAAGTCAGTACACAAACATCGGCATCCATAATATTAACCGCATCCAGTCGCCCGCCAAGGCCGACTTCGAGAATAACCAGATCAGGTTTTTCCCGGAAAGAAATATCAATTGCCGCCAGCGTGCCAAATTCAAAATAGGTCAGCGGCAATTCACCGCGTGCCTGATCGATGCGTTCAAACGTCTCGCACAAAACCGTATCAGTCGTCGGCTGGCCATCGATTTTAATGCGTTCGTTGTAATGAAAAATATGGGGCGAAGTGTAACTGCAAACGCGCAGACCGGCAGTACTGGCCAGCGCTTCCAGGGTGGCAACCACCGAGCCTTTGCCATTAGTGCCGGCAACGGTGATCAGCGGGCAATCAAAACTGCTGGCGTGGCCCAGCTGCGCCAACACGCGACTAACGCGGTCAAGACCAAGGTCAATTTCTTTGGGGTTAAGACTTTCCTGCCAGGTCAGCCAGTCGTTAAGCTTGTTAAAACGCATTGAATGGAATCAGGGGTAATTGATGAGTTCTATATGCCAGGAAGAGAAGTTGGCAGTTATCAGTTTGCAGTAAAAACAAAATCTATGCTTATGCTTGCAATTACGGGGTTTTCAGGTTCTTTGGTTTTTAACTGATAACTGCCGACTACAAACTGCCAACTTCGCCTTTAACTCAACAACACAGTAACGCGATAAAAAATCTAAGCCGTTTGTGTCGCCGGTTTGTTGGATAACATCAACACCAGACTTGCGATGCGATCACGCAGGTCACGACGGTCGACTACCATATCGATAGCGCCGTGTTCCAGCAGAAATTCGCTGCGCTGGAAACCTTCGGGCAGCTTTTCACGCACAGTCTGTTCGATAACGCGCGGACCGGCAAAACCGATCAGTGCTTTAGGTTCAGCGATATGTACGTCACCCAGCATGGCAAAGCTGGCAGAAACGCCGCCCATGGTGGGGTCGGTTAATACCGAGATGTAAGGGATTTTGTTCTTCGCCAGCCTGGCCAGCACGGCGCTGGTTTTTGCCATTTGCATCAGGGAGAACAGGGCTTCCTGCATGCGCGCACCACCGGATGCCGAAAAACAGATGAAAGGCACTTTTTCTTCCAGCGCAGCGGTGGCTGCCAGCAGAAAACGTTCACCAACAACGGAGCCCATGGAGCCACCCATGAAACGAAAATCAAACGCAGCGGCCACTACCGGCACACCTTTGACTTTGCCTTTTAAAACGATCAGCGCATCTTTCTCACCAGTGTTTTTTTGCGCCTGCAATAAACGGTCTTTGTATTTTTTGCTGTCTTTAAACTTGAATTTATCGTACGGCACCAGGTGTGCGCCGATTTCTTCAGTGGGGCCATCGTCGAGGAACAGGGTCAAGCGCCGGCGACCGAAAATACGCATGTGATGATTGCACTTGGGACAAACATCGAGATTGCGCTCCAGCTCAGCGCGGTACAGCACGGCATTACAGGAAGTACACTTGGTCCACAAACCTTCAGGTACGCCACGTTTGGTGCTGCTGTCGGTTCGAATGCTCGTGGGCATTAATTTTTCAAACCAGCTTAAACTCATCGTTAGATACCTGTATGAATGTCAATTACTTGGTCAATTATTCGCCAATTCCGGCGTGATACGAAGTTGCAGATCAAAGACTATCCATGGCACTGCGCATAGCAGATAGTATATCACTGATTTCTTTGATAATTATAGACCTTTCTTGTTCCGTTTTGCCATCGTTTAGTGTCATTTTTTTAACAATGGCGCTGCCGACCACAACCGCGTCGGAACAGCCTGCCACTTTGGCGGCTGATTCAGCATCACCAATACCGAATCCGACACCGATTGGCAGGTCGATAAACCGGCGAATTTGCTGCATTTTTTCTTCCACGCTGGTCACATCCAGCGTTGCCGCGCCGGTCACACCTTTCAGCGAAACATAATAAACAAAACCACTGGCAAAATCGGCCAGCTTTTTGATGCGTTCCTCGGTGCTGGTCGGTGCCAGCAGAAATATCGGATCGAGCCCCTGCGATTTCAGCGCCGGCACATAATCGGCGGCTTCCACCGGCGGCATGTCCACCGTGATCACGCCATCAATGCCACAGCTCGCGGCCTGCTGAGCGAAAGATTCGTAACCCATAACCTCGATGGGATTAAGGTAGCCCATCATCACAATCGGGGTTTTGTCATCACTTTTGCGAAATTCGCTGACCAGTGCAAACACATCGTGCAGGCTGGTATTGTGCACCAGCGATCTTTCCGCTGCCGCCTGAATCACCGGGCCATCAGCCATCGGATCAGAAAACGGCGCACCCAGTTCGATGATGTCCGCACCGGCTTCGACCATGGCGTGCATCAGCGGCAAGGTGATTTCAGGCGACGGGTCGCCAGTCATAACGTAGGGAATCAATGCGGTTCGGGCATTGGATTTCAGCTCGGCAAAACGAGCGGCTATACGACTCACAGTTCGATACCTTCAATTTTAGCGATGGTGTTGATATCTTTATCACCACGGCCGGACAAATTAATAATGATGCGCTGCTCCGGTTTCATGGTCGCCGCCAGTTTCATGCCGTAGGCCACCGCGTGGCTGGATTCAAGCGCAGGGATGATGCCTTCAACCCGGGTCAGGGTATGAAATGCTTCCAGTGCTTCATCGTCGGTGGCAGCAACATAATTCGCCCGACCGATGTCTTTCAACCAGGCATGTTCCGGACCAACGCCGGGGTAATCCAGACCGGCAGAAACCGAATGGGTTTCGATGATCTGGCCGTTTTCGTCTTCCATCAGATAAGTGCGGTTGCCGTGCAATACACCAGGGCTACCGGCACATAACGGCGCAGCGTGTTTGCCACTGTCGACACCCAGACCACCACCTTCAACACCGTACATGGCGACGCTTTCATCTTCTAAAAACGGATGGAACAGGCCGATGGCGTTGGATCCACCGCCGATGCAGGCGACCAGTGCGTCGGGCAGACAGCCACATTGTTCCTGCATCTGGGCTTTGGCTTCACGGCCGATGATGGTCTGAAAATCACGCACCATGGCCGGGTAAGGATGCGGTCCGGCGACGGTGCCGATGATGTAGAACGTGTCATCAACGTTGGTCACCCAGTCACGCATGGCTTCATTGAGCGCGTCTTTCAGGGTTTTGGAACCGGATTCAACCGCAACAACTTTTGCCCCCAGTAACTTCATGCGATACACATTGGGTGCCTGACGCACGATGTCTTCTGCGCCCATATAAACGATGCATTCCATACCAAAACGCGCCGCCACGGTGGCCGATGCCACGCCGTGCTGACCGGCACCGGTTTCGGCGATGATGCGTTTTTTACCCATCATTTTTGCCAGCAGTCCCTGGCCAATGGTGTTGTTTATTTTGTGTGCGCCAGTGTGATTAAGGTCTTCACGTTTCAGATAAATCTTTGCGCCACCGACCTGCCCGGTCAGTCGTTCGGCAAAATACAGCGGGCTGGGACGGCCGACATATTGCGCCAGATCTTCATCAAACTGTTTCTGGAATGCCTCGTCGGTTTTGATTTTTTCGTAGGCATCGCGCAGCTCGTCGAGCGCCTGCATCAGAGTCTCGGAAGCAAAGATACCGCCATAAATTCCGAAGTGGCCGTGCTCGTCAGGCATCGCTGAATAATCAACGGAATCAGGTTTTGGCTTTTCGGATTTATCGATTAACTGTGTCATAATGATTTTTCACATATTGTACTTTTTGGTTGTCATCTTAAATATCGGAACACAAGATCTTTCACTTCGCTCAAGATGACAGGCTGAAACTGGTTACTGCCAACTTGTTATTGCTAACTGGCATTACTGCCTGAAACATTTCGCATAAACACGGCCACTTTATCCTTGTCTTTGATGCCCGGCGTGCTTTCTACGCCGCTGCTGACATCCACCGCAAACGGCTGCACCAGTGTTATCGCCTGCGCCACATTCTGCGGCGTTAAACCGCCCGCCAGTATCACCGGTTTATCGATGCGAGCGATGGATGCCCAGTCAAAGGATTCACCTGTACCGCCGGCTTCACCCGGCGCATGGCCATCGAGCAACAGCGCTTTGGCTGCGCGATAATTTTCTGCACTACTGCGTAAAAAGTCTGCATCGTGCTCCGTGCCTTTCACGCCGACAGCCTTGATGTACGGCAGTGCAAACTGCTGGCAGAAATCCGGCGTTTCGCTGCCGTGAAACTGGATGAGATCGACCTCGACCGCCTGCAATACTGCGTCGATCATCGTCTTGTCTGCATCTTTGAACAGCGCAACACGGCTGACAAACGCAGGGATCAGCTGACTGATTTCAGCAGCAATTTCGTTGCTGACAAAACGCGGGCTTTTGTCATAAAACACCAGCCCGACAGCATCCACCCCGGCATCAACTGCAAGCTGTGCATCTTCACAACGGGTAATACCGCAAATTTTAACACGAGTACGCATAGAGATTTATTCAGACTTTGGCTGTCTTTTAACTAATTCTGGGCAACCAGCCGCTTGGCGGCAGGCCATGTTCTGGCGGGTATTCTACATTAATCAGGTACAGTCCGGCGGCCTGCGCAGTCATGCCGGCTTTTTTTCTGTCGCGACCGTTCAGCACCTGCGCCATCCATTCTACCGGCTGTTCGCCGGTGCCGATTTTCATCAGGGTGCCGACAATATTGCGCACCATGTGATGCAAAAAAGCGTTGGCCTGAATATCGAGAATCACATAATCGCCTTCGCGCTTCACGCTGATGGCCTGCATCTCACGCACCGCATGTTTGGCCTGACACTGCGAGGAACGAAACGCGGAGAAATCGTGTTCACCGAGCAGCATCTGCGCAGCAGCGTGCATCGCTTTGTCATCAAGGTGCTCGAATGCCCAGGAAACATTGTGCTGAAATACAGCGGAGCGCACCTTGCGGTTGAACAGGATATATCGATAGCTGCGCGAAACAGCGCTGAAACGTGCGCTGAAATCATCACTCACTTCACGCACCCAGTGAATCGAAATATCACGCGGGGAATTGGTGTTGCCGCCCAGCATCCAGGCTTTTAATTCACGCGATACATCTGTATCAAAATGCACTACCTGACCAGTGGCGTGAACGCCGGTATCGGTACGACCGGCGCAGGTCAGGCGGATAGGCTGGTCAGCAACTTTCGACAAGGCTTTTTCCAGCTCGTCCTGCACCGTGCGCGTGCCGGCCGCCTGCGACTGGTAGCCGTTGAACAGACTGCCGTTATACTCGATGCCTAACGCTACTCTTTTATTTGACATACAAAAAGCCACAAACTTTTTTTACCACAGAGGCACAGAGAGCACAGAGTTTTGTTTTGTTAACCGCGCCGCAGGCGCGGTTAACTATAGAAAGCTTTCTCCGTGTTTTCTGTGCCTCTGTGGTGAAAATTCTTTTTAAAAAAAACAATAAAAAACGCCAGCCTGAAACCAGGCTGGCGCTGCATTTTACACTATTAACCGTTTATCGCCCCTGCAAAAACGCTACACACTACACCCATGTAGCTAACTGTTATCTATTCACCTCCACGGATGGAGGGTATGCTGGAATTGTCAGAAGCAGCTCCAGCGCACTGTTTCTACGAATCCAGCTGCGACATCAACTCACTGGCTTCTTTCTTCTGCTCATCATTGCCTTCGGCGATGACTTCTTCAAGAATGCCGCGGGTGCCTTCATGGTCACCCATGTCGAGGTAAGCACGCGCCAGATCCAGCTTGGTGCTGACTTCATCGACATCGTCCAGACTGGACAGGTCAAAATCATCTTCATCATCAGCAAAGTCATTGCCCGCAGCAGGAGCGGGGCTGGTTTCTTCTTCAGTTTCAGCATCACTTGCTGTCTCGCTGCCCGCCTCCACATCTGCGTCCAGGTCAAGATCCATGGCTTCAGCTTCTTCTGTCAGGTCGATTTCAATTTCTTCTTCAACAGGCGCTTCCTCGATGACTTCTTCAGCAACAGCGACTTCTTCAGCGGTGCCCTCTACAGCAGCAACATCATCCTCAGTTGCTACTTCATCAGCATCGGCATCGGCATCAGCCTCTGCGCTGCTTTCATCAGTGGCAGGTGTTTCTTCATCCAGACCAAAATCAATATCAACGTCACCGACATCCTGCAGTTCATCCATCAGGTCAATCACTTCTTCTTCAACTTCTTCCTGAATATCGATATCCAGTTCAGAGGCATCAATATCCAGTGAGAATTCATCTTCTTCAGCCGGTGTTTCTTCAACTGCGCCGGTATCGCTCAAATCAAATTCGAGTTCACCTGCCGGTGCGACCAGTGTTTCATCATCATCGATTTCTTCGTCTTTTTCCTTTTCGGCACTTTCTGCTTCATCAGCAACAGCTTCGAGCTCATCCATCTCGGGTAATTCGAGTGGTTCATCATCCAGGCTCAGGTCGAGATCCGGCGCGGCTTCATCGCTGGTATCCAGCCCCAGATCAAAATCCATCTCCGGCGCTTTTGGTGCCAGCGAATCGACATCAAGGCCACCAACCATGCTGCCCTGAAACAGGGCATTATCAGCACACATGTCCTGCCCCATGACCATGACTTTTTTCCAGCTTGGCGTAATTTCATCACCAGCACGTTTTTTGATGTCTGTTGCAACATCAATAAAGGCATCGGTATTTTTGCTGGCATAATGTGTTTCTGCCAGTTTCACACGGTAATCATCACGTTCCGGATTCTCGGCAATTGCCTGGGTCAGCAGCTCTTCTGCCTGCTGGTAAATACCGTATGCCAGGTAAACATCGGCTTCGGCAATAACATCATCACGCGGTTCTTCTTCCTCAACCGCTTCAAGGCTGTCTTCGGCAACCAGAGTGTCTTCAGTCGCATCCAGAATCATGGTTGCATCCGGATCAAGGTTTTCATCCGCCTTATCCAGATCTGAATCACCAGCCAGTGATTCAGCAACAGCTTCATCATCGCCTGCGGTTTCACCGGCAATTTCATCTGCCAGACTTTCCAGATCATCATCAGCATCGGTGGTAGCTGGGGCAGCGACTTCTTCTTCAGCAGCTGCCGCTTTGCGACGCTTGATAATCAGGGCTATCACCGCAAGGATAAGCAACAGCCCACCGCCAGCAGCAGCGAGTAATATCGGGTCACTGAGTAATTTTGTTAAAGGATCGGGCTGTGGTTTGGGAACAAACTGTGGCTGTGGCGCGACAGGCTCATTAGCGACTTCACTGACAACAGGTGCTTCTTCAGCAGCATCGGCAAGCTCGTCTTCTGCGGCTGTTTCATCAAGGAATACGGCCGCTTCTTCTACAGCATCTGCCTCGCCTGCTTCGCCGGCTTTTTCAGCAAGACTCTCTTCGACAATCGCGTCTTCCAGATGCTGCTCGGCCAGCATGTCTTCGGTTTCAGCGATGGATTCTTCCATCTCGGCTCTGGCATCGGCAACAATATCCGCTTCCAGCGCTTCTGCTTCTGAAGATCCCCCTTCAGCCGATGATCCCAGTGCCTGCACATCAGACAGCGCATCGTCTTCAATAGACAACATGCCTTTCATCTTGCCGACACTTTGCTCCAGCGCTTCAATGCGTCTTTGCAGCGCTTCTTTTTCAACACGCTCGGTTTCAACACGCTCTCTGGCCAGTGCCAGTTCAGCACGCAGTTCCTGTGCGCTCATTTTTGCAGGGTCTTTTGCAGCAGTGGTTGAAGCGCCTGAACCGGCGCTAACAATTTCCAGATACGCATCATTTTCGCTTTCTGCGACAGCACCGCCATCAGCATCGGCCACACCTTCACCAGGCATTGCTGATGCCGGCTGACCGCCGGCATGTGTTTGCTGATACTGTCGCCACAACGCCGCCTGCTCACGCACCATGGCACGTGCATCAGCCTGGTTAACAGCAACAATCTGATCGTAATCCGGCACACGCAAAATGTAACCGCGTTTCAGGCCGTTCACATTTTCATCGATAAAAGATTCTGGGTTGGCGCGCAGCATAGCGACCATCATCTGTTCAACAGAGATACTCTGGTCCGGGCGCATGGCATCGGCCAGACTCCAGGCGGTATCACCGCTTTTTATACGATAAGTACCGGGCTTTTGATTAACCACTGCCGGTTGTTGCACATAAGGTGCCGGCACAAACGCCGGCGTATTTGATGTTGCTTCAGCAGGGCGCACAGCGGGCTGAGATACTGGCGCAGTAGCAGCCGCACCTGGTCTGGCAGATAGACTCACGCCGGGGGAAACAACCGGAATGACGTTACTGCTGCCCGTAGAAACAGGGCGAAAATCATCATTCTGCTTCACCGGTGCAGGGGGCGCACTGGCGGGTTGAGTCATAAAAACCGGTGGATCGAGCAACACCGTGTATTCACGGATAAGATGACCGTTCGGCCAGTCAACTTCAACCAGGAAATTTAAAAAGGGTTCGCGTATCGGGCTGCCTGAAGAAACTTTGATCTGTGGAACACCGTCAACAACAACAGAGTTGAAACGTAAATCATTCAATAAATAAGGACGGTCCAAACCGGCACGGGTAAACTCTTTTCGCGAGGCAAGTTTAACGATAAGGTTTTCTGTGTCTTCCGGTGTGGCAGACAATAATTCAATATCTGCTTTTAACTTTTGGTTAAGCGCCGAGTTTACTTCGATTTCACCCAGTCCCAGGGTGAATGCCGTTTCAGGCAGCAGCAGGACTCCGGCTATAATAGCCCCGAGCAATTTACGAGATGGCAATTTACGCACTGGTGATTCCCCTATTCATCCTGCCGGCGACCGTCTGCACGTGCAGCTGCCGGCCATGATTTATTCTTATTTTTACAGCTTCAGGCGACGGCTTATTATTTTAAAAACAACGTCAAGATACTGAAAACCAGACGAATTTCTACGTTACCGCACCACGCTAAAGCCCGCATTTAACAATGCACTTTAAGTATGCAGATATAACTATAGGTTATAAATACTGTTTTATCAAAATCTCAGCAATTTGTACGCTATTTAATGCCGCGCCTTTTCGCACGTTGTCAGACACCACCCACATATCCAGACCGCGCTCGTGAGAGATGTCTTCGCGAATCCGGCCGACGTAGGTTGCATCGTGGTTTGCGCCCTCGGTAACAGCGGTGGGGTAGCCGCCATCAACACGCTCATCCAGCACTTCAACACCGGCTGCTCCGGATAACAATTCGGTGGCTTTTTCAGCGCTGATTTTTTCTCTGGTCTCGATGTGCAGCGCTTCAGAATGGCCATAAAAAACCGGCACGCGAACTGCTGTCGGGTTCACCATGATAGAGTCATCTTCAAAAATCTTGCGGGTTTCCCACACCATTTTCATCTCTTCCTTGGTGTAACCGTTTTCGAGAAACACATCAATCTGCGGCAACACGTTAAACGCGATCTGCTTTGGATAAACTTCACTCTTCATCGGTTTGGCGTTGAGCAAACGGGCGGTCTGGCCAGCCAGTTCTTCGATAGCATCCTTGCCGGTGCCGGAAACCGCCTGGTAGGTTGCCACGTTGATGCGCTCGATACCCACCGCATCGTAAATCGGTTTCAGTGCAACCAGCATCTGAATGGTCGAGCAGTTTGGGTTGGCGATGATGCCACGGGTTTTGTGATCAGCGATAGCGTGCGGATTAACTTCCGGCACCACCAGTGGAATATCATCGTCATAACGAAACTGCGAGGTATTATCGATAACCACACAGCCGGCTTCGGCAGCAATCGGGGCATATTTTTCAGAGATGGATGCGCCGGCAGAAAACAGGCCGATCTGCGCTTTGGAGAAATCGAATTTATCCAGATCCTGTACCACCAGTGATTTATCACCAAACTCGACACGCTTGCCGGCAGAACGGCTGCTGGCAAGGGCATAAACCTCACCCACCGGAAACTTGCGCTCGGCAAGAATCGATAACATGGTTTCGCCAACGGCACCGGTGGCACCTACTACTGCAACATCGTATGTTTTACTCATAACTTTCTTCGCTAAATAATTTTTTAAAAACAATATTCTCCGCAGATGAACACAGGTAAGCACAGATGTTAAAAACTATAAAATTTTTTATCTGTGTTTATCTGCGTTCATCTGTGGAAAGTTAATTTCTTTTTACTGCAACTCTGCCAAAACTGCTTCGCCCATCTCAACCGTGCCGACTTCCTTGCAACCTTCCGCCATAATATCCGGCGTACGCAGGCCTTTATCCAGCACCCTGCCGACAGCGGCATCGATCTCATCGGCCAGCTCGGCGTGATCCAGGCTGTAACGCAACATCATTGCGACCGACAAAATCGTTGCCAGTGGATTGGCCACACCTTTACCGGCGATGTCCGGCGCAGAACCGTGGATCGGTTCGTACATGCCTTTTGAATTCGCATCCAGCGATGCCGATGGCAACATGCCGATGGAACCGGTCAGCATGGCGGCGGCATCTGATAAAATATCGCCGAACATGTTTTTGGTGACCATCACGTCAAACTGCTTGGGCCATTTCACCAGCTGCATCGCCGCGTTATCGACGTACATGTGACTGAGCTCAACTTCAGGATAATCACTGGCATTTTTGCTGACCACTTCGCGCCACAGTTCAGAGACTTCCAGCACATTGGCCTTGTCAACAGAACAAAGTCGCTTGCCGCGCTTCATCGCAATATCAAATGCGACACGGCTGATGCGATCAATCTCGCTCTCTTTATAAACCAGTGTGTTGAATCCCTTGCGCTCACCGGAAGCATCAGTTTCGATGCCGCGTGGTTCACCAAAATAAATGCCGCCGGTCAGTTCGCGCACGATCATGATGTCCAGACCGGCAACCACTTCGGGTTTCAGCGAAGACGCATCCGCCAGCTGCGGATATAAAATGGCAGGTCGCAAATTGGCAAACAGTTCAAGCTCTGAGCGCAGTGCAAGCAGACCGCGTTCGGGACGAAGCTCGCGCGCCAGATCATCATATTGCGGGCCGCCGATGGCACCGAATAAAATTGCGTCAGAGGCTCTTGCCAGTGCCAGCGTTTCATCGGGCAGGGGTTTGCCCGCGGCATCATAACCAGCTCCACCGACAGGAGCTTCGCTCAATTCGACATCAAGGCGACCACTGTTTTTATAGTGGTTTAAAATTTTAACCGCTTCGTCAACAATTTCTATTCCGATACCATCGCCCGGCATCACTGCAATTTTTAAACTCATATTTTTTCTCTGAAAATAACCTGCGAAAACAGGCGGGTAATTATACGCTATTTGTAGGTCAGGCATTGCCTGACAGAAGTGCCAGCAAATACCATGTCGGGCAATGCCCGACCTACAAGACTGTGTCCTCTGTGCCTCTGTGGTGAATCATTTTTTTAAAACAACCAGGGCGCACTCTGCTTTCTTTTTTCTTCGTAAGCTTTTATCTCGTCTGCATGCTGCAGCGTCAGGGCAATATCATCCAGCCCGTTCAACATGTTGTGTTTACGGAAGGCATCGATTTCAAACGATGCAATTTCTTCACCTTCACAGCTAACCGTCTGTGCTTCCAGGTCAATGGAGATCTCCAGACCAGGTTTTTCCGCGATGCGTTTGAACAGCTCATCAACCACATCGGCATCCAGCACGATAGGCAGCAGGCCGTTTTTAAAACTGTTGTTATAGAAAATATCGGCAAAACTCGGCGCGATGACCACACGAAAACCAAAATCATCCAGCGCCCATACCGCATGTTCACGTGAAGAACCGCAACCGAAATTTTCACGCGCCAGCAGGATGGTGGCTTTATCAAATGGCGGCTGATTTAAAATAAAATCCGGGTTGATCCTGCGACCGGCATTGTCGATATCCGGGCCGCCTTCATCGAGGTAGCGCCAGTCATCAAATGCGTTGGGGCCGAAACCCGAACGTTTGATCGATTTCAAAAACTGCTTGGGAATAATCGCATCGGTGTCGACGTTAGGTCGATCCATTGGTGCAACAATGCCGGTGTGTTGGGTAAATGCTTGCATGATTATATTTTTCTAACCTTTGAAATTAGTTCAGTTCGGTGGCATCGGCGAAATGCCCCTTGATCGCTGCGGCGGCGGCCATCGCCGGGCTAACCAGATGGGTGCGACCACCCTGCCCCTGACGACCTTCGAAATTGCGGTTTGAAGTCGAGGCGCAACGTTCACCGGCTTCCAGTCGGTCGGCGTTCATCGCCAGGCACATGGAACAACCCGGCTCCCGCCATTCGAAACCGGCTTCGATGAAAATCTTATCCAGGCCTTCTTCTTCCGCCTGTTTTTTCACCAGACCGGAACCGGGAACCACCATGGCCAGTTTGATGTTGTCGGCCACTTTTTTGCCTTCGGCAATTTTTGCCGCGTCACGTAAATCTTCGATGCGTGAATTGGTGCAGGAACCGATAAATACTTTATCCACTGCAATCTCGCTGATCGGCGTGCCCGCTTCCAGCCCCATGTAAGCCAGCGCTTTACGCATGCCGTCAGCTTTGACCCTGTCACTTTCATCGTCCGGATTCGGCACCCGTGATTCGATATCGACCACCATTTCCGGTGACGTGCCCCAGGTCACCTGCGGTTTGATGTCAGCGGCATTTATATGTATCACTTCATCGAAGTGTGCGCCGTCATCACTGTGCAGGGTCGACCAGTAAGCCACCGCTTTTTCCAATGTTTCTCCAGTGGGTGAATACGGCCGGCCTTTCACATAATCGATGGTGGTGTCATCAACCGCTACCATGCCAGCACGTGCACCGGCTTCAATGGCCATGTTGCACACTGTCATACGGCCTTCAATCGACAGCGCACGAATCGCATCGCCACCAAATTCGATGGCATAACCGGTACCACCGGCGGTGCCGAGCTTGCCGATGATCGCCAGCACGATGTCTTTTGCGGTCACGCCCACACCAACTTCACCGTCGACAGAAACCAGCATATTTTTGCTTTTGTTCTGCATCAAACACTGCGTCGCCAGCACATGCTCAACTTCGGAGGTACCGATGCCGAATGCCAGTGCACCAAAGGCACCATGCGTAGAGGTGTGCGAGTCACCGCAAACCACCGTCATGCCAGGCAGGGTCGCGCCCTGCTCCGGGCCGATAACATGCACGATGCCCTGACGCACATCAGACATAGTGAACTCGGTAAGGCCGAACGCCTTACAGTTACTGTCCAGCGTTTCCACCTGCAATTTCGCTACCGGGTCAGTGATGCCCTGACTGCGATCCGTGGTCGGCACATTGTGATCCGGCACGGCGACGATGGAACTGCTGCGCCAGGGTTTACGGCCAGCAAGACGCAGACCTTCAAACGCCTGCGGCGAAGTCACCTCGTGCACCAGGTGGCGATCAATGTATAACAACGCAGTGCCGTCATCTTCGCTGCGCACCACGTGGTCATCCCACAATTTATCGTAAAGTGTTTTTGCCTTGCTCATACTGCATCTCATGCTTGACGTAGGGCGGGCACTGCCCGCCGCACAGGTTATAAATCATCATGACGGACAGTGTCCGCCCTACGGTTTTTTTAACGACCGTACTTTAACGGCCGAAATAGGCCATGATGCTCGCTTTCGCGATGGCATGGCTGTTTAAAAAGAAACCGATTAACTCGGGACGCGCATCAGCTGACTGATCAATTTTTTCAATATCCAGCGCATACGCGGTAAAAATATAACGATGCGGTTTATCACCCACCGGCGGACACGCGCCACCAAAACCTTTGCTGCCATAAGAGGTGATACTTTCTACCGCACCGGCTGGCATGGCTTTTGTGCTGGCACCGGTTTTTATGGTGTCGACCGATTTATCAATATTAAAAACCACCCAGTGCCACCAGCCACTGCCGGTCGGTGCATCGGGATCATAAGCGGTGATGGCAAAACTTTTTGTGCCCTTCGGCGCATTCTGCCAGTGCAGCTGCGGCGAGATATTCTTGCCCGTGCAACCAAAGCTGTTAAACACCTGATCGTTGCCAATCTGTCCCTGCACATCTGTACTGCTGAGATAAAAACCTTCAGCCGCTGCATTTGTTGCCAACATCAGTAACGCTGTAAAAATCAGACTTTTGAACATGATCCCGTCTCCATTGCTTATTCGCTTTTTTAATTTTTGGAAGAATAGTGCTTTTTTACATATAAAACAAATTCATAATATTCATAATACTGATTACTTTTAGTTATACACGTTATAC
>WFOC01000027.1 GCA_015488295.1 Gammaproteobacteria bacterium
CACGAAACCCTGATCGTGATGGATGCCAGCTTCGGCCAGAACGCGCTGCATCAGGTACAGCAGTTCCACGACAGCATCGGCCTGACCGGACTGGCCGTCACCAAACTGGACGGCACAGCGAAAGGCGGCATTTTATTTTCCATCGCCGAAACGCTGCAACTGCCAGTGCGTTTTATTGGCATAGGGGAAGGGATTGATGACCTGCGGCCGTTTCATGCGGGTGAGTTTGTGGATGCGCTTTTAGAATAAAAAAAACAATGAAAAGTGAAAAACGAAAAATGAAAAATGAAAGGCAAAAAACACAAGCCATAGCGCGTAGCGCTATAAATTTTTCACTTTTTACCGCCATGGATGGCGCGTATGCTGAGAATCGCCGGGAGCGATTCCAGTACATTTTTCATTTTTCATTCGTTACGCAGCAACGCCAATGATTCACTTCGACAACATCAGCAAACGCTACCCCGGCGGCCACGATGCACTGAGCCAGATCAATCTGCGTTTGTCGAAGGGACAGATGGCTTTTCTTACCGGGCATTCCGGCGCTGGCAAGAGTACCCTGCTGAAGCTGATCGCGATGATCGAGCGACCGACGCGCGGCCAGATTTTTCTCGACGGTGTTAATTTAAACAACATCAGCAACCGCAAGATTCCCTACATCCGCCGCAACATCGGCATCATCTTTCAGAATCATCATCTACTTTACGACCGACCGGTGTTCGATAACGTTGCCATGCCGCTGATCATTCAGGGTTATCGCCGTCAGGAAATACGCAAGCGGGTACGCGCTGCGCTCAATCAGGTCGGTCTGCTGAGCAAGGAAAAAGCCGACCCCATTACCCTCTCCGGCGGTGAACAGCAACGCGTCGGCATCGCCCGCGCTATCGTCCACAAACCGCTGTTGCTGCTGGCCGACGAGCCCACCGGCAACCTCGACCCGGAGGTGTCACGCGAGATCATGGAACTGTTCGCGCGTTTTAATCAGGTTGGCACCACGGTGCTGATCGCCAGTCACGACCTCGATCTGATCAAGCAGATGGGCACACCCATGATCAGCCTGCAGGATGGTCGCGTCACCAATAATGGCCTGCCTTTCACGCTGGACGGAAAGCTCTAATGCGCCACAGCCCGAAAAAATCCAGCCGGCTGAGCTCTTATTTTGGCCACCACCTGCGCGTTGCATTAGGCAGCCTCGGCCGCCTGTACGCGCAACCCATCGCCACGTTGATGACCGCTGCGGTCATCGCCATCGCGCTGGCGCTGCCGGTCGGGCTGTATATCGCACTGGCCAACATCGGCCAGGTCAGCACCGGCTGGGATGACTCCACACAAATTTCCCTGTTTCTGCACACCAATGTCAAACAACTGGACGCGCAGAAACTGATGCGCCGCCTGGAAAAACACAAAGACATCAAAAAAGTCGAACTCATCGACAAGGAAAAAGGCCTGGAGCAGTTCAAGGAAATTTCCGGTTTTGGTGACGCGCTGAAATATCTCGATGACAATCCGCTACCCATCGTACTGGTGGTGCACCCGCGCGTGCTGGTCAACCAGCCCGACCGCACCACCCGGCTGGTAAAAGAGCTGGGCAAGAATAAACTGGTGGAGCTGGCGCAGCTCGATGTGCAATGGGTGAAACGGCTGTACACTTTTATCGAAATCGCCAACCGCAGCATCTGGGTGATCAGCTCAATGCTGGCCATCGCGGTACTGCTGATCGTCGGTAACACCATTCGGCTGGATATACAAAACCGGCGTGAGGAGATCGAAGTCTCCAAACTGATCGGCGCGTCCGATGCCTTCATCCGCCGGCCTTTTTTATACACCGGCTTCTGGTACGGCCTGATCGGCGGCCTGCTGGCGTGGCTAATCACGCTGCTGTCACTGATGATGATGGAAGCACCCATCCACAAACTGGCACTGCTGTATCACAGCGATTTCCGCCTCAGCGGACTGGGCGCGGGCAATACCCTGCTTTTGATCCTCATCAGCTGCACCCTGGGCCTGATCGGTTCCTGGATTGCGGTCAGCCGGCATCTGAAAGACATCGAACCCAGCTAGAGCATCAATCGTAGGGTGGGCAAGGTTTTTTGCCCACGCTGAATAACCAATTGAGTCCCCGCGTGGGCAAAAAAAGCTTGCCCACCCTACCTAACTTCTGCGTTCTTCGCAGATAAGCTATTGTTTTTTATAGCGTCCAAAAGGTTTCTGTGAAAACCACTTTCTACCCCAAAACCACTGGCATTTCTGTGAACTTTTCGTATAATTAGCACTCCTACTCCTTGAGTGCTAAAATGCAACCTATGAGAGAAGAAGATATGAACACAGCAATGATACCCGCCATTCAGAATATGCCCTTAAGTGCCGGCAATCTGGATGCTTACATCCGTCAGATTCACAACATTCCTGTTCTGACATCTGAAGAGGAACGGGAGCTTGCACTGCGCCTGGAGAATCAGAATGATCTCGCCGCTGCGCAGCAGTTGATTATGTCTAACTTACGCTTCGTAGTAAAAATTGCACGCGGCTACACCGGTTATGGTCTGCCACTGGCCGACCTGATTCAGGAAGGCAACATCGGCCTGATGAAAGCGGTCAAACGTTTTTCAGCCAGCCACGAGGTACGCCTGATTTCCTACGCAGTACACTGGATCAAATCAGAAATCCACGAATTTGTCCTGCGTAACTGGCGCATTGTCAAAATCGCTACAACCAAGCCACAGCGCAAACTGTTCTTTAAACTGCGCAGTTCGAAAAAACGTCTGGGCTGGTTTTCCAGCGATGAAGTTAACGACGTGGCAGAAACACTGGGCGTAAAACCCGAAACCGTGCTCGAAATGGAATCACGTTTAAGCGGCAGCGATGTCACTTTTGATCCGCCAACAAACGATAACGATGACGAGCAGAACTTTACACCGGCGGCTTACCTGACCGACGGCAGCATGGATCCTGCAAACGCACTGGAATATGACGACAGCCGTTCGCAGGAACTGAGCCTGATGAGCGACTCATTAAAAACGCTTGATGAGCGCAGTCAGGATATCATCCAGCGCCGCTGGCTGAACGAAGACAAGGCCACGCTGCACGAACTGGCTGATGAGTACCACGTTTCTGCCGAACGCATTCGTCAGATCGAGAAAAACGCGCTGAACAAAATGCGCGTGGCGTTTGAGGCTTAAAAAAAACAACTTTGCCGCGAAACACGCAAAGAACGCGAAAAAAACTTTCTGGTTTTTAATCTATTTTGCGCCCTTTGCGTGTTTCGCGGCAAACAGTTTTATTACTGCAAACTGATAACTGCCAACTTAAAACTTTCCTTACCGATTCTGATACCTGTTCAAATCAAAAATCCCTGCCCTCACCGGCAACTCACGCAAATACTGCTGATTAAACCAGTCAACCTGTGCCCAGAAATCTTCACTGGTGCGACGCACACCGTAACGCGCAACAAAAATTTCATATTCACGCAAGTTGCTGATGGCATTATATGATTCAACAAAATCTTCTATTTCTTCGAGTTTTACCACGTAGAAAAAATTCGGGTAGGAACCTTCCAGCCAGGGCAGGATAGTCTGCGTATCAAACCGGTAATCACGAAACTCGCCCGGCGTGTCTTCCTGCAATAAATTACTTACTGATTTATAGGCTTTGTTGTAGATCATGCTGTAAGCGCGATCCTGTTCTGCGGCTCCGCCCATGAGCACACGCACGAATGCCAGGTCGGGCAAAAACTGTACGATTTCACCATCCATTTTTGCTGCTTTTTGCATCGCACTGTCAGCACGCAGAATATTTTTGTCCGTGGCGCGCACGCATTCATTATTATCACAGCGATTGATGAAATCGCCGTCACCGGCTACCGGCCCCAGATACGCCGCAATACTCTGGTACAGCTCACGTTGTGCATCATCCGTTTTATACCCCTTCACCAGTTCTTTATTCAGCCACCGCACCTCGCCCGCGTCATTTTTGTTGCTTCTACGAATCCCCTGATACCAGCTTTCCCGCACCTGCAAGCGTGTATCAACCGGTAGAAAAGCCAGAAAATAATCTTCGCCCTCGGTGCGTAAAATATCCATATACAGACGGGTATTAAGCTGATGCCCCGCGTTGCCATAAACATCAAAGCCAGCGACCAGCAGATAATGAATACGCTCAAAAATTGCGTAATCGAGTATCCAGGCTGTCTCGGGATAATCACCCAGCAGGCCATAATTTACTGAGGCGCTATCAAGATGCCTGAAAACGGTTAAGGCCGCATTTTTATTTAACACTTCGGACTTTGATTTATCCTTGCCATTCCATAAATATTGCATCGCATCAGACAGGTCAATCGCCTGAAAGTCCAGCACCGGCTTTTCGCGCTCACGAACATATTCACGGAACAGGTCCTTGTAGTGCAAATTAACACTGAGCAGATTAAACGTGTCTTCCAGCTCAGAAGGTGATGCAAGCCTGTCCGCATTTTTTTTCAGAAAAGCATCACTGGACGAAGCAATCGGTGCCTCAGGATCAAAAAACACCACCCAGAACTGGTCTTCAATAACATTGAGCGCAACCTGGCCACGACACACGGGGCCTTTAATAAAACCTTCAATAAAAAACCGCGCATCATCCAGTAAAAATTTATAGCGCGATTTCACCGGAATATCAGCAAACGCCTTGATTGGATTAGAAGCCACCGCCGGTGCGTACGAAGGCAGCGCTGCAACCTCATAATCGACATCATAAAATAATTCCCGATAACGTTTCATGCGCTGCGCAGACAGCTCGTAAACCATGTGCTGCTTGGCAACAACACTGCCCTGGTGCCTGACAAAACGATAATACACATCCGTGTTGACCTCACCATAAGGCCGGCGCGTGGCGATAATTCTTACCTCTTCACCGGGCGGCGTGGCAGAGCGAACCAGGCGATAAAATTCCCGGTCAGCTGTTTTTTCAAAATGCAGATGTGCGTGAAACAGGTGCTCAAACAAATACCGCGATACCAGCCGCACTTTATTCGTGCCGGCTCTGTTTGAGCCACCGTTTAAAAAACGCTCCCATTTTTCTATCTGTTTTTGCGCCGATGCAGACGGCGGCAGATCCTCATCCACCGGCGATCCCTGCGCCACCCAGTGCACCAGGGTTTTATATTCCTGACGCGACAAATTAGGCATGGCAAACGGCATGCCGCCCTCGGCATGTTTCAGCGCATAATCATCAAACTCATCAATCGTCGGGCAACTCTGTTTTCGATCCAGCGACAGATCAAAGCTGTCATTCAACAGGCCAATGCGCGCCTGCGGGTTCAGCTGCTTGAGTCGCAACATGCGATACAGAACCGATTGTTCGAGATTTTTTGCCGGGCTATTTTTTTCTGTGGCAGGTTTTTCATACAGCACTGGCGAAAAGTTTTTACTGCGCCATTGTGCGGCGCTCATAGCATCAACAAACAACCGTGTCGGTTCAGCCGCGATGATGCGCACACCGTCATACACCTTGTTTTTGTTTGCACCGCGAAAAATGCCTTCGGCTGAATTCAGCTTCAACTGGCAGGGTGCATCATAACAACCATGACAGGCAATGCAGCGCTTTTCCAGTACCGGCAGCACATCGTTATTAAATGACAGGGGCTTTTCCGGCAGGTCGTATAACAATGCGTATTCGACGACGGCCTGCTCAGGTGCGATTGTTTTGTCGGATGATGAGCAGGCGCTCAACAACATAAGCGTCAGCAGAAATAAATATATAAATTTACGGTCAGTGCGATTTCTCGACATGCGTTATTTCCATTCAAGGTAAAAAAGTCCTAGCGTTCAAACTTGACAAACTGCTGATTACCGTGCCCGCCTTTCAGATTTTCTGTCTCTGGTTTCCAGGCATGTCCATAAACAACTTCATAGCTCGCCGGCAGCAAACCATCGCACCGGTATTTTTCATAATTCTGCCGCACACGTTGCAACATCGATTTACCGCCCAGACCTTTAACACCATCCTTTTGCGATACGCTTGCCGTGACGTTAGCACCAATGGCTTTCAGATCATGCATCAAGCCATCGACCGAGTCATAAGTCAGCGTTAACATTTCAGCTTCCATCACCGGCTGTGAAAAACCATCTCGCAGCAGCGCATCGCCGATGTCATGCATGTCGATAAACTGGTTCACATGACTGGCAGCATCCACCGCCGACCAGCTGCTTCGTAATTCCTTCAGCGTATCCGGGCCGAAGGTGGTGAACACGTACAGACCACCGGGTTTGAGCACGCGTTTGGCTTCCAGCAGCGCAGCATTCAGGTCATTGCACCACTGCATGCTGAGACTGGAAAAAACCAGGTCAAAAGAGTTGTCGGCGAATGGCAGACGTTCGATGTCCGCGCAAACAGCCTGCGGCGCACGCAAAAAACTGCCGTGCTGACTGGCTTTTTTCAGCATGTTTTCTGACAGGTCCAGCGTTACCAGCTGGGCCTTTTTGTAGCGGGCAAACAACGCAGGAATCGCCGAGCCGGTGCCGGTGCCGGCATCAAGAATCATCTGTGGCGAAATTTTTACCACGTCAAGTTTTTCCAGCAGGCGGTTGCACACTTCTGCCTGCAACACAGCAAACTGCTGATAGCTGTCGGCAGCACGGTCAAAGGCGCGGCGCACCCGCTGCTTGTCAAAACTTTGCGCCTGCCCGGCCGGCTGAAGCTTGTTCGTGTTGTCGCTATTTTTCTGGTTCATAAATTATTTATCCGATGCGACTTTATTGCCACGTATCGATTGCGCCAGCGTAACCAGCTGCGCAGTAAACAGCTCCGGCTCTGAAATAAAAGGTGCGTGGCTTGCCTGCGGCAGCAGGCTAACATTTTTTTGCGCAAAATCTTTTTGTAGAACTTCAGCAAGACTGCCCGGCACCAGCGCATCTTTTGCACCTAGTACCCAGTGCAGCGGGCTGTCGATGTTTTTCAAACTCTGGCGCAGGTCGGTGTTCAGCAAAATATCAAGACCGGCTTTTAATGCCTGCGTCGATGCTGAGCCGCGCGACTCGATGCTGCTCTGTAATTTTCTGACCACCACCATCACATCCGCCAGACCTTTTACCTGCAAGGCCAGAAAACGACGGATGGTTTTACTCTGGTTTTTGTTGAGCTCGCTGGCAAACTGCCTGAACACCGATTCATCCACCGCACACGACCAGTTTTGCTGGCTGACAAAACAGGGGTTGCTGGCCACCAGCATCGCGGCCGCCACACGCTGCGGATACAACTCAGCCAGGCGCAGCACCGCCAGCCCACCCAGCGACCAGCCCACCCACAATACCGGGTGATGTGCCAACGGCATCAGCGCCTGCACATAATCGTCCAGTGAAGCGGCGGGCACGTCGGCCATTGAACCATGCCCGGGAAGATCGACCAGCACCACGTTGATCCAGTCGGGCAGCTGTTCAACGCACTCTTCCCATACTGCGCTGTTCATCGCCCAGCCGTGGACAAACACACAGGTGACCGAATCAGGCATGCCTGATTACTCCGGCTATTTCTCTACTCACTTCTCTGGCTACTTCTCTGGCAACGGCACAAATTGCCGCCACGTCTCTATTCTCAGGCAGCGTCCTGGGGTAAGCTAGCGCCGCTAAATTATTCTTAAATACAAAGTTCATGGATTTCAATTTCGATATTTTTCTAAGCGCCGCGCCCGCCAGTTTGCTGGCTTATCTTGTCGGCTCGTTCTCTACCGCCATCATTACCTGCAGGATCATGGGCATCGAAGACCCGCGCAAGACCGGCTCGAACAATCCGGGCGCGACCAATGTGCTGCGCCACGGCGGTAAAAAGGCGGCTATTATCACCTTATTCGGTGACATGTTAAAAGGTTTAATTCCTGTTTTACTCGCCGTCCAGCTACAGCTTGAACCGGTAAGCATTGCCCTGGTCGGCCTGTTCGCCCTGCTCGGGCACATTTTTCCCGTGTATTATGACTTTAAAGGCGGCAAGGGTGTGGCGACTTTTTACGGGGTTATCCTGGGCATGAACTGGCTGGTCGGGCTGATCGCACTGGGCATCTGGCTGTTTATCGCCGTGGTTTTGAAAATCTCCTCGCTGTCGGCGCTAGTATCGATTTTTGCCACACCGTTTATCCTCTGGTATTTCTCACACTCTGTCGAACTGACCAGCGCGGTGGCCTTGATGAGTGTGCTGGTTTTCTGGCGACACAAAAAAAATATTCATGCTTTATTACAGGGCTCAGAAGCTAAAATCGGTAAAAGCTGAAAAACTTTTTTAGTCCACAGATGAACGCAGATAAACGCAGATGTTTTTTTGCTTTCGCCTGCGGCGAAGCAAAAAAAATAAAACGCTTTTATCCGTGTTTATCTGCGTTCATCTGTGGACAATATTCTTTTAGCTTTTAAATCGCCTTCAGATCTTGCATCGACCAGCGCGCCCTGGCATCAATTTCCAGCGGCTGGGTTTCACCGGCCATTAATCTGAAGCAACCGGCCTGTGCGATCATTGCGCCATTATCGGTGCAAAATTCAATTCTTGGGTAAAACAGTTCACCGCCCAGCTGCTCACTCATCTCGGCCAGATCTGCCCGCAGCCGTTTATTAGCACCGACACCGCCAGCGATAACCAGGGTTTTGCAGTGTTGCTGTTCCAGTGCACGGCAGCATTTTATTTTCAGGGTGTCGACCACCGCTTCTTCAAACGCCAGTGAAATATCTGCTTTGGTCTGCTGCGTTAATTCGCCATCACTGCCATCAGCGTGGGCGGCTTTTTGCATGGTATTCAGGGCGAAGGTTTTCAGGCCGCTGAAGCTGAAATCCAGGCCGGGGCGATCAACCATGGGGCGTGGAAACTTATATACACCCGGCGTACCTTTTTCTGCCAGTGCTGCCAGTGCCGGGCCGCCGGGATAACCCAGCCCCAGCAATTTTGCTGTTTTATCAAAGGCTTCGCCAGCAGCGTCATCCAGGCTCTGTCCCAGCAGTTCATACTGGCCGATGCCCCTGACGTAAGCCAGCAGGGTATGCCCGCCGGAAACCAGCAGCGCGACAAAGGGAAACGGCGGCGCATTGTCTTCCAGCATGGGAGCCAGCAGGTGACCTTCCATGTGGTGCACTTCCAGCGCAGGAATACCCAGCGCCCAGGCCAGCGAGCGCCCCACCGATGCACCCGACATCAGCGCACCGATCAGCCCCGGGCCGGCGGTGTAGGCAATGCCGTCGATCTCGGATTTTTTCTTGCCGGCTCGCTGCAGGGCCTGTTCCAGCAGCGGGATTAAATAACGAATATGGTCACGTGAAGCCAGCTCCGGCACCACGCCACCATATTCGGCGTGCACTTCAATCTGGCTGTGCAAAGTGTGCGCCAGCAGGCCTTTGTCGCTGTCATAGACGGCGATGCCAGTTTCATCACAGGAGCTTTCGATACCTAGAACAATCATAATCTTACTCATCAAGCGACAAATTCCTGACTAAATCTGCCTGTCGCGTTATTTGTGTTTGGGATTTATCTAAAAGTGGGATATAATACTTCGTTCACCGCATTCATTGCGGATTTTTTGTGTATTATTTTTAAGTTAAGAACTTTATAAAGAGAGCCGCATGCCAGCAATACGAGTTAAAGAAAACGAACCATTTGACGTTGCTTTACGTCGCTTCAAACGTTCATGTGAAAAAGCCGGTGTTTTGACCGAAATTCGCAAACGTGAAGCTTACGAAAAACCAACAACTGAACGCAAGCGCAAAGCCGCAGCTGCCGTTAAACGTCACTTGAAAAAGCTTTCTAAAGAACGCAACAAGTTTGCGCGTTCACCTCATCAGCGTCGTCGTTAATTTATCTTCACTATTTTTTAGGCCCCAGCCGATAGCGCTGTGACTCTAAAACATAGCCCGTTTTGAAATTACAGGCAGCAGCTTAATGAGCGACCTACAAAAACAGATTCAGGGTGCGGCAATCAGCGCGATGAAAGCAGGCGAGAAAGAACGCCTGAAAACCATCCGCCTGATGACCTCGGCAATGAAGCAGATCGAAATTGATGAGCGCATTGAACTTGATGATGCCCGCATCATCGCCATCCTCGACAAGATGGTCAAGCAACGCCGCGAATCCATCTCGCAATTCAAAACGGCTGGCCGTGACGATCTGATAAAACAGGAAGTCTACGAGATCGACATCATTCAGGAATTTCTGCCACAGGCATTAAGCGAAGATGAGATCGATGCTATCGTCAACCAGGCCATCGAACAGACCAGCGCCAGCTCGATCAAGGACATGGGCAAGGTGATGGGACTGGTTAGACCACAAATCATCGGCCGCGCCGACATGGGTGAAGTCAGTGGCCGCATCAAATCGCTGTTAAGCACCAACTAGACAAGCATCTGCATGAGCGAACTCAAAAACGACCGATTTATCAAAGCCCTTCTACGCCAGCCCGTAGATCGCACGCCAGTGTGGATCATGCGTCAGGCCGGACGCTACCTGCCTGAATACCGCGAAGTACGCGCCAAAGCCGGCGACTTTATGGCTCTGTGCAGCACACCGGAACTGGCCTGCGAAGTCACCCTGCAACCGCTGCGCCGTTTCGAACTCGATGCGGCTATTTTGTTTTCAGACATTCTGACCATTCCCGATGCCATGGGTCTGGGTCTGTATTTCTCGGAAGGCGAAGGCCCGAAATTCAAAACCACCATCGACTCAGCCAGCGATGTTAAAAACCTGATCATCCCGGATCCGGCTGACAAGTTACGTTATGTGACTGACGCGGTTTCCCTGATTCGCAAAGAATTAAATGGCGATGTACCACTGATCGGTTTTGCCGGCAGCCCGTGGACACTGGCCACCTACATGGTCGAAGGCGGCAGCAGCAAAACATTCTCCAAAATTAAAGCTTTATTGTTCCAAGACCCGACCTCTGCCCATTTGCTGATGAGCAAGCTGGCCGACTCGGTAGCAGTCTACCTGAATGCACAGATCGAAGCCGGTGCCCAGGCGGTAATGGTTTTCGATAGCTGGGGTGGCGCACTGACCACACCACACTACAAAGAATTTTCACTGGCCTACATGCAACAGATCGTTGATCAGCTGACACGTGAAAAAGACGGTCAGAAAATCCCGGTCATCCTGTTCACCAAGGGCGGCGGCATGTGGTTGCCACAGATTGCCGACACCGGCTGTGACGCGGTTGGCCTGGACTGGTCTGTCGACATCAACATCGCACGCCAGCAAATCGGTGACAAGGTCGCCTTGCAGGGCAATATGGATCCCGCCATCATGGCGACCAATCCGGATGTCATCCGCCAGGAAGTCAGCCGCATCCTCGCCGACTTCGGTGCAGGCAACGGCCACGTGTTTAACCTGGGCCACGGCATCACACCAAACATTACGCCGGAAAACGTTAAAGCGCTGGTTGATGCAGTGCATGAGATTAGCGCGCAGTACCACTGCTAAAAAATCATCTTTGTTTAAATGGCAGCTTACTGCCAGGAAGAGAAGTTGGCAGTTTGCAGTCGGCAGTTATCAGTTAAAAACAAAAAATTTGAAAACCACGTGATTTGTCGCACAAGCAATGCTTTTGCTTTTTACTGCCAACTGATAACTGCCGACTGCAAACTTCGCCTTTGACTCAATAACCGCCTTTCGATGCCCATCAGATAAAGATTAAATAAATACCCACCCCAGCAGCAGTTTCGCTATACTGCGGCTAACTCCAGCCACCCCCTTATTACGTGATGCTTTTTCGCAGATGTAATTCTTCAACATTTATTCTTACGCTTGTACTTTTTTGCTTTTGCAAAACTGCGCTCAGCGAAACACCCGCAAACAACAACCCTGAATCCAGTATTGCAAACAGCCAACGCCCGAAAATCGGCCTGGTTTTAAGCGGCGGTGGCGCACGCGGTTTTGCGCATATCGGCGTATTAAAAGTGCTGGAAGAAAACAATGTGCCGGTCGACTACATTGTCGGCACCAGCATGGGCTCCATTATCGGCGGCATTTATGCTCTTGGCCTGACACCGGAAGATATTGAAACTGGCGTTACCGGCATCCACTGGAATAAAGTATTTAATGATTTTGCCAGGCGCACACAAAAACGTTTCAGACGAAAACTGGATAACTATGATTTTTTTGGTGTCAAGCGCATCGGCATTAGCAATGATAGCCTGGAACTTCCTCCCGGCATTATCGAGGGTCAGCAGATTGAGCTGGCGCTGGACCGTCTGGCCTACCCCGGCTTTGACATTGAGGACTTCGACAAACTCAGCATTCCTTACCGCGCCATCGCCACCAATATTGAAACCGGCAAACCTTTTATAATCAAAAATGGCAATATCGCACGCGCCATGCGTGCCAGCATGTCTATTCCCGGTGCCCTGCCCGCCATCAGCATTGATGGTGTGTTGCTGATCGACGGCGGCATTGCCAACAATATTCCTGTTGATGTTGCGCGTAGCATGGGGGCCGATGTTGTTATCGTGGTTGATGTCAGTGAACCACTGGCCAACAAAGAAGATATCCAGTCCGGTATTGATGTCACCAGCCAGTTAACCACCATCATGACCCGCCGCGTTGCTGACCAGCAACTTGCCACACTAACCGAAAAAGACATACTTATTATCCCGGCTGAAAAAGATATTTCTTCATCAGATTTCAATGAATACCCGGCACTTATCCGCGCCGGTGAAGCGGCTGCAAATGAAATGCTGGCAGCTTTAAAAAAATACAGCCTGAGCTTTGAAGACTATGCCGAATACAAGGCAGCACTGCCAAAAATTGCACGAAGAAACCCTGTCATTGATTTTATCGAAATCAAAAACAGCACAGATTTAAAAGATGAAATCATGCAGGTGCGCATTCACCAGAAGGTCGGCGAGGTGCTGGATATAGCACAACTGGAAGAGGACCTTTCCTCTATTTACGGCCTGGATTACTCCAGCTCGGTGGTTTATTCGGTAGAAACACGAGCAGGAAAAACCGGGCTGATCATTTATGTGCGCGACAGGCAATGGGCCAGACAATACCTGCAATTCGGTCTTTCTATAGAATCCACTTTTGATGCTCAGTCCATCACCAATCTGCACGCAGCCTACACCAACCCGAACCTGAATAATATGGCGGGTGAAATTCGGGCAAGCGGTGCGGTCGGTAGTGAACCACAACTCAATGTGGAATATTATCAACCGATGAATGTTGATCTTGATTTCTATGTTTCAACAGAAACAGGAATCAGCACGACTGTTTACCCGATTCTGATCGAATCAAATGTTGAATCCGTGCACAGCATCAACCGCACATATGTCGCCTTCTCCGCTGGAAAAACCTTTGCTCAAACCACCGACCTGAATCTGGGCATACGCTATAGTGATGGACGAATTAAAACCATCAGCGGCCGACCTCCGGTAACACCGGATTTTCTCGAAAGCTATGTTTATGCCCGTCTGATGCACGACTCGCTGAATAATTTAATTTTGCCGACCTCCGGCTTTTTAGGCCGCCTGGAGTTCCGCGCCAATCGTAAGACGCTGGGTTCAGACGTTAATCTGGAACAGGTAAAGCTGTCACTCAGCGGCGCGGAAAGTTATCAGCGTTACACCATATTAGGCCGCTTTATTGCCGAAACCACGCTGAACGATACCAGCAGCCAGGCACAACTCAACAACCTGTTTTTGCGCGGCGGCTTTCTGGAACTGTCCGGCACCATCCGCAACGAACTGCTGGGCCAGCACTTTGCTCTGGCGGAAGCGGTTTTTTACCGTCGTCTGGGGGATATCAGCCTGCTGCCCATGTATGCGGGGTTTTCTCTGGAAACCGGCAACACCTGGTTTTATCGCAGCGATATCAGCACCTCTGATCTGCGTTATGCCGGCAGCATGTTTGTTGCCGCAGATACATTTATCGGGCCGGTCTATCTGGCACTTGGTGCCACCGACAGAGGCGAACTCGCTGTTTATTTCAATATCGGCAACACTTTTCTCTTGCGCTAAAACAGGCAGCAAACAAATGGCTTAAAACAGCTGCTCGGGTATCGCCTGCGCATCATCACTGCTTGCCGGTATTTCTGATGGTGCTGCGCCATCAACAACTGGCGCGCGCTCTTCTCTGAATATTTCAAAAACCGTATTGGTGTCAGCATCGGTCGCCGCTTCACCGGTTTCTGCATTAATTTTTATAGTGACCAGCCCATCCGGACGCGGCAGTTGTTTTTCAGGTTTGCCGGCCAGTGCGACACGCATAAAATCAATCCATAACGGCAGCGCGGCAGAGGAACCGGTTTCCCGGCTTCCCAGTGGTTTCAACTGATCGAAACCGGTCCACACAGTGGTGACCAGATCCGGGTTATAGCCGTTAAACCAGGCATCACGCTGATCATTGGTGGTACCGGTTTTGCCGGCGAGATCTTTTCTACCCAGCGCCAGCGCCCGGCGACCCGTGCCACGCAAAACAACATCCTGCAAAATCGAATTCATCTGGAATGCCAGGCGCGGCTCCAGTGTACGCTCGGCCTGCTTCGGCAGTTTCGCCAGTGCATCATCTTCAACAATATCAGCCGACCATTTTTGCTCGGCGATCACACACGAGACACAGGCAACCGCCGGATCAGCTTCAAATAAAATACTGCCATCCGGATCTTCGATACGCTGAATCAAATAGGGTTCGGTCAGATAACCGCCGGTGGCAAACACGGAATAGATGCGCGCCATCTGCAACGGACTGAGTTCAGCACTACCCAGCGCCAGCGACAGATCGTAGCGCAGCTCTTTCGGATTCAAACCGAAATTCTTTGCAAACTGTGTCGCGTGCTTAAGGCCAATAGCGCGAAGGATGCGAATTGAAACCAGGTTACGCGATTTGTACAGCGCCATGCGCAGGCGTGTCGGGCCGAAAGTTTTGCCGCTGTAGTTTTCCGGCCGCCACTCACCTTCCAGCGCAGAGTCTTCAAACACCACCGGCGCATCGTTGATCAGACTTGCGGGGGTATACATTTTATCCAGCGCTGCCGCATAAACAATGGGCTTGAAACCGGAACCCGCCTGTCTTTTGGCCTGCACCACACGGTTAAATTTACTGTGCTCAAAATCAAAACCACCGGTCAGTGCCTGTATCGCACCCGTGTTCGGATTAACCGACACCAGCGCGCCCTGCACCTCGGGAATCTGCGCCAGGCTCCAGCCGGCGGTCGAATCATGTGCCAGCCAGACTACATCGCCCGGTTTGATTACGTCAGAGACTTTTTTCAGCTCTTTGCCGATACGGTTCACACTGATATATTCACGCGCCCACTTGATGCCATCCCACGGAATGCGCACCTGATTACCGTCTTTTAACATGGCGATAGCATGACGCTGTTCGACCGGCGCAGCATCAGTTGCTACGGCCTGCTCGCTACCAGCGGGCGCTGCAGCATCGTCATTCACGGACAAAATCAACGCCGGCACAAAACGCCCGTAGTTTTCATCATTTTTTAATATGGCTTTTAAATCAGGCCGCCCTTCTTCAGAAACCGCTTCATCTGCTGCGGCATCCAGTTCAACATGGCGTACCACACCACGGTAGCCATGACGTTTATCGTAGGCCACCAGTCCGTTCCAGATACTGTCATTGGCAGCCTGCTGCAAACGTTTGTTGATGGTCGTATAAACATTCAGTCCACGCACATAGGCTTCATCGCCAAACTGTTTAACAATTTCTGCACGTGCCATCTCATTAACATACGGCGCGTAAACACCGATGGCGCTACGATGCCGTCTCGCAGTTACCGGCGCATTGCGGTGCTCTTCCATTTGCTCGGTGGTGATAAAACCAAGGTGATGCATGCGTGACAACACGTAGTCCCGGCGAATTGTTGCACGTTCGGGGTTAACAATCGGGTTATAGGTGGAAGGCGCTTTTGGCAAGCCGGCAATCATCGCAACTTGTGCCAGCGTTAGCTCATCCAGCTCAACGCCATAATAAATTTGCGCTGCTGCGGCAACACCGTAAGAACGGTTTCCCAGATAGATTTTGTTCAGATACAGCTCGAGAATTTTTTCCTTGCTAAGTTCACGCTCGATCTTCAGCGCCAGCAGAATTTCGTTTAACTTGCGCAGATAGGTCTTTTCGCTGCTCAGGTAAAAATTACGAGCCAGCTGCATGGTGATGGTGCTGCCACCCTGACCCCGCTGCCCGGTCATTACCAGATTAACAACTGCGCGCAGGATACCCTGGTAGTCCACGCCGGGGTGTTCAAAAAAGCGATCATCCTCTGCCGATAAAAATGCCTGCCGCATCAATTCGGGAATTTCATCCAGTTTTTTTGGTGTGCGTCGTTTCTCACCAAATTCTCCCATTAATGCACCATCACTGCTATAAATACGGAGTGGAACCTGAAGTTGCACGTTACTTAAACCCTCAATGGAGGGCAACTTGGGGTTAAGGTAGAAATAACCACCTGCCACTACCGCAGCAGCAAGCGATGTCATCACCAAGCCTATGATGATTAGTAGTTTGAATACTTTTAGAAAGCGCACCGTTCCTTATACCTGCGTTAATTTAGAGTGTTACTGAGGCGGCAAAGTATATAGGTTTACAGGGATTTTTACGACATTGTTCTATGATCTCCTAGTATTTTTCTATACTTACAGCTAATATTTAATGCAAATATTATAATATATTCTATAACTAGCTTTAAAATATATAATTAGGGGAGTCGCGTGGGTCTGTTCAAGCGCAAAAAACCAGCCATATTGGGCCTGGACATTAGTTCGACATCGGTAAAATTGCTCGAACTAACCCAGGACGGCGATAAGTACCGGGTGCAAAGTCTCGCGGTCGAGCCGTTACCTGATAATGCGGTGGTTGACAAAAACATTCAGGATGTTGAAGCTGTTGGCAACACCATTCAAAAAGCCGTCAAAAAGTCCGGCACAAAAACCAAAGATGCCGCCGTTGCGGTCGCCGGCTCCGCGGTCATCACCAAGGTCATCACCATGCCTGCAGGCTTGAGCGATGATGAGCTGGAATCCCAGATCGAGATGGAAGCTGATCAATATATTCCCTACCCGCTGGAAGAAATCAACCTCGACTTTGAAGTCATCGGTGAAACCGAAAACAACCCGGACACCGTTGACGTTTTGCTGGCCGCCTCACGCAGCGAAAACATCGAACTGCGTTCAGCGGCACTGGCACTGGGCGGATTAACCCCGAAAATCGTTGATGTAGAAGCTTATACCATCGAAAATTCATCAAAGATGGTCGCCCACCAGATGAAAGAAGACAGCGAGGACAAACTGATCGCTGTCATCGATATTGGCGCAACCATGACCAGCCTGAACGTGGTCGAAAACAATCACCTTATATACACACGCGAGCAGAGCTTTGGTGGCAAACAGCTCACGGAAGAAATCATGCGCCGTTATGGTCTGGCTTACGATGAAGCAGGACGGCTCAAAAAAGAAGGCGGCCTGCCCGATAATTACATCCCCGAAGTCCTCGAACCGTTTAAGGAAACCATTGCACAGCAAGTTAGCCGTTTCCTGCAGTTTTTTTATACTTCCGGGCAACACAATGCCGTTGATCTGATCGTGCTGGCTGGTGGTTGTGCTTCCATTCCCGGCATCGACGAACTGGTCGAATCACAACTCGACACAGCCACAGTTATCGCCAACCCGTTCGCCGAGATGTCACTGGCATCAAAAGTAAACCCACAGAATTTAAGCAACGATGCGCCATCATTGATGATTGCCTGCGGTCTTGCCATGAGGAGTTTTGACTAATGGCACACATTAATTTACTGCCCTGGCGCGAAGAACAACGCCAGGAACAGACCCGGCAGTTCGTCACTATTCTGGGACTTTCACTGGCACTGACCGGTGCCATCATATTTATGGTACACAGTGTTTTTGACAACCAGATCAACCACCAAAAATACCGCAACAAGATTTTACAGGATGAAATCGCTCTGCTTGATGAATCGTTAAAACAGATCGCTGAACTCGAAGAAACCAAGGAACAATTACTCGCACGCATGGACATCATTCAGTCACTGCAGCAACAGCGCCCCCAGATCGTGCATTTGTTTGATGATTTTGTGCGCACCGTTCCAGAAGGCATCTACCTGACCCAGATCCAGCAAAATGGCACAAAATTAACCATCAAGGGGGTTGCTGAATCAAATGGTCGTGTTTCTGCCTACATGAGAAACATCGACGCTTCAGAATGGATGGCCACACCAAAACTGAAAGTCATTGAAACCAAAAAAAGGCACCCTGAGAAGCAGTGATTTCACCCTGATCACATCCCAGTCCTTACCTGACGACCAGAAAGAAACAACTCAGGGGGGCGATAGCTAATGAATCTCTCCGAAATCGATTTAAACGACCTTGATGTCGAAGATCTTAAAAAGATCGGCAGTGCGCCGTTACCGGTAAAAATTGCGATTATCATCGTCTTGTGCATTGCCCTGCTGATTGCCGGCTACTTTTTCGATACCACAAAACAAATCGCAGAACTCGAAAAAGTCACCGCCGAAGAAAAGCAGTTGCGCATGGTATTTGCCGGCAAACAGGCAAAAGCCGCTAATCTGGAAGCGTATAAACAACAGCTCGAGGAAATGCGCACATCTTTTGGCACCCTGCTGCGTCAGCTGCCCAATGAAACTGAAATTGAAACACTATTAACCGACATTTCTCAAACCGGTATTTCTGCCGGCCTGGAAATTGATTATTTCAAGCCCGAAGGCCTGCGCCCCAAAGAGTTTTATTCCGAGTATCCGATCAAGCTCAAAGTAACCGGTCGCTACCACGAGTTTGCTGAATTCATCAGCGGCGTTGCCGCACTACCGCGAATCGTTACCGTTCAGGATATTTCAATCTCACCTTTTGATCCCAAAGGTGGCGTTAAGCTAACCATGGAATTAACAGCTATTACCTACCAGTACCTCGATGAAAATGCGGAGGACACTGAGTAATGATCACATTAAACCGAACGATCATCTGTTTGAGCTTACTGGGTCTGAGCGGCTGTAGTCAGGACATATCCGATCTACAAACATTTATCGCGCAGACAAAATCCGCTCATGTCGGCAGCGTGAAACCGATCCCGCAATTTAAACCATACGAAAGCTTTAGCTATTCTGCATCTGATCTGCGTGACCCGTTCGTGGCGACTGTTGATCTGGAAGACGACACAACAAAAACCAGTTTACTCAACCCCGATTCAAGCCGTCCACGACAACCACTGGAAGTTTTTCCGCTGGATACACTCAGCATGGTCGGTACACTGGAACAGGATTCACAACAATGGGGGCTAATCAAAGACCCGCAAAACATCGTACACCGCGTTCAGGTCGGCCATTACATGGGACAGAGCGAAGGTCGGATAATTAAAATTAGTGAATCAGCCATTTACCTGGTAGAAATTGTTCCGGACGGTATTGGCGGTTATATAGAAAGAGATGCATCAATTGCCATAGGCGGCAATTAACAGGGCGGCAATTAATAAGGCGCAGCCATATTGTGAGCGCGCGGAGAAGAAGATGTTAAGAATAACAACAAATAAACAATCGAATGGGCACAACATGAATGTTTTTAGCCACACCACTTCAATGGTCAAATACCTGCTGCAAACACTGTTACTGTTTTGCATACTAAACACACTGGCGCTGGCTAACACCAACACAAAACAGGATGCAGCATCAAACGCTATTACCGGTGTGCAATATTCCTCTCTGCCCGGTAACCGCTTGCAAATCAGTCTTGAACTAAGCAAAGAAGCCGTAACACCACTAAGCTTTACCATCGATAACCCTGCACGCATTGCTTTTGATTTTGCCAATACCGGCAGCAAATTGCCAAAACGCTCACAACCTATCGGTATCGGCGTTGCACAATCGATTACAACCATATCAACCAAAACCAAAACCCGTGTCATTTTGAACCTGACAGAAGTGGTGCCTTATCAGGTCACCACACAGGGGAAGAACGTATTAATCACACTGGACAGCGAATCTACCGGCGTGGCTTTTGACACTAACAACACAAATATCAGTCCGGCCATTACCGGCACACCACGCTTCTCAAACAAGCCACGCGGCATCGAAAACATTGATTTCAGACGCGGCGAAGAAGGTGAAGGCCGTGTCGTTATCAAGCTGTCCGAAGCCAATATTCCCATGGATATCAGCCAGGAATTCGGCAAGGTCGTGGTCAAGTTCCTCGGCATAAAACTGCCGGATGAACTACGTCAGACACTGGACGTACTGGACTTTGCAACCCCGGTTAAATCTATCAGCAGCTTTGAAGAAGATGACAACGTTCGCGTTGAAATAGAACCTGTCAGCAGCAATTTTGAGCACGTTGCCTATCAGGCAAACAACATCTTTACCATCGAACTCAAACCCATCAGTAAAGAAGAGCTCGAAGACATTAAAAAGGAAAAATTCGGTTATACCGGCGAACGCCTGTCACTTAACTTCCAGGATATCCCGGTACGTGCGGTACTGCAGTTAATCGCTGACTTCACAAGTCTTAACGTTGTAGTAAGTGACTCGGTTGATGGCAACCTGACATTACGCCTGAAGAACGTACCCTGGGATCAGGCGCTCGATATCATCCTCAAAGCCAAGGGTTTATCCAAACGTGAATCCGGCACCGTGATGATGATTGCACCGAGTGAAGAAATTGCCGCTCAGGAAAAAATTGATCTGGAAGCACAGCAATCTATTACAGAACTTGCACCAATCAGAAGCGCCTTTTTCACCATCAACTTTGCCAAAGTCGGTGAACTTGCCGCCCTGTTCACCGGCGCAACAACCGGTAGTGACGGTGAAGATGGCGACAATAACACCAGCAGTAACGGCATCCTCAGCCCACGCGGCAGCGTCATCATCGATGAACGCACCAACACCTTGATTGTAAAAGATACAGAAGAGGTCATTTCAGAAATCCGCCGCACCCTGAAAAAACTGGACATTCCAATCCGTCAGGTAATGATCTCCTCACGTATCGTCATCGCGCAGGATGAATTCACCAAAGAACTGGGATCACGTTTCGGTGTCACCCGTGCCGCCACCAACTCAAACGGCTTCGGCGTAACCACAGGTACTTTCGAAGGTGCAGACACTATTGCTTCCAGCGGCATCACAAACATAGCAGCTGGTGGCTCACCTGAACCATTCACCATCCCCAGCGGTGTTAATGCTGCGGATCGCTTAAACGTTAACCTTGGCACTACCGGCGCAGCAGGCAGTCTGGCGTTTGCTGTACTCAGCGGCAGCTCACTGATCGATCTGGAAATATCCGCACTTCAGGCCGAAAATAAAGGCGAAGTTGTTTCCAGTCCTCGCGTCGTTACCGCTGACCGGCACGAAGCACACATCGAACAGGGTGTAGAAATCCCCTACCTGTCAGCAACGTCAAGTGGTGCCACACAGGTACAGTTCAAAAAAGCTGTTTTAAGCATCGTGGTAACACCACAGATCACACCGGATGATCGTGTCATCATGGATCTGTCAGTCACTAACGACACCGTTGGCGATATTTTCTCAGGCATTCCAAGTATCGATACACGTGAAGTTGGCACACAGGTTTTAGTGAATAACGGGGACACTGTTGTATTAGGCGGTATCTATCAGCAAATCACACGTGATGAAGTTGAGAAAGTACCCTTCCTTGGTGACATTCCGTTAATCGGCTACTTCTTCAGACACACACTGGAAAGCGACGAAAGACGGGAACTGCTTATATTTGTTACCCCTAAAATCCTTAAGGACGCTCTCTCGCTTTAGGTTATCAGCAACTGCTTTATAGCTGACAAACTGGGCAGCATCAACTGATGCTGCAATACGGGGCACAACAACTTTAACAATTAACGGCTCGCCACCCACAGCGCCTTAATAAATTTGTTATCCTATGCGACCTCGCTTCAACAAAAAGCGCAGGTCGCTTTTTTATGCCCGTAATTTATGCCCTGAATCATGCCTGACAATAAAAACATTTTCCTGATTGGCCTTATGGGCACCGGCAAAACCACCGTCGGCCGTCAGCTATCGCGTAAATTAAAAATGGATTTTTATGACAGCGACCGCGTTATTGAGCAGCGCACCGGCGCAGACATTCCACTGATCTTTGAAAAAGAAGGCGAAGCCGGTTTTCGCAAACGCGAAGTCGCTGTTATCGACGAGCTCACACAAAAGCAGAACATCATCCTCGCCACCGGTGGCGGTGCAATTCTGGATAGCAGAAACCGCAACCACCTGGTAAACCGGGGCACGGTTTTCTACCTGAAAAGCAACCTGAAAACCCTGATAGAACGCACCAGCAAGGACAAAAACCGACCACTGCTGCACGCCGATGAGCCCGCCGAAGTCATCCTTAAACGACTGCTGGAAGAGCGCGGCCCGCTGTACGAAGAAACCGCCGATTACACCATCGAGACCGCCAGCAACTCGATTCACGGCGTAATACAGGCTATTATTAAGTCCTTATAACAACCGGATTCAGAGACAGACTTGTCTCTGCCCCCTAATAACTTAGTTACTAACGATACAAATGATCACACTAACCGTTGAACTCGGCGAACGCAGCTACCCAATCTACATCGGCGACAAACTGCTTGGACAGGCCGAGCTGCTAAAAAAACACATCCCCGGCAACAGCGCCCTCATCGTCACCAACGAAACCGTTGCTCCGCTCTATCTGGAGAAAACCCGGGAGATGTTATCCGGGCTGAAAAATGAAGCAGTGATTCTGCCCGACGGTGAAAAATACAAAAACCTCGAAGTATTAAACCAGATTTACGATGGCCTGCTGCGCAACCGTTTCGACCGCAACACCACCGTCATCGCTCTCGGCGGCGGCGTGGTTGGTGACATGGCCGGCTTCGCTGCTGCCAGCTATCAGCGCGGCGTGCACCTTATTCAAATTCCAACCACGCTGTTATCACAGGTCGATTCCTCCGTCGGCGGCAAAACCGGAGTCAACCATGCGC
>WFOC01000028.1 GCA_015488295.1 Gammaproteobacteria bacterium
CCAATATCCTGATTGCTTTCCAGCGAAATAGCCAGCGGGTTAACCCAGTCATAAAACAGCACGCTGTACAGCGTTTTGTCACTGTTAGGGAAAGGGGTGGTCATGTAATAGGCGATGATGGCGATGATGAAAAACACCAGAATGGATTTAATGTTACCGCCGCCGATGCGGATCAGCGTTTTGTTGCCGCAGCCGCTGGCAAAGGTCATGCCGATGCCGAACATAATACCGCCAAGAATATTTTCGATATAAATCAGCTGGCTTGAGCGGTAAGGCGGAAAGGAGTCGGTGACGTTGACCATTTCCATGTATTCAAATACGCTGACACCGATAAGAGCAACCGCGATGGCGAGCAGCCAGGCCCGGAAGCGGCTGTAATCGCTCATGTTTACCATGTCGGAAACTGCGCCCATGGTGCAGAAATTTGTTTTATTAACGACAATGCCAAGCAGTATCGAAATAATGAATGTTGACCATAAAAAGAAAGAAAGACTTTCGGGGAATGATTCAAAGACCATAGTTTTTACCTGTTTTTGGAAGTGTTAAATAAAAGGCAAGTCCGTCGCGACGTTGAATTATACGTGTTTTAGCTAAATACTGTAAAAGCATTTTACAGTATTTTATATAATTTGATCGTTGTGTAACGGCTATTAAGACGGGGCGGGGATTGAATTATTCCGGCTGTTTTTGATAAAAGCGATTTTGCCACAGAGATACGGAGGCTGCAGCCTTTGGTTTTGTTAAGGCGGCTGGTATGCCTGTCTGTATCTTTGTGGCGAAAGTTTTTTAGCGACCATAAAGCGGTTTTAATGCACTATCTGTTTTGCCTGATGGTGGCTTGTTTAACGACTGCTCCGCCTTGAATGCGATCAGCAGGGGTTTGCCGTTCCATGATGGTTTTTCCGGGCTGTACAGTGATGTATTTAACCGCCGGATTTCTTCCGCCAGCTGAGGTGAGCAGCGTTCGCTGATCTGTGACAGGTTGGTGATTGTGTTGTCAGCGTAGGCGGCTTTTGCCCACTCGATCAGCGCTGCCCGGGTGTTTTCCGCATTATTGTTTTTTGCCTGCTTTTCGACTGCGGCAATGGCCGCTTTGAGCGGGGTGAAGCTGACTTCAGGCCTGATGCTTTTATCCGCTTTGCTAACACCGGGTTTTCTGAAAAGCAAAAACAGGGTGACCAGCCAGGCGAGAGCAAAAGCCAGTGTTGACCATTGCCAGTAGATGCTGTTTCCGGCTGGCAGGGGTGCGGGTATTGATGAATTATCGGCGACTGCTGGTGGCGTATTTGGCAGCGTCTGTGTTTGCGCAGGCTGCACCGGCGCGATGTTGCCGCTGGTACTGGCACTGCCAATGGCCGTCAGTACCTGTTCCGGAATGGTGGCAAACTCTTTTTTATTGGTTTTGGTATTCCACCATTGCAGCTTGATCGCCGGCAGGGTGTAACTGCCCGCCCGGGTTGGAATGATGGCAATCTTGATCTGCTTCAGGCCGGTAATGCCGTTAGCCTGAGTTCGATTTTCGGTGACGGGTTTGTCCGGATACTGTTTCAGACCATCAATGTCTTCAATTTTCAGCTCGGGCAGTTGCACCGCCGTCAGCCCGTGAGCCGCGATGGTGATGGTGCGCGTTACCGGGTCCCCGGTTTTTATGTTGCTGATATCGTCCGACCACTCTTCCACCAGCTGTAATTTGCTGGCAGGCAGCCAGTCCTGCAATTTGATGGTGGAGGGGGCGGCTTTCACCGTGGCGCTGACCGCTTTGCTGCGCAGGCGTTTCAACTGGCCGCTCATGCGGAACTGGTCAAAGATGGTTCGCGGCTGGGTTGCGTTCACCCGGCCTTCAAAGGTAACCGGGTTGATTTTTAGCTGGCCGCTTTTTTGCGGAAAAATTGCGTAGCGCCGCTCGAACACCTCGTAGCTGATGCCGTTGCGGGTGGTGGTGTAATTATCCTCGCTTAATTTTTCGATGATGGCATCCGGGTCGCTGGTTTCCGGCTCGGTCATTGATGCGCTGGCAATGCTGACCGTGCGTAATAAGCGAACTGTGTAAATAAACTGCGCCTGCACCCAGCCGGTTTTTTTATCGAGTGAGCTTTCCAGAAAAATCTTGGCGGGAATGCTGGCCTGACCGTTTGGTGAAACACTGTTGGGTGAGCTGCTGTTGGTTACAGTCACCTGTATCGCCGGACTGATGTCGCTGCCAAAAGCAATTGGTGGAATGGTGAAAGTGCCGACATCTTTGGCGATGACTGACAGATCCCAGGTTTTTTTCATGCTCCAGCTGCCATTGATCGAGCGCATGTTGGTGCTCTGGCTGCTGTTTAAAATGTCAAAATATTGATAGATTGGTGAAAAATCCGGATCGTCGTCAACGTTGCTGTCAGCTTCGTAGATCAGGTGAAAGGAATCGTCCAGTGACACCGGGTTGCGGCTGGTGCTTACCGTGATGTTCGCTGCCTGCAACGCTGCGCTGAAAAACACACTGAAAATTAACAGTGTGCGTATTGCCAGTATAATGTTTGGCGTAATGACTGTGTTCATGTTTCTTACCATGGTTGTTCGCTGTCGTTCTGGTTTGGTAATTGTTTGTACTGATAATAAAATTTGCGTCTTAACAAACCGCCGGGATCATCCGGCACGCGTTTCAGCCATTGTTCGGTGGCTTTTTCTTCTTCGGTAATAGACGCTTCGACCGGGTTGACTTCGACTTCCATCGGTTTTTCTTCAGCGTCTTTATGTTCGACTTCCTTGCTGGCTTCGTCCGGCTTTTGCTGTTCATCCTGCGGCTGCCTGTCCTGATTCTGTTGTTCCTGCTGCAGGTTCTGCTGATATTGCTGCTGTTCTTTTTTCTGCTGCTTGGCTTCGGCTTCTGCGTCACGCTGTTTTAACTGTTCCTGTTCTTCCTGCTGTTGTTCAGGGCTGCTTTTTTGTGCGGATGATTGCGGCTCATCTTTTTTATCCTGCTCGCCATCCTTTTTATCCTGCGACTGCCGGGAAGATTTCTGGTCTGACTGGTCTTCGGATTGCTGTGAATTCTGTTGTTGAGAATCCTGCTGCTCAGAATTTTGCTGTTGATCACTTTGTTGCTGATCATTCTGCTGCTGTGAATTCTGGGACTGCTGATCCTGTGATTGCTGGTCCTGTTGTTTTTCATCACCCTGTTGCTGTTGCTCGTCTTTCTTCTGGCCGTCCTGATTCTGCTTGTCCTGGTTCTGGTCTTTTTTATCCTGCTGCTGTTTTTTTAAAGCCTGCTTAACCTGCTCGAGGTTATAGCGGGCATCAGCATTGCTGGTATCGATTTCCAGTGCTTTGTTGTAGGCCTTGATGGCCTCTTCCAGTTTGCCCTGTCTGGCCAGTGCGTTACCGCGGTTGTAATTGCCGTTACTGCTGTCGGCATTTTCCAGGGTTTTGGCGGCGGCTTCGTAATCGCCCTTGCGATACAGTGCGCTGGCTTTCCATTCCGGGTTGGTGAAATGTTCTGCCGCCTGTTCCAGGTCGCCTTTGTTAAACGCCTGCATGGCTTTCTGGTCCGGGGTCGACCATAAGTGCTGGGTGTCGATGCCGTCGGCGTAAGCCGGTTGTGGCAGTGGCAGCATGAAAATCAGGAAAACGGCCAGCCAGCCACGTCGCGCCCACAGTGAGGCAAAAAACAGCAGCGGCAGCAACAGCCAGTGGCCTTCTTCCTGCCACAGGTCGGCGTTCATGTTTTGATTTTCTGTTTGCTGATTATTCAGCGGTGCAATTTCAGAGGACTGAAACAGCGCAGATAATTTGTTCACATCTTCATCGCCCGCCTGTAACGAGGTGTACAGACCGCCGCCGCTTAAAGCGAAGCGCTGTAATTTTTCCGGCTGTAATCTGGGGATGACAATCGCGCCGCTGTGATCCTGCAAAAAGCCGCCGCCAGCGTTTGCATCCAGCGGAATCGGGCCGCCGGCGGTGGTGCCGATGCCAAAGATGGACAGGCGATAACCCTGCGCCACAATTTTTTTGATGGCGCTTTCATCACGTTGATGGATATCGTCGGTGATTACCAGAATGTCGCCCTTGATAGCGCCGGCCTGGGTGAACAGCGAAACGGTTTTCGCCAGCGCTTTTGCCAGGTTGCTGCCCTGCGCCGGCATCATGTCGGTTTCAAGTGATGGCACCAGGTTGGCGATGGTGTTGTTGTCGTCGGTCAGCGGTGTTACCACGAAGGCATCGGCGGCGTACACGATGAGTGCAGTCTGGCCGGTTTTTCTGGCTTTGAGTAAATCCAGCAGTTCGAGTTTGGCACGTGCCAGGCGTGAGGGTTTGATGTCGGTGGCATTCATCGACTGTGACAGGTCGAGCAGAATCACCAGTGATGACTGTTCACGATACACCGGCTGCGGCAGTTTTTTATACACCGGGCCGGCGAGCGCGGTGATGCACAGGCTGGCAGCGATAAACACCAGCAGCAAAGGATAACGGTGTTGTTTGCCGGCGCTGCTTTGCAGCACGAATGGTTGTAATTGCGGTTCGACCACGCCGCGCCAGTTCTTGTTGTCCGAGCGTTTGCTGTAGGCCAGCAGTAAAAATAAAATCAGGGGGATGAAGGCATAAAACCAGTCGGCACGGACAAAGTGCAGGTCGCGCAGAATGATCATGGCTTCGTTAAAAAATGTGTTCATGGTCTCATTCATCATGTGTACGCTTTTGCGGAATGAAAGCACGGCGGCTGAAAATTGTTTGCAGCTGCGGCAGCACATATAACAGCAGGGCCAGTAGCGAGGCGAAGAAAAAACTGGCACTCAGCGGAATGTAATACAGCGCCTTGATCGGCCGGTAACTTTTCACGTCTTTTTCCACCGGTTCGAGTTTGTCCAGCAGGGCGTAAATCTGTTGCAGGTCGCGGGTGCTGTAGGCACGGAAATAACGGCCACCGGTGATTTTTGCGATGGCGCGCAGGGTGGCTTCGTCCAGCTCGCGTGAGCCGCGACTGCCGATGCCGATGGTATAGATTTTCAGGCCTTTCTTGGCGGCCAGTTCAGCCGCTTTCAAGGGCGTGAGTTCGCCACGGTTGCTGACCCCGTCGGTGAGCAGGATCAGTACGCGGTCGTCGCTGATGTTTCGCTGGATACTGCCGCTGCTGGCTTGCTGGTTTTTCTGTTGGTCCTGATCGAGC
>WFOC01000029.1 GCA_015488295.1 Gammaproteobacteria bacterium
TCTTTATTATTATAATATTTCCCGCTAAACGCAGGCTCGGTTCCAGCCTGACGTGTAATGCGATATTCCTCGTCACTCAGCCGTTGTTTCCACTGCTCGTCAGTTTTTTTCACTATTAACTATTCGCTATTATCTGCTTGTCAGCATTGTTCCCACGGCAAACCATGAAACCGCCAGCCGCCCACCGAGCTACGATGATGCTCATCATCCAGCTTGCCTTCAAAACCTTCGCCGATGTGATAAACATTTTTCATACCCGCATCGACCAGCACTTTACCGGCATCTTCCGAACGGTTACCACTTCGGCAAATCAGAATAATCGGCACATCATCGGCGTTTTCTTTCAGACCGCCCAGCGCCAGTTTTCGTACCTCGGTAACAAAGTTTGGATTGATCATCCAGTCCGGTTCATCAATCCAGGCAATATGAATCGCACTTTTCGGGTGACCAACAAATAAAAACTCCATGCTCGAACGAATATCAATCAGCAGCGCCCTTGGGTCCTGCTGGCAAATCTCCCACGCTTCCAGCGCGGTGATGGTTTTTAATTGTTGCGACATTAATTTATCCCCCAACACAGATGTTCTTAAATATTACACTGCAATATTTTTTTGTGCCGGTTTTTTTATCTCGTCCGTCGCCAGCTGATTTTCGGCATATTGCATAAAGGGTGACAGCCGTTCGACAACCGCCGCCAGGTGCTGCTCGGGAATCTGGTAAAAATCACCCGCCAGGATATGTACAAAAGCCTGATTGATATCATCATCACTGATAACCACCGGCCCCTCTTCTTCGTCCGGCGCATCATCAAAACAAACGACCGTTTCTGTCGGCGAGGCCATTGCCCGTTGCAAGGCTTCATCAGCCTGATCGAGCAAATCATTAAACTCCAGCTCTTCACTAAATTCCGGCGAGCTGTAACCCACTTTAAAACTTACGCGAATTTTTTCCTTGCCGGTATTAAACACCAGTTTGTTAATGCTCTCACAAACTCTTTCGATAACAACCCGGGTTTTCTTCCTGTCGGTCATCGGCAGAATAAGCGCATATTTTGCCACCCCGAGTCGCGCAGCCACATCCTCTTCCCGCATGACTTCCTGCAAACGTTTGCCAACAGCAACAATAATATATTGCGCAACTTTTTTACCGTGCTTTAAAAAACAGTTCTGAAAATCCTGAATTTCAAAATACACCACGCTGATATGCAAACGATGACGGCCAGCAAAAGAGAAGGCTTTTGCACCCTGCTCCACCAGCAGACTGGCGTTGCATAAACCCGTAAGTTTGTCGAAGCCGGTTTTCTTTTCCAGCTCGACCACTTTACGACTAAGGCGCGCATAAGCTTTGGCACGACTGAGCAAGTCTATCGATTCAAACGGTTTGCTAATAAAATCGGTGGCACCCGCATCAAACACCTGCTGTTTGACAGATTCACTGTCGTCCGCACCGGTCAGAATAATCACGGGCAAATTCGCAATCTGGTCACTGCTCGATGTACGAATTTTTTCTAACAATTCCATGCCGCCCATATTAGGCATGCTCAGGTCGGTAAAAACAACGGAGATCGCGCTATTGTCCTGCAGCATCTCCCAACCCGCCAGGCCATCCTCTGCCAGGTGAATCGTATAGTCCGTTCCCAGCATTTTTCTGGCAGCAAGACGAATCACTTTCGAATCGTCCACCACCAGTACTTCAGGTTTTTCTACAGGCAACTCACTCATAAACGACGTTTCTCATAACACTGTGGATTAATTTATTTAATGACTTTCAAGCGGCACATTAATAGACATATTTTTAATAGCATAGTTGTATATCAATCAGTTGCAATTGAACCCACCATAAATACTGCTCTAAATGACGACATAATAACCAATCTAAAAACAACATTAAGCTTCTGTTTTTTCATTGGTAACAGCTATAATCCGTAAATAGCCTGTATCATGCGTATACTGACTATCGTCAAGGGATAAATGGAAACGCTTTTAATGAGCAAGAAAAAGAAAAACAGAGAAAAGAGAGTCAACCAGTATGACAAACTAGTTGTCGATATTCGCAACAATCTGATCACACGATTAGATGACCTGATGTCAAAATTATTAAACTCGACACAGGACAAGCTCTTTAACATGTCGGATGAAGCCGACAGCAACGAAGAGCAAACACGTTATTTTGATCTGATGAATCAGATCCGCACCCTCAAAACCAGCATCGCTGAAAACTACACCAAAAACATCAAAGAATATCTGGTTCCGGCAGATCAATATGAGGCCGCACATAAAAAACACGAGCTCGAAGATAACGATGAGTTAAGTCTGGTCGGACAGGACGAAATGGAAGGCATCGTACTGGTTAAAGGCATCGGTGAACGCGCCACATCAAAATACCGCGAACAGCTATCACACCTCGAAGCCCGGCTGGAACACCTGGCGACCAAAACCCGCACTGTGTTTAAAAACGATGCCATGGTACCAACAAACTTTTGTCAGGCCTTCGATGACGCACTGCAAGACCACTTTGACAACATCAATAAAAAAATATTATTCAGCATGTTCGATGTCGAAGTCGCCAACAAGCTGGACGCACTGTACGACTCCATCAACAACCGGCTGATTGATGCCGACATACTGCCACAGATAAAACTGCACACGCAGGAACAAAAACCTTCCCGGCCACGCCCGAAACCAGGGCAGGCCACGCCGGACACAAATAGCGAAAACACCGCGCAGGATGCTTATGCCGATGATGGCTATGCAGGCAGCCAGGCAAGTAGTCAGGGCAGTGGCGCAGCAGGCGGCGGATACGCAGGCGGTATCGCTAATGCCAGTCAGACAGGTGGCACAGGGCCTGCGGGCGGCGGCAGCAATATCAACGGCTTCGCTATGACCGCGCCCCCCGGCGGTGGCTACCGCCATACAAATCAAAATGCATTACAGGCAGGTGGCATTGCAGGCGGAGCAGCACAGGATGCCGGTGGCCAAACGGCCACTCAGGCAACTACTCAGACAGCGACTCAGGCAACTGCTCAACAAGCAGCGGGACAGGGTGCTGACCAGAGTGCTCCGCCAGGCGACGGTTATGCCGGCAACACAGGCAGCAATGGCAGCACACCGCCATCCGGCAGCCAGAACGCTGATGGCAGCACTAGCAATGGCGAATATCAACACTATACCGCCGGCATGCCTGCCAGTCAGGTAGGACGGGTTTTAGGCAACTATCTTGGCAGCGCCCCCATTACGCCGGGCACAGCGGATAGATCCTCCCCCGATCATGCTGCATTTTTTCCCGAAAGCACTCCACAGCATTTCGGTCATCAGGAAATTATTCAGGCACTGTCCAGCCTGCAAAGCCTGCCGCAGTTCGAACAGCCCGCCGCAGGTGAGCGCTTCGATGGCGCGGCCATCAAGCAGGCGGTACTCACCGAGATTGCCAAAAAATCCGGCGGTGCTGTCACCAAGCGCATCAACACCATCGCTGAAAAAACCATCGATTTTATCGAGCTGATTTTTGATGCCATCATCGATGATGAAGAAATCTCAGACACCATCAAGACCCTGCTGCTGCGTTTGCAGATTCCGATTATCAAGGCTTCGATGTCCGATCAGGAATTTTTTATCTATGACGACCACCCGGCCCGGCTGCTGCTCGACACCATTGCCGATGTTGGTGTCGGCATCACCGAACACACAGATGAAATGTACAAACATCTGGACAAGGTCATTTCCACCATCCTCGGCGAATACGACCTGACCACCGAGACATTTCAGCAGGCGCTGGATAGCCTCAATACCATCATTGAAGAACAGGAAGCCAGGGCCCGCGCCATTGAAGAAGAGGAACAGCAACAGCTGTTACGCAAGCACGCACGCGCCACGGTGCTGAAAGCCCTGCGCGCCACCACCACCGGAAAAACCTTACCCGAAAGCGTACACCCGCTCATTCTCAAACGCTGGCCAACACTACTGTTTAATCACTACCTGAAAAACGGCAAGGAAAACAACGAATGGGTAAATCTGGTTTTAACGCTGCGCCATATCGTGGAAAGCGTACAGCCAATCCTTTCGGCGGAACAACTGGCCAAACTCATCGCTGACAGGGACGACCTGTTCAAGCAGACTGAAAAGTTTTTAAACCAGTCCAGCAAGTCAAAAAAAGATGTTAAAAACATCATGGCGGTTTACCGCCAGACCGTCCAGCTACACATCGACGACGCTAATTTCAGCGAAGAAGAAGTCTCCGTCGCAGAAGAAGTTATCAGTCAGGCTGAACCCGTTGAAGAAATCCTCATCGAAGAAGAAGCCACCGGTGAAAAACCCACGTTGCCCGCCAACATCATGCCGGGCATGTGGTTTCAGGTTTACATGGGTGAAGATCAGGTTGCCCGACGCTGCAAGCTTTCCGTTATTATTGTGGAAGATGCCAACCTGATGTTCGTCAACTACAAAGGTGAACTGGTCACTGAAAAATCTTTTGATGACTTTAAAGCTGAAATCGCCAACAACAGATCCAAAATGATCATGGGGCACTCTGCTTTCGACCACGCCTTCAAAGCCGTTATTGATCGCCTGAATTAAAAACACCGGCATAAAAAAACCGACGCAGAATAAAATCTGCACCGGCTTTTTTCAACCCTGCAAACTGATTACAGAATATAACCCCGTTCGTCGTGCTGGTTGATATCCAGACCTTCGGTCTCTTCCTCTTCACTAACACGCAGACCCAGCAGCGCATCGACCAGCTTCAAAATGCCGTAAGTCACCACAGCAGTAAAGATAATGGTAACGATCACGCCGATCAGTTGCACCGTCAGCTGTGAACCCATGTTCATGCCTTCGGCAAAACCTGCACCACCCAGACCGGCGGAAACAAAGACACCCGCCAGAATCGTACCCAGAATGCCACCAACACCATGCACCGGAAACACATCCAGCGAATCATCGATTTTAAGCTTCTGCTTGATAAAACCGGTGGCATAAAAACAGACAATACCGGCACTGATGCCGATCACCAGCGCACCAACCGGGCCAACAAAACCCGAGGCCGGTGTGATTGTACCGAGACCGGCAACCATACCAGTGACCGTACCCAGCGCACTGGGTTTGCCGTATTTGATCCACTCCAGCACAGCCCAGGTGAAGGCACCGCAAGCTGCACTGATATGTGTTACCAGCATCGCCATACCGGCATCACCGTTGGCGGCAACCGCGCTGCCGCCGTTGAAGCCGAACCAGCCGACCCACAGCATGGCCGCACCAGTCACGGTTAAAGTCATATTGTGCGGCATCATCGCAGCAGTCTGAAAACCGTTGCGGTTGCCGATGACCATGGCGCAGACCAGCGCAGACACACCCGCAGTAATGTGCACCACGATACCACCAGCGAAATCAAGCACGCCCATCTCCGCCAGCCAGCCACCGCCCCATACCCAGTGACATACCGGGAAATACACCAGGGTAACCCAGATAACACTGAACAGTAGCATGGAAGAAAATTTCATGCGCTCAGCAAAGCCACCCACGATCAGCGCCGGGGTGATGATGGCAAAAGTCATCTGGAACATGACAAACACACTTTCCGGCAGGGTGCCGCTGAGTGAGTCACGGGTAACATTGACCAGGAAGGCATTTTCCAGACCACCGATCCAGGCATTCATCGAGCCGCCATTACCAAAAGACAGACTGTAACCGTAGAGCACCCACAAAATACTGACCACGCAGGCAATCATAAAACACTGCATCAATACCGATAGCACGTTTTTGGTTCGCACCAGACCGCCATAAAATAATGCCAGGCCAGGCAGGGTCATAAACAGCACCAGCGCTGTCGAAGTTAAAATCCACGCCGTATCGCCTGTATCCAGGCCCTCAGCCCACGCCAGAACCGGCATTAACAATAAGCCGCAACCAGCAGCAACCTGTTTAATTTTCTTCATAATTATTATTCACTATTCGTTATTCATTATTTACTGTTTTTTTAAAGCGCTTCACTGCCCGATTCGCCGGTACGAATACGTACCGCCCGCTCCACATTCAACACAAAAATTTTACCGTCACCAATCTTGCCGGTACTGGCCGCTTTGCTGACCGCTTCGATAACTTTGTCGACCGCTTCGTCATCAACCACGGTTTCAACTTTAACTTTGGGAAGAAAATCGACCACGTATTCAGCACCGCGATACAGTTCTGTGTGACCTTTCTGACGACCGAAGCCTTTTACTTCAGACACCGTGATACCCGTTATACCGATCTCAGATAATGCTTCACGCACATCATCGAGCTTAAAGGGCTTGATAATTGCCTTGATTAATTTCATTTGGACTCCCGCATTGTGATTTTGATTTGTATTGCTAATAGACCCGGCAGTCTTTTTACCACATCTTAGGCAAACATTGCACCAACTATGTGCAGAAGCGGGTTGCACTTTGATAGTGCATGAAAAAACATTAAGACTTAATGAAAACAGCCCTGCCGGTCAAACCACAGGGCTGGCGCTGTAATCAGCCGGAAAATGCTCACTCAACATCACATCAGGCAATGCTGGTGTTACGGTGATTTTTCTACAGGCACAAAAAAGGCCGAGCACCGAAGTGCTCGACCAACCACAATACTAGCAGGAGTCTATTATTTGCTAGTAAATTCTGGGTAGGCTTCCAGGCCACATTCGCCAATATCGACGCCTTCGTACTCTTCTTCTTCAGAGACACGAATACCCATAACCATCTTCAGTACGAACCACACAGCGAAGCTGGTTGCAAAAACCCAGCCAAAGATAGTCGCCGCACCAATCAACTGGCCAGAGAAACTAACGCCAGCGTTTGTAATCGGCACCAGTAACAGACCTAACAGGCCACAGGTACCGTGTACAGAAATTGCACCAACCGGATCATCAATTTTCAGTTTATCCAGAGTAACAATCGAGAACACAACCAGTACACCGCCGATAGCGCCAAACAGTGTGGCCAGCAGTGGTGTTGGTGTTGAAGGCTCTGCAGTAATCGCTACCAGACCAGCCAGCGCACCGTTTAACAGCATGGTTAAATCAGCTTTGCCGAACAGCACACGAGCAGCCAGCAATGCAGCAACAGCACCACCAGCAGCAGCAGCGTTAGTGTTCAGGAATACCATGGCAACCGCATTCGCACTGGCAATATCACCCAGCTTAAGAACTGAACCGCCGTTGAAACCGAACCAGCCCATCCACAAGATGAATGTACCAAGTGTTGCTAATGGCAGGTTTGCGCCTGGAATCGGATGAACCGAACCGTCTGCACCATATTTGCCTTTACGAGCACCCAGCAGTAATACACCAGACAGCGCAGCAGCTGCACCCGCCATGTGTACGATGCCAGAACCAGCAAAGTCAGAGAAACCCAGGTCGCCCAGATTGTACAGGCCGAATACGTCGTCGCCGTTCCATGTCCACGCACCTTCCATCGGGTAGATGAAACCGGTCATAACAACAGCAAACACCAGGAAGCTCCACAGCTTCATACGTTCAGCAACCGCACCAGAAACAATAGACATTGCCGTTGCAACGAATACCACCTGGAAGAAAAAGTCTGACGCAGATGAATAAACAGAATCACCGCCAAAACCATTTTCATGAGAGGCAGCTAAAGCATCAGCCACCAGCGTGTCACCACCAGCAATGCCGTCTAGCATAAAGCCGCCGCCATACATGATTGCGTAACCACAAACCATGTACATAATGCAGGAAATCGCAAACAGTGCGACGTTCTTGGTTAAAATTTCAGCCGTGTTTTTTGAACGAACCAGACCAGCTTCTAACATCGAGAAACCGGCAGCCATCCACATAACTAACGCACCGGACACCAGAAAGTAAAAAGTGTCTAGCGCGTATTGTAATTCGAGTATTTGATCTTCCACTTGAGATCCTCCAATTTAATTAATAATTAAAGCGCTTCAGCGCCGGTTTCACCTGTACGAATACGAACCACTTCTTCAACAGTTGAAACAAAAATTTTGCCATCGCCGATTTTGCCGGTATTAGCCGCACTACGGATTGCATCAATTACTTTTTCAGAAATATCCGCAGAAACCGCAATTTCAACTTTTACTTTAGGCAGAAAATCAACTACGTACTCAGCACCACGATATAACTCAGTATGGCCTTTTTGACGACCAAAGCCTTTTACTTCTGTTACCGTAATACCCTGCACACCAATTTCAGATAATGCTTCACGCACATCGTCCAGTTTGAAAGGTTTAATGATTGCAGTAATCATTTTCATAATAGTCACTCCTCGGAATGTGCCTGTCCTCAAAATCGAGGACAGGCGAAAACCCTAATGGTTTAAATTAACAGGCCATACTTCTCGACCCTTATTAATATGTCAGATTTCTTAAAGCTGGAAATCTTGAGTAAAGCTGATTGTGAAACGAACAGCATCCATATTATCGGCTAAACCACCAACAGCACCGTTTGTTGACTCAACATCGTTTTTGTCGATAGCAAATGTAAAGCTGTCTTTGCTCAGGCTAGCGCCGAAATGGTTGTAGCTGATGTCGCCGTTGCCGTACTTACCATCGTTAGTGAACTGGTAAGAACCTGCGTAAATACTGGTGTCAAAAGGACCGGCGGCAAAATCTGCACTACCAGAAACATAAATATCGCCTGCATCAAAAGCAGCATCTTTATTACCTGAAGCTGCGTCAACAGTGTAAGCAAGGCCAACAGTGATGATGCTCATAGAAGCTGAAACATAAGCTTCTGTGTAGTTGTACTCAGGAGTAGAAGTGTACTGGTAAGTCAGAACACCTACGTCATAACCCAGGCCGCCCGCTTCACCAGCGTAACCAACATAAAAATCAATCTCGTTACCGCCAAGACCCGCTGCACCTAAAGTAGAAACCCAGGTACCTGCGTAGATGCCTGAATCGTTAGTCCAGTCGATACCACCCTGCACAACAGCACTGTCGCCAGAATAAGTCGTACCACGGAAAATGTAGTTAGAGAAAGCACCAGCATTCGCGGTAAGATCCGCAGCAGCGATACCACTGGTTAAAACAGAAGCAACCGCAGTTGCCAGAACAATAGATTTTTTCATCGAGTTAGACTCCGAAAATTAATTAAAAATAAACAGTTTTATTACAAACCTGTTCCAAACAAGTGCATGTTATATGCCAACATAAAAAACCTTTTTAAAAACAATCAATTACAGATATTCAATTATTTTTTTTTACTTTAGCGCCGAACAAGTTGCACCAATAAGGTGCAGCAAGTACCCGGCATGTACATTTTGGTGCGCCTTTATTCTCTGTTTATATAAAAGATGAAACAATTGATTTACAATGGCGCAAACGCAACAAAAAGCCCTTGAAGAATATGAATGAATCACTGGAACAACTGAGTAAACGCATCAGCTCGCTGATACCCGGCGACCTGAAGCACATGCAGGAGGATATCGAAAACAATATCCACAGCCTGCTGCAGTCATCGCTAGCAAAAATGAACCTCGTCACACGCGAAGAATTCGATGTACAATCAGCGGTATTGCAGCGCACAAGGGAGAAGCTCGATAAGCTGGAATTACTGCTGGAAACACAGCTAAAACAAAACGCTGAATGACAGTTATTGAGTCTTAGCTGACATATAAAAAATAAAAATATTTCACCACAGAGGCACAGAGCACACAGAGAAAAACCTCTTATTTGTTAGCTGCGCCGCAGGCGCAGTTAACAAAACAAAACTCTGTGCGCTCTGTGCCTCTGTGGTAAATAAGCTTTTGTTTTCTTAAAAGTCCGCTGCTGGCAGAAGGCAGCCATTAAATAGTCGATCCTGAAATATACATAACCTGCTGATTTTTCATAAGTAATCATCGAAAGATGATAGAATAAACGTCCAGAAAAACCCCTAAAGCAAGAGAAAACTGGACGAATGAGAGGTGCTCAATGAGCAAGCCCAAGAGCCGTAA